>NZ_CAJODG010000032.1 GCF_905233635.1 Selenomonas sp. AE3005 | reverse complement strand
CCATATACGGAGTGGTACTCAAGAGGCTGAAGAGGACGGTTTGCTAAATCGTTAGGCTGGGTAACCGGTGCGGAGGTTCGAATCCTCTCCACTCCGCCATTTGTAAATTTAGGTCATTGCTTGTGCAATGGCCTTTTTTGCTAATATAATTTAGGTGGGATTGTTGATGATAAATAACGCTCAAAAAATCTTGTCATATTGGCTTCTATTGGAATTGTTGAAGCAGGATTCTCTTCCTAAGAAGAATAGAAAAATTTACAAAACCAATGTGATAGTGATTGATATTTTACAGCCCATTGGTAATATGCTATCACAAGTTACTGCAGCTCAAAAACAGTATAAAATGGATTTTTGCAGTAATATCACATTATATATTGGAAGTGTGATTAGAAATAAATGTGTAGAACGAATCGTTCAGATATTGGGGAAAGATATCGATGCACCAGAGAAAAGAAGTAATAATGACATAATTGCATGGGCTAGTATGCAATTTACCTCTAATGGTCAATATGTAGATAATTCGTTCTCTTTGTCGCCGCTATTATGGGCAATAGAATCATTAGCTAATAATAAGCCATTAGATTATGATAAGTATTTGAAATGCGTTAGCGATTGGGAATTAACGATTCAGCAAACTACTTTCTCGAGTACAGTTACTAGGACAGATGATGACGGTAATATCCGAACGATTGTAAATTTTTTTCAAAATGAAATATATAGACTACAGAAAAAACTATATGATAGATACCTGAAGGCTGTATTTGTCAATAATATGGGAGTGGAAGATGCTTGTATAATTTCCTATAAAATAGCTACTGAATCTCAATATGTCAGTGATGATGACTATCATGGTTTAAGTATGAATTTTTTTGCTGATGATATTGCCATGATTAAACAAAGCCTAGTATCTGAAAATCCTTTCTGGCAAACAAAAATGGGAAAAGCGATTATTTCCTATATTGATTCACCTGTTTTAACAATCAGTGATGAACGTACTATCCTTAATTTTAAAAAGACTAATGCTTTAGCAAAAAATGAGTTATATCATAAGTTATTTTCTATTTTGCAAATTAGTCATGCTCCACGGGCAAAATGGCCGTCAAAATATATGCCGGCATTTATGCAGCAACTAGCTGTTAATTTATTTACAGGAAGAGAAGATACACAGTCTATATTTTCTGTAAATGGTCCTCCAGGCACTGGTAAGACCACAATGCTAAAGGAGATTGTAGTAAATAATGTTGTAGAGCGTGCCAAGCTACTGGCTGAATATTCAAAGGCTGATGATGCTTTTTACGTAAAAGATTTCTCTTACGGCTCTTATAAAGGAAAGAATGGATGTAAAAAATATTTTCAATACGTTCAAGGAGGATACTTTGTACTAAAGAACGATGAAATCAACGCCTATGGGATTGTGGTGACATCTTGTAATAATGCAGCGGTTGAAAATATTAGTAAGGAATTACCCAGAGCGAAAGATATCATTGGCTCACTTGATGCGGATGATGAACAAAGATATGTGAGAAATTTATTTGATGTAAGTAAATCAAGTATATATGAAAATATAAAGGTTGATGGGAAGGTACAGAGATTACAAGATATTTATTTCACGAAGTTTGCATCGGATTTATTAGGCGATAATAATTCTGCTTGGGGACTAATTGCAGCTGCATTAGGGAAAAAAGAAAATATTAAACATTTTGCTAAATGTATTCTAAATCCCTTGAAAGATAGCTTTTTTTCTGATAACAGGCAACTTGAAAAACATAAAAATCTTTTTCAAAAAGCTGGTCAAGCATTTCAGATGCAATTAGAACGAGTTCAGAATATGCAAGCATTATTGGATGAAAATTGTCAACAATCAAAAGAACTGTATCGATTATCTGAATTTCTCAAGGACCTGCATAGAAAAGTGAATGCGATGTATGAGAAGGTGGCACAATGGAAGCAAAAAGAGGCTGCAGATATATGTCGAATAGAATATGTCAATAATAAGCATGCGAGAATTATGGCATTAAGAGCAGATTATCAATATAGTGGGATATTCTGCAAAAGGAAAAAGCATAATGAATATAATAATCAAATTGATAAGTTGATTGGTGAAGTAGAAAATGAAAATGCTTATGATAATTCTAGCGATATATTGTCGCTAGAAGAGTGGAAGACATATATTGATACACGTAAAAATGTAATAGCACAGTCCCAAATGTATTGGGAAAATCAATATCGTAAGTATTTCTTTGGACTTGTTGAGAATAAGGAATTCAATCAGTTTATTGATGAGTATAAAAGTGTATTGATACAAGAAAAATATAATTTGGAAAAACAGTGGCAGTATATAACGGAGTTACAAAAAAATATTACTAATATAGAAAGACAGCTGGATTCATGTAAGAAGGAGTATGAGCAACAACAAACTATAGTTGCGGAGATAAAAGAAAAAGGTATATTATGTTTTGATGAGGAATATATGGATAAGCTTCTGTCTGATGATGAGCAAGTAAGTACAAAAGCTCAAGTAGATAATCCATGGTTTACCGATGAATACAATCGTGCTCGTGAGAAACTATTCTGGCTTGCCATGCAGGTACATAAGGAATTTGTACTGTCCTCAAAATGTTGTCGTGATAATCTGATAAACTTAATGTTAATATGGGATGTTTTCAAAGGGAATAATGATCATATTACATATCATGTTACTGACCGCAAGATGGCTATGCCTGCCTTACTACAAACTTTGAGCTTGCTGGTGCCTGTCATTTCCACAACGTTTGCTGCTGTGGGCCGGTTCCTGCGTGATGTTGAAGTACCAGGGGCTTTGGGGACGTTGATTGTGGATGAAGCAGGCCAAGCTGAACCGCAGATGGCGCTGGGGGCTTTGTTTCGTGCTCGGAAGGCGATTATTGTAGGAGACCCTAAGCAGGTAGAGCCGGTAGTCACAGATGAATTAGATTTGCTGAAATCTACATATACGGAAGATTTATACAGAGGATACATTGACAAGAGCATTTCTGTGCAGAAATTTGCGGATACTATCAATGGATGGGGGACATACCTAAATAATGAGGAGGAACACGAAAAGAGAGAATGGATAGGATGTCCACTCTTAGTACATCGCCGGTGTATCAATCCAATGTATGAAATTTCCAATCAAATATCATATGGTGGAATAATGAAGAAGCAAACGGCAGAGCCAAGTGAGGATAAAATGGCGGGCTTTTTGTATTCCAAGTCTTGTTGGTTTGATATTGCAGGAAGTGAAAAAGGCAATAAAGATCATTTTGTGCAAAGACAAGGTGAACATATTGTTGAAATGATGCGACAAGCCTTTCAAAAGTCGCAAAATCCCAATATCTATATCATAAGCCCATTTAACTCTGTAGTTAACGGAGTTAAACTGTTGTTAAAAAACAGATTATCAACGGTGAAAAATATCAGTGAGTGGTGCGATAACAATATTGGCACGGTTCATAAATTTCAAGGTAAGGAGGCTGATGAAGTTATATTTGTATTAGGCTGTGATGATTCGCCGCAAGCTAATGGTGCTGTAAAATGGGTCAATAGCAACATCGTTAATGTTGCGGCTACACGAGCTAAATATAGATTATATGTTGTGGGTGCAAGGGTGGTATGGAAGGATTCATATTATCTAGAGAAATTGATGGCGATAATGGATAAATTCACGGGGGATGATGGTTATGATGAATGAAAGAAATATCATTGAATTTATTCAGAAAAATAAACTAAAGACACTCGATGGAACAGATCATTTTTCTAAATTGTTCTGTGGTAGCGATTGGAGTGCACCATTTATACAACAGCCTTCAATATTAAAAAAGTATGTTAATATTATTGGTCTTGTTGGTGCAGAAATTAAAGAAGTCGCCATAGTAGGTAATAGCATTTATAATCTTGGGCGAATAAATGTATCTTCATTATATCCAGATAGGCAAGTAAAAGCCATTAGAAAAGGAGGGCGATATGAGTATTATCCATGGAATTTAGAAGAGACTATGAAATGGTTAGCGGAGGTTAAATATACTGATTTGTATATAAGCTCGATTGATGAGCCTGTTATATTTCTTACGGATAGGGGCGCTTTTGAAATAGATTTCAGTGAATCGAGTACTGTTAGAATGTCGAAGAATTGTATTCCTTCGCAATATTATCAGTCGGACATTGGTTCAATGTATTCTTTTGATGTACGGAAATTGTTTGCTTCATTAAAGGGCGACTCGATAAAAGATGTTTCGGTAGAGGAGCAGACTTTTAATGAAGCTGATTTTGAATTTACAAATTCATACGCTATTGGTTTAGAAGAAGATATGCCGTCTTATATAAAAACGATAAATCTTCATTTAGAAAGCGAACGACAGATAATCTTTTTCAGTGATTTTGATTGGGGTGGCTTCTATATACTTGATAATGATGGCCACCAAATTAGAATACCTACGAAGGATTTGAACAAATATCTAAGAGTCCCAATCGGAACGAAGATAAAAGAGTAATCAAATGTTTGACCGATTCTTGTAGATTGAATGAAGAACTTTGAAGTGCTATAATGATATAGAGGAGAATGAAGCGATGAAGCTATATCATGGTACGGATTTGTTCAGTGCGGAACAGATTCTGCAAAAGGGTATTGATATTACAGCAGGGCGCAAAGGTTTGGATTTTGGTACAGGGTTCTATGTTACGCCTAGATTGACACAAGCGATAATCTGGGCAAAGGGATCACTTGCTCCTTGTGTATTGAGTATGGAATTGGATGAAGATGGGCTGCTCATTAAGGGCTTTGATAAGCCGAACATGGAATGGGCAGAATTTGTGGTAAGAAATCGGCTTAGGCTGCCTGTCTGTGTGGACTATGATTGTGTATATGGCCGATTATGGGGTATCACGGATGTATGCCAAATATATGGCTAATAAACTGACTGTTGAGCAGGCAATCGAAAAAGTTCGGCAGGATACCAATGGCTGGCAGTGGGTTGGGCTTACAGAAAAAGCAGTAAAAAATGTCCATGACATTAGAAAGGTGGAGATTTGATATGCTGTTTGCTGGACTTAGATTAGAAGTACGCAGGTTCTTTGGGACGATAATGCTGATGCTGGGGGACAGGGGCTATTCCCGGGCTGACCGCAAGCAAATGATTCGTAATAGTGGCCTGATCGAAAAGTGCCGTGATTATGATAGTGCTACTTATGTTCTACATTATAATGTAGAGGATTGGTGTGACTACATGGTAAATGGCAATAAATGGCCGCGGACGGCAGAGGAACGGAAGCGTTATTCCTGCTGGCATTAACAATATATGGACATAGAAAAACGACTGGTCATAAGTTAGACCAGTCGTTTTTTATTTCACGATATGTTTGCCGCCTAAATATCTCGGTGCCCAGTAGGAGTCCTTCAGGGTATCGACCCGGACGCCCTTACTGGAGCTGGCGTGGATAAACTCGTTGTTGCCCAGATAGATGCCGCAATGGGAGGCGCCGGCTTCGTAGGTAGTGAAGAAGACCAAATCTCCGGGGACAAGCTGCTGGCTGCTCTTGGTTCGCAGGCCGAGCTTATACTGCTCATCGGCTGTACGCGGAATATTGATGCCGTTTTTGGCAAATACATACTGCAGATAGCCGGAGCAGTCAAAGGCTTTGGGGGTGGCGCCACCGAACTGGTAGGGCACACCGATATAGGACCGTGCGGTCTTTAACAGGGCATTTACCTTGTTTTGCGCCAATATGGGCTGATTGTTGGGAGCCAGAGGGCCACGGCTGGTCAGCACATCGCTGCCGGGCTTAGTGGCAGGCTGAGTAGCTGGTTTAGGGACATTGCTGCCCCATTCCACTTTTTTGGCCTTTTTGAGTGCCCGCCAGGTCGCGTTATTGACAATTCCCGTTATTTTGATTTTATTGTCGCGCTGAAATTCTGCTACGGCACGTTCGGTTTCCAGACCGTAAATACCGTCAACGGAGGAAATGCTGTAGCCTACAGCCTGCAATTTTTTTTGCAACAGCAGCACATTATGACCGTGGGAGCCGGTTTGCAGGGTAGGGGAGGCAAAAACTGCAGCGCTGCCTATCCACATGGCAGTAACTACGGAAATGCCTATCTTTTTTAGCCGAGTGTTCATGCGGTTAATCCTTTCGTTTATTTATCCAGAAAATTATTTTTCCTGTACATGCTCTAATCCCTGACGCATGAGTTTGACAACATGGTCATCATCGAGGGAATAAAAAGCCTCTTTGCCGGATTTGCGGAACTTTACAAGTCTGGCAGCACGCAGAACCCGGAGTTGATGTGATATGGCCGACTGTCCCATGTTCAGGGATTCCGCGATATCACATACGCATAGTTCTTCCTCTGCAACCAGCAGGGACAGGAGTTTTATCCGGGTTTTATCACCAAGTATCTTAAACAGGTCAGCCAGATTCAGGCTGGTTTCGTCATCTAAGGTGTGCAGGGCACAATGTTTTAGTTTTTCAGGATGTGTATGATGAATGTCGCATAATTCAGCACTATTGTTTGTTTCCATGTAATCCTCCCTAAAATAATCCGTAAGGATATTATACCACAAGAGAATCGTAATTATTCATGGAAGATAAAGGAAAATTTCCGACCGGGAGTGATGTACTGCAGGAGGTTTACTTCGGCCTCATCGACCATCGCAGCTACATTGACATGGCTGTCAGCAGCCTGGGGATGACGTATCAGTTGGATTTCACCCATGAAATCACCGGCTGTAAGATTATCGATGGTAATGGCACCGATAGGGCGGACTATGCGGTTATCCGGGGCTACAATGCTTTGTGTGGCCGCCAGCAGCATCTGTCCTTCCTGGGCGCGAATGGCGTCACGGGCCTCGTCGGAACGTGCTGTAAAAGTATTATTCAGCAAATCGCGCAAAAATATATTATTGGTCAGCCACTGTGCACGCATGGTGACCTGACTTTCCCGTAACTGGCCAATGGCTTTTAAGTCACCTGCCTGCGGTGCATTGCCGCCGAGAAAAACAAAGTCAATGCCTAAAGCCACCAGATGACGGGCGGCCACATCAGCCTCTTCCTGACGATGTTCTTCCAATGTAACTGTGGAAAAGTCATCTGTATCAGACGGTGTCTGGGCAGCAACAAACGCTCCTACACGCATGCCGGCACGATGAATCAGTATATTTTTCCGCACGAGAAATTCTTCGCTGAGTCCTGTACCATGACGGGGGTAAAAATCATGCATGGCCTCCACCTGCTTGAGATTGATGCGTTCTGCCAATAGCTGGCTGAGTACGCTGCTGGTCATGGTAGAGGCATTGAGCAGCAGGCGCAGCCCCTGATGATTATGAGAAAAGCGGATGATATCCTGCACAGCAAATTCATCGCTGAGACGTAATCCCTGAACGCCCAGCATTCTAAAAGCGGAGGATGATAACTCCTGCAGGCCCAGCCGTTCAAGGAGCATGGGGGTAACATCCAGAATTATTTCCATGCCCAGAGCTTTGGCCTGATGTAAAAGCGGGTAGAGCAGGTCTTTGATATTTTCGCTGGCACAGGTCAGCCTGCTATAGGTGATGAGAAGGCGCTTAATCCCTGCCGCCGCTCCCTGACTGAGCAGGCTGGCTTGTTTTTCTCCCTGCTCCCAGCCTAAATTTATTATTATCCCATTTTCCATAAGCCCATACCTTCCTTGTTGTGTAGTATCTCACGGAACCTACTATATTTATTCGTGCTGAGTAAATAATAATCCTTTTGCAGATTAGTGGAAAAATTTTTTCGATAAAAGAAGGTTTTTAGATATGAATGTGGAATTAGAAAAGAGCAAGACATTACAGGGGTACACATTGGCTTCCGAATTTATGATTGTTATTTTAAGATGGGGAGGAATATAAATGGCAGAGGATATTAAGAGCAGGGAAGAAATCAACACGCAGCTGACTTCAGCAATTGAAGAAATTGCTACGTCTACACAGACGGTGTATGAGGCTGTAGAGCAGGTGGCCAAGAGTGCAATGGCACTGGCAAAAGCCGGTCAGGAATCGGTTGAGCAGGCCAAGCTCCTGCAGGAGAAAAACGCTGATACAATCAAGGTTATTGATTTTATCACGAACATTGCCGGTCAGACAAACCTGCTTGGCTTGAATGCTGCAATTGAAGCAGCTCGTGCTGGTGAACAAGGACGTGGCTTTGCCGTCGTTGCTGAAGAAGTTCGTAAACTGGCTGAACAGTCCCGTGAAGCTACGGAAAAGATTCAGTCCACACTGAACGAAATGAATAAGGCGGTTGAGGGGATTTCCAAGACCATTGAGACGACTGGTTCTATCAGCGAGGAACAGGCAGCATCCACAGAAGAAATCACAGCAAATCTGTCACGCGTTACCAAAGCAGCAGAAGACTTGAAAAAATATATCGAAAATCTGAATTAAGTAATCTCGCATAAAACCTCATCCAAATGTCTTGGCAGCTTGGGTGAGGTTTGTTTGCATTACAGGGAGTATATTTTTGCAGTATATCGATGGCAAAAAATAGTTGATATAGTTTTTAGCTGGCAAGGACGAAAATTGTATGCAAATATCTCAAATGCGACAGACAATAGTGCTGGTCGTGGATGGCAACGAAATCGACCGCCTAAAACTTAAAAGAATATTGGAGCCGCGTGTGCAATTTTGTGAAGTTTCCTTCGGCAGCGAAGTGATGTCTTATTTAAATGAGCATCACGTTGATTTGCTGCTGTTGGCAGATAAACTTCCCGATACCGATGGATTTGATATCTTACGCAAGGTACATGGTGATGTGCGTTATAAAGATATGCCTGTCATTATTGTGACTGATGACCTTAGTCAGAAAATGGAGGCCGCTGTGGCTATGGGCGGAGGCTTTGATATCATCCGCAAACCCTTTGTGCCGATTATCGTGGTAAAAAAGGTTGAACAGGTTCTTGAGCTGGAGTATCTGCATCGTAATCTTAAAGAGGAGGTACAGCGTCAGACACAATTGGCAGAGGACCGTTTAGCTGCCAGCGAACGGCTGTTCGAGCAAACGGTAATGGCGCTGGCGAAAACCATCGATGCCAAGGATGCCTACACCCGTGGCCATTCGCAGCGTGTGGCCCGCTATGCCCGTCATATTGCCTTTAAGCTCGGGTGGCTGGAAGAAGAACAGCGCCGCATCTACTTTATGGGGCTGCTGCATGACATCGGCAAAATAGGGGTGCCGGAATACATTATCAATAAAACTACCCGGCTTAATGATGAGGAGTATGAAAAAATCCAGCAGCATACCGTTATAGGCTCACAAATTTTGGACCTTGTTGCGGAGTTCCCGGAACTGGCCATTGGGGCGCGTTCCCATCATGAACGTTATGATGGCAAGGGCTATCCAGATGGTTTTGCCGGCAGTCAGATTCCGGTTTATGCCCGGGTTATTGCCGTGGCTGACGCCTATGATGCCATGACGTCGCGGCGCAGCTACCGTGATGTGCTGCCGCAGGATGTGGTGCGCAGTGAAATTGCCAAGGGGCGGGGCACGCAGTTTGATCCGCAGTTCGCGGATATAATGTTGCAAATAATTGACGAAGATGAAGAGTATATACTGCATGAGCGTTGAGCATGTGGCTGAATTTAAGGACAGGATAGTTATGGCAGACCGCTATCCTGTCTTTTATTGTTTTCGCTTATTTTTACTATGGAAAAAAATATTCATTTGCGCTATAATAAACAAGACAGAACAATACCCTGCTGCTTTCCCCAAGTGGTGTAAGGGAATTTTTGATATGGGAGTGAATAACAGATGTTTTTAGAAGAACGTCAGGAAATCATACTGAATATGCTGGCTCGCGATGGCAAGGTACGTGTGCGTGAGCTCAGTGAAAAATTCAAGGTTACTGAGGACTGTATTCGTAAGGACTTAGGTGCGCTGGAGAAAAAAGGCAAACTCAAACGTACCTATGGCGGTGCTGTGCGCATTCGTGAAAACAGCCATATGCTGGAGGTCAGCAAGCATCGTAACACCGATGTAGAGGCCAAGCAGCGCATTGCCCAGGCCGCAGTGAAACTCATTCATGAGCGCGATATGGTATTCCTGGATATTTCTACCAGCAATCTGGCTATTGCCGAACTGCTCGTCAAGATGGACCAGGATATCACTGTTGTTACCAACATGATTGATATTCTCGTAGTACTGGCCCGCAATCCGAAAATCCGTGTGGTCTTTGCCGGTGGTAAAATCAACAAAAGCCGCGATGGTTTCTGGGGCGGCATGACGCTGGACTTTATTTCCCGTCTGAAACCGGATATTGCCTTCGTGGGTGCTGTAGGCGTAGACGTCAAAGAAAACAGTGTGTCTACCTACGATATTGATGACGGTATCAATAAGGCCGCTATCATTCGTCATAGCAAGAAGGCCTATGTAGTGGCTGAGGCTCGCAAGCTCAGCACGGACGGCAACTATAACTATACTACGCTTGATACCTTGTCCGGCTTGATTACTGACACTCTGCCGGCACAGGATATTCAGGAGGCCGCTGATTCTTACGGCGTGGAAATCATTCTGCCATGAGTATAAATTTCCCGACGTGTTTGAGCTGGGAAAATTTTCATAGGATAATCGTGGAAGGACTGAAGGTATATGTTTTTTACCTGGCAGTCCTTTCCCTTTTCCGGCTCTTTTTTATTTTTTGGCTTCAGGATTATTGGGGGCCGCAGACAACAGGGTCTGATATCATGCTGGCGTTATGGCGTGGCAGCCGCCTGAGTATGCAGACGGCCGGGGCCATTACCCTGCTGAGCTTTGTACCGGCCCTGCTGGCGCATTATCTTTGGCCCAAGGTGGAAAAATATTTGTGGCTCGGAATAAATGGCCTGCTGCTGCCTGTTTTAACCGTGCTGTACATGGCCAGTTTCCCCTATTACCGCATTTACCGCATGAATTTTAATCAGATGATATTCACGGGAATGAATGAGGACTGGGGGGCCTTGTTCTGGACGATGGTTGACCAGTATGGCCTGCCACTACGGTTTGCCGGTGCCATGCTGCTGGCCTACGCACTCTGGCGCATATTGCGGAGCCTGCTGGCCTGGCGGCTGCCCCTGCTGCCCATTGGCCACTGGCCGCTGGCGGCAAAATTAGTGGTGCGTGCCACCTTTATCGGTGTCGTTTATATTGCTGTCTTACTGGGGATTTTTGGTGGCAGTCTGGGCTGGCAGACAGCTGTGGACTGGGAAAATGCCGGGGTGACCAGGGACGAGTTTTTAAACGAGGCCATTTTGGACAATCCGCAGGCCATTTACCGGGCCTATAATCTCAACAGCCGTATGCTGGCTTGTAATGGGCTGGACTTTACGGTGGAGGATATTAAACTGCTGGCCGCGCAGCTCAGTGGCAAACAGGCGGATTCAGATAATCTCGATGATTATCTGCAGAAAAGCGTGGTGCAGGGGACGGACAAACCGCCCCGGCATGTTTTTGTAATTCTGTCAGAAAGTCTGGCCAACTGGCCGCTGCTGGCTGAATATAAGGATATACCCATTGCGGAGGATTTGCGCGCCCTGCTGGCGGAGGAAACTACGGATTATTGTCCGGCTTTCCTGCCCAATGGAGCTAGTACCGTGTCGGCAGTGACGGGGGCGGTAACGGGACTGGCGGATGCCAACCTTTACCTGACCACCATGCCGGAATCCTTTGCGGCACCTTATCCCACTGCCAGTGCACCACAGATTGCCAAGCTGGGCTATGACACCAATTTTTTCTATGCCGGCCCGGCTACCTGGGAACGCATTGGCGCTTTTACCACGGCACAGGGCTTTGCGCATTTTTATAGCCGCGGTGACTTCGGTGATGTGCCAGGGAGCGTCTGGGGCTGTGAGGACGAATGTCTGTACGCCAATGTGCTGGCACGGCTGACAGAGGGACCGAGCTTTAATGTCATACTAAATGCCTCTAACCATAGTCCCTATGATGTGGACGTTCTGGCCAAGGGCTTTGACCAGGAGCGAACCCGGTCGGCTCTGCCGCCTGCTGCACAGCAGGATGAAGAACTGCTAAGAGAACTGGGGCATTATTGGTATGCCCAGCGTGAACTGGTGAAATTTGTCAGGGAAGTCAGGGAAAAATATCCCGACAGTCTGTTTATTATCGTCGGTGACCATGCTGACCGTTATAATATCGAAAAACAGCCGGATATGTATGCCCGTTACGGGATTCCTTTTATTGTGACAGGGCAAAATATTCATAAAGGAACTCTGCTGGCCGACAGCGCCGGCAGTCAGATTGATATATTCCCCACGGTGATGGAGCTCATTGCTCCGCAGGGACATGCTTATATGGCCCTAGGACAGAGTCTGACCACCACAAGCAATAAGGGCGTCAATTACGGCTTTTGGATTACGCGCAAGGCTATCGGCAAAGCCGATACCATACCGCTGGTGCCGGAATCCCTGAGTGGCGGGGAAACACCTGCCATCGATAATCAGGCCATGCAGGACTATATCAACGCCATCCGCGCCATCTCCTGGTGGCGGCCAAAATACGGGCCGATACTGGACGGTAGCTTACTTGAAAAAATAGGACGGTGATTTTTATGATGAATACGATTCGCGATGAACTGAATAATGCTTTGCAGGAATTTAACCGTTTGGGAATCGCGGAACAGTTTGATTTTCAAAAGCTGTATCTGTATTCGATAATCACCCATTCCACGGCTATTGAAGGGTCGACTGTAACGGAGATAGAAAATAAGCTTATGTTTGATGAGGGGATAGTTCCCGGTGGGCACAATGTCACGGAACAGATGATGAACCTTGACTTGAAAAGGGCTTATGACTATGTGAATGGCCTGCTGGCTAAGAACATTCCTATAACCGTGGACTTTCTAAAAAAGTTGTCTGCATTGGTTATGCGCAATACCGGCAGCAGTTACACAACGGCGTTAGGCAGTTTTGATTCCTCAGCAGGGGATTTGCGTTTAGTCAATGTGAGTGCGGGCAGAGGTGGTAAGTCATATCTGAACTATCAGAAAGTGCCGCAGCGGTTGGAGGACTTTTGCACTTGGCTGAATGATGAACGTAAAAAAACATTTACAGATGATGCTGGAGTTTATGCCTTATCCTTTGAAGCGCACTATCGTCTGGTATCGATTCATCCGTGGGTGGATGGCAATGGGCGTACCTGCCGTCTGCTCATGAATATGATACAGATGGAAAAAGGCCTGCTTCCCAGTATTTTGAAGAAGGAGAACAAGGCCAAGTATATCGAAGCCTTAGCAGTAAGTCAGGACAGCGAAGATAGTAAAGTGTTTGTGGATTTTATGATGGAATCTATGGTGGAATTCATCAGGCAAAGTATAGAGGAATTCAAGGCATAAGGAAAAGCAGGATATAATCTTCTTTTGGGAGAATATTTTTTTATAGATTGACCATATACCGAAAGGAGAGAAATTTATCATGAAAAAAGACGGAGCCACATTTTCCATTCCCATAACTCGCCGTGATTTTATGAAGCTGGCGGCGGCTTCGGCAGCTACGTTGGCTATGGGGGAGACGAATCCGCCAAAGGCAAATGCGGCCTTGCCGTCTGCCGTGAATTTTGGCACGGCGGAGATTCCCACACTTTTTACAACGGATGTCTGCGTAGTGGGCGGAGGGGCTGCCGGAACGGCAGCGGCAGTAAGCGCGGCCCGAAACGGTGCCAAGACGCTGCTCATTGAGCGCAGTATCGTATTAGGGGGGCTGGCAACATTGGGGTGCGTCTATCCCTGTATGCCGACTTTCATTGATGGCAGCGACACGCCTTATATTGTGGAACTGAATCGGCGTATGGAACAGCGGCAGGGTGCCAGAGCGAGAAACGATGTTGTTACCGACTTCTTTTACGGCGGTGGGCAAGGGCTATACGCCGCCGAGTCCCTCACCTTAGTCTATGAGGAACTGTGCGCCGAGGCAGGGGCCGATATCCTGTATGAAACAACCCTCGTGGGCGCAGTGGTAGAGCAGGGCAAAATTACGGAGTGCATCGTGCAGACCGTGGAGGGCCTTGGCAAGATTCGCGCCAAAACCTTCATTGATGCCACGGGGGATGCGCTTCTTTCCCGTTTGGCCGGTGTGAGGACGGAAAAAGGCTCGGAGCAAACCGGAAGGAACCAGCCCATGAGCCTGCGTTTCGAGATGGCGGATGTGGACGTAAACAAGGTCTGCGATTTCTTCACGGATACGCTCAAAGACCAACGCATGGAACCGCCTCTTTTGAAACGGCTCAAGGAGGATGTGGCCGCAGGCAAAGCTCCGTTTATGGAGTTTGCCAAGATTAAGGAAAATGAGGCTTTTTTCAAGCAAGGGGTCAAGGACGGCAAACTCACCGAGGATGATATCTTGTATATTCAGGGGTTCTCCGTCACCGGCAAGCCTCACACCATGGCCATGAACTGTCCGGAGATGCCGCCTTTGATGTTCAGCGCCACGGACGCAGCCTCACGCAGCAAAGCCATCATTTTTGGCCGCCGCATGATGCATCGCATCGCCGCCTTCCTCGTTTCCGATGTACCCGGCTTTGAAAAGGCTTACATCAGCCGTGAGGCAGGAATGCTCGGAACGCGTGAGACTTGGCGCATCCGGGGCAAATACTACCTTACCGCCGAGGATTATTGGAATGGGCATCACTTCCCCGATGCGGTCTGCCGCACGGCATATCCTATCGACATTCACGATGTAAAGCTGAACTTTGGCAAGAAGCTTAAAAAGGGCGAGTATTACGAAATACCCTATCGTGCTTTGGTGCCAGAAGAAATTTCCAATCTCATCGTGGCAGGGCGCTGCATCAGCGGCAGCTTTGCGGCGCAAGCCTCTTTCCGCATACAGCCCACCTGCATGAGTATGGGCGAGGCGGCAGGCATCGCAGCGGCTTGGGGAGTTTTGCACGGTATGGCAGCAAAAGATGTGCGCTGGGAGGATATTCCACAAGATAAACGCAGTTATGTCAGTAAGGGATAAATATTGGGGAATAAATATTATTAAGGAAGATAACGAAAAATGCTGGAAGCCATGGTGGAGTTCCTTAATAGAAGTATTGCCGAGTTTAAAGCAGAATAAAAAAGCAGGATGGTTTGCCGTGAGAGCAACTGTCCTGCTTTTTTATTCTGCCTGATTCTCAGAAGTGGCCTTGCGTTCGCGCTCATGGAGCGCATCTAGCATTATATCGGCGAGCAATTTGTTTTCTGCGCTCAGCCCGAGATATTTTTGTATTTGGTCGTAATCGTGGGCGGCAAGCCCACTAAGCTGATTTTCAAAAGAAGTTGCATCTTTGCCCAGAAGGTAGTCAGTGGTCACGCCAAATAGTGCGGTAAGTTCGTCAAGTTTGCGCACGGGGCGGCTGGTACCACGCTCGTATTTATTGTAAGCAGTTCGTGTCATACCTATGCGCTCGGCAACTTCGCGCTGGGACAGTCCCTTTGCTTCGCGGAGAGTGCGCAGCCTGTATGCCGTGATATTCATGGAGAAATTCACTCTTTCATTTCACTTGTAGCGTATTGTTAGGAAATAAGTCGCATTTGACTTGTCATTTCTTATTATATGTGACAAAAAATCAATAACAAAGACGTGTATTTAAAGCTCTAGATATTGACTGTATCATTTACTGAACTTATAATGGAGGTGAAAAGGTAAGGGGATACGTCAAGTCAAAAGGATGAAAAGAGGAGAGTATTTATGAAAAAATTATTGGTGAGCTTATTGAGTGCTGTCATTATAGGGATGATGGCTCCTGTTTGTGTGGCTGGGAATAGTCATTACAACAATGCCTACGATAAGTCGCTGGACAATTCGGCGCTTGCTTTGGGGGGAATCACCTTCGGGATGAGTACCGCTGAGGTTGAAGCCATATATGGCAAGCCGGATAAGGTGACGGAAGAGCGCGTAGACCAGATTAGACGCGGTAAAAGTTTTAGTTACATTTACGGTGATTCCTTTGAAATCATGTTCAATAAAGGTCAAGTAAGTATTGTAATGACCAAAGCTGATAATGGAATAGCTACGCCGGCCGGGGTACATGTTGGTGACATAAAGGGGAAAATAGCAACCACCTATGGCATACCATGGCATTACAACCATGGCTATAGTGGTATTGAATCTTACGTTTACAGAACGCCGGATTATGCCGCTATTAGATTTGATGTGTATAATGGTCAGATTGTCAGCATTCGCATTATAGATATGGAATAAGGGTAAGGTCATAGCCAGAGGAAAGACAGGGAGGACAAATAGATGAAAAAGGATTTTTACAGGGTAGGAGTATGTGCGTTATTAGTGGGCTGTTTGCTCATGACAGGTTGTTTTGCCACTAAGCCTGAACATCAGGAGCAGAAAACCAGTGCGACAGAAAGTGTTGCTGAAAAAGTTGCTGAGCCAATAACTACGGCAGAAAAGGAGGTCGTTGGCGGCAAACTGCAATATCCTGTGGTGAATACGGGAAATAAAACTGTAAGTGAGGCGATAAATGCGGATATCAATGCGTTTATCGAAAAAGAAACGCAGGGGGAGCGCAACGATATCAGAAGGCATTTGATGGAGTATTCGACACAGCTGGATGATGATAATGTTGTAGCCTTTTTGTTTGTACAGGATACAGATTATAAGGGAGCTGCACGCCCACTTACAAAAGTTAATACACTAGTGTACGACAAAACAACTGGAAAGAGAAAGGTGCTTTCAGACTATGTTGATATAACATTGGATGAAGTTCTGCAAATCGCCAATATGGAATATTATAATGTTAAAGGTGAAAAGCGTGACCATGCACCACAGTTTACGCCATCTAAACTGTCAACAGAATTTTATCCAGATAAAGATGGAAATGTTTGGATTGTCTTTCAAAGGTATGAACTTGGCCCAGGGTTTGAAGGTCCATCATCAGTAAAGATTCCTGCGTCAAGAGTGAAAAAATAAAAGATGTGTCAAGGAAAAATGGGAGGATTATTACAATGGAGAAGAAGTTAAAAAGAAAAATTGCTGCTGGTCTGCTTATAGCGTCAATCTTTACGCTTACTCCTTTTGAGCAGCCTAAGACAGCCGAAGCTGGCTGGCTAAGTGATGCCATAGGTTCGGTTATTGGCGCTGCTACTGGGGATAAAGCTGTTAGGAGAAATAGTGCTACAAAAATAGATAAAATTTTACATCAAGCATTAAAAAAGAAGGATTATGATTTAGCCAGAAAAGCTATTGAGCAAGGGGCGAATGTCAATTCTATGTTTGAAAATACATTCCCTATAGAGTACGAATTAGGGCGTATGGTGTATGGGAATATGGATACAACAATGGCGGATTTTCTGATATCCAAAGGTGCGGATATCGAAGGATGGTATGATGGTAAGAGCAGACATTATTATGCGTTTATGTATTCCGATCCTAAAGTAATTCAGTATTTATTGGATAAAGGTTTAAATGTAAATATAAAAGGAAATAACAATGTATCTCTTTTGATGCAAAGTGTTATAATTGATACGGTATCACGTGAGAAAGAAAAACATGATTTAATACAAAATCTAGTCAATAATGGAGCTGATGTGAATGCAAGAAGTTCCAATAATGGGTGTGGTGGAGCGCTAAATATTTCTAGATATATTTATAGAAGTGGAGATACAGCTTTGCATGCGGCGGCGTATTTGTATGATATAGAAGCTGCAAAAATACTTCTGTACGCCGGAGCAAATAAAGAAATTAGAAATAAAGAAGGGAAAACACCATTAGATATTGCTATTGATAGAGGCGGTACAGAAATGATTAAATTACTTATGGACTGGCAATAAGTGATGCAAAGAAAGGATGCTTATTATGAATAAAATCGCACGCTTAATGATTATGGGAATCTTGGTGCTTACGAGTATAGTTTCTTTTACCGGTTGTGGCAGGTCAGATAAATTTGAAGGAAAATGGACAACAGATATTGTCGATAAAAGCGGTTGGGGCTTTAAAATAGATCCAGAAGCCCAGGCACTGGAGATAAAAAAGAATGGTGATAAAGATTATATTGTGAAGTATTATACATTGCGTTATAGTAGCAAAACTGATGATGTTGTAGAAAGTAATGTAATAGAAGCAACAGCACAAAAAGGAGGCAGTGATAACACTATCAAGATTATGCAGGGCGTTCAGCCAGTTATTACCTATAATGAAGAAAAAAATGCCTGCAGTTTGCAGGAAATATGATAACGGGAAAACTGGAGACCTTCAAATTAGCTAAAGATGATAAAGCATATCAGGAAGTAAAAGATGCGATAAAAAAAGCAACTTTAGAACAGGCAGAAAAAGAGAACTAACCTAATATAGCAGACAGCGAAAAACGCGTGTATTCCCTGTGTGGATGGGAATACACGCGTTTCTTGCAGCTAATATTTGAGAAAATTGTTTTCCATGATATAATGAAGGTACGGTTGGTGAGACGGCTTTCCCGTAAGCAATTACGGTGTGATATGGTAAAAGCCGGTCAAATGTCAAAAGGAAGACAGCGCAAAATGCTTAATACTTAGTGTCTAAGGAGCGTTCTTTGGGTGGAGAATATTTATATTGACCGCATACGCCGGTTTGTACTGTCAATTCTGGCTGATGAAGATGTAAATGTATATCTTTTCGGCTCATGGGCAAGGGGGACCGCGCGTCATGGTTCGGATGTGGATGTGGCGGTAGAATTTTTGGGTGCTCCTAATGAGCGGAAAATTGCTGACTTGCAGGAGCAGCTGGAAGAATCGACCATTCCTTACCGTGTGGATATTGTAGATATGAGCAGGGCCGCAGAGTCATTGCGTGAAGAAATCAGAAGGGATGGCATTAGATGGAACTGACAGACAGCAAGCGCTTTCAAGGGGCGGCCAGAGCATTGGCTCGTCTGCATGAAGTGGTGAGCAAGGATAATCTAAGCGAAATCGAGCGTGACGGATTGATTCAGCGTTTTGAATTTTGTTTTGAAATCATGTGGAAATGCGGCAAGGATTATTTGTATGACCGTGAAGGTTTGGATGCGGCCTCGCCCAAGAAGGTGATTCGCAGCCTGCGAGAGGTAGGAATTTTTAGTGACGAAGAAACAGAGCAGGCATTAAAGATGGTGGATGACCGAAATTTGACTGCCCATACTTATGATGAGGATATGGCAAAAGATTTGGCAGAGCGCATATATGTTTACGAATCTTTACTACAAGAGTGGTATAGGAAAATGGTAAACGCCTAGGCAAGATCTTTCAATGCAAACAGACTTAAAAGGAAGATAACGCAAAATGCTGGATATTACGAATTGTAATCTCTGCCCACGCCGTTGCGGAGTTAATCGCACAAAGCGCGTGGGCTTTTGCGGTGCGGGGGAAAAGGTGCGTATCGCACTGGTTTCCCTGCACCTATGGGAAGAACCCTGCCTGGTGGGCGCCAAGGGGGCAGGTACGGTATTTTTCTCCTATTGCAGCCTGCGCTGTGTTTACTGTCAGAATCATGCTATAAGTCATGGCGGTCAGGGCGTGGAAGTCACGACGGAGCGGCTGGCAGAGATTTTTCTGGAACAGCAGGCCCGGGGAGCGGCGACTTTGGATTTAGTCACGCCGACGCACTATGTGCCGCAGATAATCGCTGCTTTGGAAATAGCCAAGGCGCGTGGCCTGACGTTGCCGGTGGTTTATAACTCCAGTGCGTATGAAAATGTGGAAACCATAGAGGCCTTAAAGGGCTATGTTGATATTTACCTGCCGGATATGAAGTATATGAGCGCAGCCAGCGGCAAGGAGTATTCAGCGGCTGCGGATTATTTTGCGGCTGCCAGTGCTGCCATCACGCGCATGGTGGAGCAGGTGGGGCCTGTGCAATTTGCCGCGGACGGGCAGCTGCGGCGGGGTGTGTTAGTGCGTCACATGGTTTTGCCGGGACATCGCCATGAAAGCATGGACATTGTAAAATGGCTGTGGGAAACTTTCGGCAAGAATGTTCAGGTCAGTCTGATGAATCAATACACCCCAATGTACAAAGCCGCAGAGCATAAGCCGCTCAACCGGCGGCTGACTACTTTTGAATACGATTCTGTTGTCGATTACGCCCTGCAGCTGGGTATGGAAAATGCCTATATACAGGAGCGTCGCAGTGCCTCGGCGGAATTTGTGCCTGACTTCAACGGGGCAGGCGTAGCGAAATGAAATGTTGTTACAAAATATGTACTAGGAAAATAAGGTAAAAACCTTTATAATAATAAGAGTGTTTATCAAATAATAGCAAAAGGGGATAGGAAAATGCCATTTTCTAAGGAATTATTTGCTGATATCAAGAAGGAATTTACGGTGGACAGTGAGCAGCTGCATGAAATTGCCGCAGATTTCCGTTATGATTTGCGTATGGGCTTGAAGGACCCGGATTTGTCCTCCCTGAGGATGTTGAAATCCTATGTGGGCCTGCCCACCGGCAAGGAGACCGGTGAATACCTGGCACTGGACTTCGGCGGCACGAACCTGCGTGTTTTACGCATTAAGCTCATGGGACAGGGCAAGTTTGAAATTCTGAAAAAAGTGGCGAAACCCTTAAAAGTTGAGGGCGTTTACGACTATATCGGTGCTGAATCCACGGCTGAGGAAATGTTTGATTTCATCGCCGCTCTGGTTGATGAGGCTATTGACGGTGACCATGAGAAGAAATACCTGCTGGGGCATACGTTCTCGTTCCCCTCGGAGCAGAGCAATCTTTACGACGCCAAGCTCATCATCTGGACGAAGGAATTTGCTACGCCGGGCGTTGAGGGCAAAGTGGTTAATGACCTGCTGAAAGAGGCACTGCACCGTCAGGGCATTGATAATGTCGAGCCGACGGCCGTTATCAATGATACGGTAGCTGTTCTGCTGGCGGCTGCCTACAAGCAGCCGGATACTTACATTGGTTCGATTTACGCAACAGGCCATAACACCTGCTATCTGGAACCCTATGCTGAAAGCGCTGACGCTCCCATGATTATCAACATGGAATCGGGCGGCTTTATGAAACTCATTCCCAACCGTTTTGACAAGGAATTTGACGCCGCCTCGGAAAAGCCGGGTGAACAGCGTCTGGAAAAAATGGTATCCGGCCGTTATATGGGCGAACTCTTTGGTATGGCCCTGGCGGAACTGCTCGGCGAAAAGGGCAAAGCCTATGGCTTTACCAGCATTGATATGAGTGCTATCATCAGTGAGGCCGATAAAGTGGCTGAGATTGTCAAAGCCAAGACCGGCCATGACCTGACGGCTGATGACTGTGCCAAGGTACAGGAACTGGCCGGGGCGCTGGTAATCCGTTCGGCCCGTCTGGTTACGGCAACGTTTGTTGGCATTATCTGGCAGCTGGCCGGCAGTGACAAGGTGCAGAAACAGCACATTGCCATCGATGGTTCTGTATACGAAAAAATGCCGCTGGCCAAAGAAAACATCATGCGCGCCTTGTCTGAACTGCTCGGCGAGGACGCAGCTGCTATTGATACGGTTCTGGAAAACGGCGGCAGCGGCCTGGGGGCTGCCATCGCTGCGGCTATGTCCCAGAATTAAATATTATCTACGGGCCGCGTGAAGGAACATTTCCATGCAACAGGAACAATCATTAAACTTAAATCTCTCCCAGCATCTGGTCATGTCGATGAAACTGCAGCAGGCAATTCAGATATTGCAGCTGTCAGCGCAGGACTTGAAAGCGGAGATTGAAAAAGAATATATGGAAAATCCGGCCTTGGAAATGGAGTACAGTGACGGGGTTACGGCTTCGCAGGGGGAAGTACTGCGGGCGGAAAACGTGGCGGCGCTGGCTGAATATCTGGAAGGTGACGGCAACGTTTCCACGGGCGGTTTTTATGAGCGTGACAATATGCTCGAATCCAATGCCTCGGTGGATATTACACTGGAAAGGGAATTGCTGGAGCAGGCTGAATTTGCCTGCGCGAGTGACGAGGAGCTGGCCGTTGCCACATTTATCATCGGTTCCATTGATGACTGGGGTTATCTGACACTGACTACCGCGGAAATCGCTGCGGCAATGCAGGTGACAGAAGAACGGGTGGAGCAGGTGCTGCACATAGTCCAGGGCTTTGAACCTGTTGGCGTTGGGGCCAGAAATCTGGCTGAATGCCTGCGCCTGCAGGCCCAAAGTCAGGGAATTTATGATGGGCTGGTGGCTGCCATTATCGACAAACATCTGGAGGCTGTAGCCGAGGCGCGCGTAAAAGAAATTGCCGCCAGTGAGGGCTGCAAGCCGGCAGAAGTGCAGCTGGCTGTGGATATTGTCCGCAAGCTCGACCCTAAGCCTGGCAGTGCCTACAGCAGTGAGACGGCCAATTACATCACGCCTGATGTGGTGGTGGAAAAGATGCCGCAGGGCTATCAGGTGAACTTGAATGATACCTACATTCCCCAGCTTAAGATATCGCCGATGTATAAACAGGCTGAGGATTATGACCAGGAAACGCAGAAGTATATCAGCAAACGTCTTAATGCTGCCACGTGGCTTATTAACAGCATTGAGCAGCGCCGCAGTACCATAAAAAAAGTGGTGGAGGAAATCCTGCGTGTCCAGCAGGACTTTTTGGCGCAGGGAATGAAAAAACTGCACCCGCTGACCATGAAAGATGTGGCGGAGGCTATCGGCGTCCATGAATCAACGGTCAGCCGGGCTGTGGCCAATAAATATGTGGAATTGCCCGGCGGGGTTATCGCCCTGCGGAAATTTTTTACCGCCAACCTGGCGAAAAATGACGAGGGCGAGGACTTTATCGCTGGTCAGGCCAAGGCCGTTATCAAGGAGCTTATCGAAGGGGAAAATCCCCAAAAGCCCCTGAGCGACCAAAAACTCTGCGAGTTGTTAAAGGCCAGAAAAATGACGCTGTCCCGTCGTACGGTTATGAAATACAGGGAGGCCTTGGGTTATCCTTCATCGGTAAAGCGCAAGCGTTACTAAAATTTTATATGATATATGCAAAAAAGCTGACATGTCAATGACAAGTCAGCTTTTTTGTCTTACGATATATGAAAGCAAATTAGTTTTCGCTTTTCTCAGCCTTGGAAAGTTTTGCACAAGCAGTGGCAATGCGGTCGATAAAGTCATACTCCATAGAAGTAGCCTCAAAAGCCTCAGCGAACTCACGACTGCCTAATTTCTGGTCGAGAATCTTTTCGCAATCACGCATGGTCTGAAAACACCTCCTTGAATTTGTTGGTACATCTTAGTACCTGCTAACAGAAATATATTATAGCAGGTACTAAGAAAAATGCAAGGGGTTTTATAAAAATTGCTTATAGAAAATCCTAATAACATATAAATAAATATTATATAGCCCCGTGACACCAGATACTACAAGGTGTCACGGGGCTAGCAGGCATAGCGTATTTTATTTTATGCCAGATACATGCTTTCGCTGATGGTATTGGCCAGCTCTTCTTCATTCATATCTTTGGTGTCTTTAGGAGCAGCCTCGTAAACGTCGATACGCTTTTTAATGAACTGGGTATCAATGTTGCCTGTGCGGAAGTAGGTATCCTTGAGGATATTTTTGTGGAGGGATACGGTGGTCTTTACGCCGTCAATGCGGAATTCTTTAAGAGCGCGTTCCATGATTTTGATGGCGTCGCCGCGAGTGCGGCCATGTACGATGATTTTGGCAATCATGGAATCGTAGTACGGCTCGATGGACAGACCTGCCGTTACGCCGGAGTCAAAGCGGACACGCGGGCCGCTTGGTTCATGCAGGAAGGAAATCTGTCCCGGGCAAGGCATGAAGTTGTTTTCCGGATCCTCAGCGTTGATACGGCATTCGATGGCATGACCGGCAAATTTTACATCGCTCTGAGTGATTTCCAAAGCCTCACCGGCAGCAATGCGAATTTGCGTGCGTACGAGGTCAATGCCAGTTACGGCCTCGGTAATGCCATGTTCTACCTGAATGCGCGGATTGATTTCCATGAAGTAGAACTCATTATTGGAGAGGTCCAGCAGGAACTCAACCGTACCGATGTTGGAGTAATGAACGCTCTTGGCAGCCTTTACAGCCAGATGGCCAACGCGGTCACGCATATCCTGTGTCAGAGCGATGGACGGCGATTCTTCGAGCAGTTTCTGGTTGCGGCGCTGGAGGGAGCATTCACGCTCGCCAAGGTGCAGGACCTCGCCGTAGTTATCGGCCACAATCTGCACTTCGATATGACGGGAACGTTCAATATAATGTTCAAAGTAGTATTTCGTCTTGGTGATATCAACTAGCAGGGTTAAGATATTTTTCAGGTCATTTTCGTCACGGGCTACGCACATGCCTTTGCCGCCGCCACCGGAAACGGGCTTAAGGATTACAGGATAGCCGACTTCCTCCGCAACTTTGAGGGCCTCTTCGTTGTCCGTGAGCGGCTCGCTGCCCTTAGCCATCGGAATGCCGGAGGGCGCAATGGAGGCACGGGCGATATCTTTGTCGCCTACCAGACGAATGGTTTCCGGCATGGGGCCAATCCAGGTAATGCCGGCGTTCGTTACCTGTTCAGCAAAATCGGCATCTTCGGAGAGAAAACCATAGCCGGGGTGAATAGCGTCGGCGTGGGTTTCACGGGCGGCGCGTAAAATAGCATCTTTATTGAGATAGCTTTCCGTGGCGTCAGCCGGGCCGACATTGACAGCCATATCAGCCAGACGTACATGCAGGGCATTGGCGTCTGCCTCGGAGTAGACAGCTACGGTTTCAATGTCCAGCTCCTGGCAGGCACGAATGATGCGGACGGCGATTTCGCCACGGTTAGCAATAAGAATGCGTTTGAACATAGGATTACCTCCTAAAAAAGTTACAACTAGATTGATATTATTCGCGATTGTTGCATCAAGTTGTACATCAACAGGTATTAGAACCTGCTGCTAAAACAACTATGTCATGAATTGTAGCACAAATTTTTTAGGCGGTCAATGATAATGTAGGGGCATGGCAATTATTCTCTATAAGAATAATGAATGCTGTATACAAGAAATTTTTTTTTTATACAGCATAATATGATATTATAAAGTAAGCCGGGCACAGGGGCTGCTGAAGCGGCAGCTTGCCATAGGCAAAACTTCCTCTTGGCGTTTCAACGAGGCGGGAGATATGCTCGCCGCCTGTTTTGGTATTCGTGCCCCCACCTGCTGAGGTGGGGGACGTTTTCTTGCCTCGTTATATGCAGTGCCGGGTTACGATGCTGGAAGTTTTTAGGCGTTAATGGGCTGAGGAAGTGAGACTGTGACCGAGATTGTTGAGGAGAAATTAAAACTGCTGCCGGATAAGCCGGGAGTTTATATAATGAAGAACGCCGAGGGGCGGATTATATATGTTGGTAAAGCTATTGTGCTGAAAAACCGGGTACGGCAGTATTTTCAGTCCGGCAAGAATCATACGCCCAAGGTACGGGCGATGGTTTCACATATCGCTGACTTTGAGATAATCATGACGGCCTCGGAAGTGGAGGCGCTGATTTTAGAGTGCAATCTGATAAAAAAGCACCGGCCGCGGTATAATATCAGCCTGAAGGACGATAAAAGCTATCCGTATGTGAAGGTTACCCTGCAGGAGGATTTTCCTCGGGTGTTTATCACGCGCCGTATCTTAAAAGACGGCGCGCGGTATTTTGGCCCTTATACCAATGCCACGGCGGTGCATGAAAGCCTCAAACTTTTGCGGCGGCTGTTCCCTTTGCGTACCTGCAAGCACCTGCAGGAGCGGCCGTGCCTGGAATATCATATCAAGCGGTGTCTGGCTCCCTGTGCCGGCAAGGTGGCAAAAAGCGATTATGCGGCCATGATTCGGGCGGTGCTGCTGTTTTTGGAAGGCCGCACCGAAGATGTGGAAAAGGAATTGCAGTTTCGTATGGAGCAGGCGGCGGCAAGCTATAATTTTGAGGTGGCCGCCAGACTACGCGACCAGCTGCAGGCTGTACAAAAAGTGGCGGAAAAGCAGAATATCGTCACAGGTGCCGGCGACCAGGACGCGGTGGGGCTGGCCCGTTCGGAAATCGGTGTCGTGGTGCAGATATTCTTTATCCGGGCCGGCAAAATGATTGGCCGGGAACATTTCTTAATGCAGGGCAGTGAGGACGAAAGTGACGGGCAGCTGCTGGCGGCTTTTTTGCAGCAGTATTATCACCGCGCCACATTTATCCCTCGGGAAGTATTACTGCCGCTGCCTGTCCCGGAGACGGAGCAGGCTTTGTTGGAACGCTGGCTGTCAGAGAAGAAACAAAAAGCCAAGGTACAGCTTATCGTTCCCCAGCGCGGTACGAAAAAAGATATTGTGGAGATGGCCGCGTCCAATGCGGAAAAATATCTGCATGATGAAGCGGCGCGCATAAAACAGGCTAATGACCAGACTTTGGGTGCGGTGGAGGAACTGGGGCGTTATTTAGGCCTCGCCAAGGCCCCTGACCGCATGGAGTGCTTTGATATTTCCCATAATCAGGGCAGTGAAACAGTGGCGTCCATGGTGGTGTTTGAAGGCGGCCTGCCCAAGAAATCAGACTACCGGCGCTTTAAGATTCAAAGCACGGAGGGCAAGCCGGACGATTTCCTGTCGATGCGGGAAGTTACGACGCGGCGTTATGTGGATTTGCCGGAGGAAGAACTGCCGGATTTAATCATCATCGATGGCGGCAAGGGGCAGTTATCGTCGGCGCTGGAGATTATCCGCAAGGTGGCCGGACATAAAAACGTGCCGGTGGTGGGTCTGGCCAAGCAGTTTGAACTCGTGTTTACGGAGGGCAATCCGGAGCCGGTGGTACTGCCGCGGCATAGTCAGGCGCTTTATCTTATCCAACGGATTCGCGATGAGGCGCATAGATTTGCCATTACTTACCACCGTAAACTGCGCGGCAAGCGCAATCTGGTATCAGTGCTCGACCATATTGTCGGCATTGGCCCCAAACGGCGGCAGGCACTGTGGAATCATTTTGGCAGTATCGGCAGGATAAAAGCTGCCGGCGTGGAGGAACTGGCGCAGGCCCCGGGCATGAACCGGCCGGCGGCCGAGGCAGTGTTTAATTTCTTTGCTGCTCAGGCAGAGCTGCGGGGAAAGTGATTTTAATATAGCAGGGTTGTGTGATATATAATGAAAAAAATTGATTTACATGTACATTCTTTAGTATCCGATGGCAGTTTTATGCCCGGGGAACTGGCTGCTCATGCCAAAGCGCAGGGGCTGTCGGCTTTTGCCCTTACAGACCATGATGTGATTGCCGGCAACGACGAGGCGCAGGCGGCAGCAGCGGCTGTGGGGATAGAGTTTATTCCCGGCATGGAAATGACGGTAGAGTTCAAGGGGCATAAGCTGCATATTGTCTGTCTGGGCTTTGACGCACAGCACCCGGAGTTTCAGCGCCTGTATAAAAGGATTCGTTCGGTCAAAGAGGGGAAGATTCCCGAGATTGTGGAATATGTCCGCCGCAAGGGCGTGGCTATTACCATGGAACAGGTGGAGCAGTTTGCCTATAAGGGCCTGCTCGACAGGTATGCGGTAATGCGCTATCTGGTATCGCTGCAAATGTATGACCGCGCCCAGCCTTTATGGGATAACTACCTTGACCCGGCTGTGGTGGCGATGGGACTTAATGTGAACATCACCGCTGAGGAGGCGCTGCCGATTATCAAACAGGCCGGCGGCGTGACGTCGCTCGCGCATTTCCATAAGAAAATCGGTCTGGGGGAACTGGATAACCGCCAGCAGCAGGAACAGGCAATTGTGGAATTGCACCAGCTGGGGCTTGATGGCATGGAAAGATATTATCCCAACTATACCGCTGATGATGCAGAATTTGCAGCCCAAATGATAGCAAAATATGATTTAATGCCTACGGGCGGCACGGATTTCCATGGAACGAACCGGCCCGGGATTGAGATGGGAAGCGGAATGAATGGCAATATGGCAGTGCCTTATGAGTTCTTTCGCGGCGTTAAGGAACGGCTCGGCAAATAATTTTCGCTATTGGCAGGATTTTGACTGAACTAGATAGAAGTTCCTAACTAAGCAATAGAGTTGCTGTGGTACTTTTCTTTGGCGCAAAGAAAAGTACCCAAAAGAAAACAGCGGACTGAAATCACATCACGTGATTTACGTCCGCGAGCGCTCATCCATGAGCGCGGGGTTACGATATACATTTATTTATTGGTTTGTTGTGTTAGGAGGGTTTGTGATGAAGACTTGGGTTTGTACGGTTTGTGGCTGGATTTATGATGAGGCCAAGGGTGACAGTGAGTATGATTTGGCACCGGGCGTGGCTTTTGCGGATTTGCCGGAGGATTTTGTCTGCCCCCTGTGCGGCGTAGGCAAGGATATGTTTGAAGAACAATAGCATAGTTGTCATGTAAAATGACCGGTCAATTTGACCGGTCATTTTTCTTGTTAGCAGGTCATAAGACTATTAAACAAATTTATGATATGATAAAAAATAATAAAAATATTTGTCGCTTTTTATTGATTTTTTTATATTGCTTTGTTATAATTATCACGTAGTGAATCATAAGTGTGATTCATAGTTACAGCCATTCCGAAAGCGGTTTCCTTTATTGAATTTACAGACTTTTGGCAATCGCTTTCTAATTCTTAAGGAGGCATTTGATTATGAAGGTAACAGTTGTTGGTGCAGGTAACGTAGGCGCTACCGTAGCAAATGTGCTGGCAGTAAAGAATTTCTGCAGCGAAGTTATGCTGGTGGACATTAAGAAGGGCTTTGCCGAAGGTAAGGCTATGGACATCATGCAGACGGCACATCTTCTGAACTTTGACACCACGGTAACGGGCGTTACGGCTGAAATCGGTGACGAAAACGGTTATGCACCGACGGAAGGTTCCGATGTTGTGGTTGTTACTTCCGGTATGCCGCGTAAACCGGGCATGACGCGTGAAGAACTCATCGGCGTAAATGCAAAAATCGTCAAAGGTGTTGTTGACCAGGCGCTGAAGTATTCTCCGAACGCTATCTTCATCATCATCTCCAACCCGATGGACGCTATGACGTTCCTGACTCTGAAAGATTCCAAGCTGCCGCGTAACCGTGTACTCGGTCAGGGCGGTATGCTCGACAGCAGCCGTTTCCGTTATTTCCTGTCCAAGGCTCTGCAGGATGCTGGCTATCCGGCAACGCCGACCGACATCGATGGCACGGTTATCGGCGGTCACAGCGACAAGACCATGGTTCCTCTGACGAGCCTGGCTACTTATCGCGGCATTCCTGTTACGCAGCTGCTCAGCAAAGAACAGCTTGATGACGCTGTAGCTCAGACGAAGGTTGGCGGTGCAACGCTGACCGGCCTGCTCGGTACTTCCGCCTGGTATGCTCCGGGCGCTGCTGCAGCCGCTATGGTTGAGGCTATCGCTCTCGAGCCCTGCTGCGTATACCTCGATGGCGAATACGGCGAAAAAGACCTCTGCATCGGCGTACCCGTTATCCTCGGTAAGAACGGCATGGAAAAAATCGTTGAATACAAGTTGGAAGGCGACGAAAAAGCTAAGTTTGATGAAAGCGTAGCTGCTGCCCGCAACACCAACTCCAAACTCGGTGACGCTTTGAAGTAATAAGCGCATAGCTTTTAGAGACTTAAAGGTAGAAATTATCTTTAAGTCTCTTTTTATTTTTAATTGCCGCTTAATCTTTGGCCAAAATATACGATATAATTAGTATGAAGGGCGGCCTATGGCAAAGGAGGTGTTTGTCATGTTGGACCGAATTGAGCGTGTCGCCCGGGTAAAAGGCGTGGATTCAGGGATAAACCGTTCTTTTGAGCGTAAGGAAGGCTATAATGATGACAAGAAAAATAAACAGTCATTTGCAAACGCGCTGATGAAAGAAATGGAAAAAGAGGTGCGTCCTGCCAATGAGGCAGGTATAGGCGTACCGAATGCTTATCGTCTGGAACTGTCTGCGCGGCCAACGCAGTCGTTATTTTACCGGGAATATGTTGACCTCAGCGAAGTTGAAGGGAAGATAAATGTTACCGGATAATGGGGGATTATTCTATATGGGAACTAAACAGGAAAGTCTTATAATGATTTTGCCGTAACCAGGCTGTAGGGATTGTTGGCTGGTTACGGCATTTTTATTTGACGGCAATGCTGCTGTTAAGGTAAGATTACGCTATAGTTTACTGATAGAGAAGAGAGGAAAGCGCAGCTTATGCCTGAGGAACAGACGTTAAAAGATGATGAATATTATATGCAGGAGGCCCTGCAGGAGGCGCAGCTGGCGTATGACCTGGCAGAGGTGCCCATTGGGGCGGTGCTCGTGGACAATGCTACCGGGGAAATTGTCACCCGTGGCCATAATATGCGCGAAATATGGCATGACGCTACCGCTCATGCGGAACTCATTGCCATTCAAAAGGCCTGTAAGGACTTGGGCCGCTGGCGGCTGTCGGGGCTGACGCTCTATGTCACCATTGAACCATGTCCTATGTGTGCCGGCGCTATCGTCATGAGCCGGGTGGACAGGGTGGTCTATGGCAGTACTGACAGCCGGGCCGGTGCCTGTGAGTCGGTATTTAATATCCCGGGCAATGAACATCTGAACCACCGGCCGGAAATCACCGCCGGCGTTCTGCAGGCAGAATGTGCCGGTATCATGAAACGTTTCTTTAAGGAACGGCGTGCCCAGAAGAAACAGGCAAAACAGGCTGCGCAGGAGTGAGAGGGGAGGCAGGAAAATGCGGATTATCATCACGGACTCCTATGAAAAGATGGGGCTGGAGGCGGCCAACATTGTCGCCGGGCAGATTTATCTGAAACCCAACAGCGTGCTGGGACTGGCGACGGGCAGCACACCTGTGTCCATGTACCAGCGGCTGGCTGCCGTGCATAAGAGTGTAGGCCTGGATTTTTCCGAGGTGACGACCTTCAATCTCGATGAATATATCGGCATGAGTCCGGAAAATCCCCAGAGCTATCATTATTTCATGCAGGAAAATTTCTTCCGTCATATCAACATAAATCAGGATAATGTCTATATCCCCAATGGCATGGCCGAGGATATGACCGTGGAAGGACAGCGCTATGAAAAGCTGATTGAGGCCAAGGGCGGCATTGATTTGCAGGTGTTGGGCATCGGGCAGAATGCCCATATCGGCTTTAATGAGCCGGACGTAAAATTTGCCGCAACCACGCATAAGGTGGAGCTCGACGAGGAAACCATACAGGCCAATTCCCGGTTCTTTGCCAGTGCTGATGAAGTGCCGCGCTATGCTATCAGTATGGGGATAAAGACCATTATGATGGCCGAACACGTAATTTTGCTGGCCAATGGCAGCAACAAGGCCGCAGCAGTGTACAAGGCCGTCTGTGGTGATGTGACACCGGAGGCGCCGGCGTCTATCCTGCAGTTGCATCGTGATGTGGCGGTTATCGTTGATGAAGAAGCGGCGGCTCTCCTGCCGGAGCGGATTCCCGGTATCAGTATCACGCATAAATAATTACAGCCCTGAGTAAAATTCCGCGTAAGAATCTTACTCAGGGCTGTTTAATATTGACTTGTCAAATATCCCAATGCAGGTTGTCGGGGTTCGGGGTTGCCTTATCCACCTGTGTCAATATCCAGGAGGCGTTGTCATGGGTAGCGGCAAAGGCTTTGTCAAGGCCGGCCTGATAGCTGGCAGGAATTTCCATGGAGTGCAGGGCCATGTGCATATAATCTTTGGCCACCAGGGTGACGCCGCGTTCAGCGGATAGCTGGGCTTTGAAACGGTAGCCGTAGTAGAGGTAGCTGTTGTGTTCGATGGGAATATCCTTGTAGGCGGCGATGCGTTCGTCAGCCTCGGTTTCCGCGTCAGCAGTCATGTCCATCTGGTGCATGAGATTCCAGCGGTCGGCCCATAACTCACCGCGCAGAATGTACTTGTAGAGGAAATCCGTGGATTCAGCCAGTTCAATGGCCATATTGATATGACGCAGGGCGTCATCGTGCTGGCCTAAGGAGCGTTCCAGACTGCTGAGACGCTGCAGGGCAAAGACTTTTTCTTCTACTTCCTCTGCAATATCTTCGTTGGGCTCGGCCTCAACCACGCTGTGGAACAGTTCCAGCGCCTCGTCATTTTTATCAATACCTTCCATCGCGAGGAAATGAGCCAGACGGGCCCGGGCGCGCCAGTTATCCATACCACCGGCAAACAGGTTTTCCGGCGGCTTGGCCGGGGAATCCATTACCACATGGACAAGTTTATGAAATTCATCTTGTGTCATAACTATCTCCTATCATAAAAATCCGCAGATTGTTTTTGTACAGATTTTATTCTATATAATAAGTATTGACACGTCAACTGCAGCAGCTTTAATCTATAATGGTCCCCTAGTCAAGACCACCTTGAAAATTTTTAAGCGCGTCATGCAATATTGGCAAAAGCTCCATAATAAACTTCGTTTGGAACTTTGTAG
>NZ_CAJODG010000031.1 GCF_905233635.1 Selenomonas sp. AE3005 | reverse complement strand
CATTTCATGTTTCTTCAAAGACAAAGCCATCGTTTATTTCCTCCCCAAACCAATGCGGCAAATATGGTCCTTTTCCTCAGCCTCCATATCGCGGTACATGCGCTGGCGGCTCATGAGTTCGGGGAAATCTACCTTGTGACCATCAAATTCCGGGCCATCCACGCAGGCAAACTTCGTTTCATCGCCTACGGTTACGCGGCAGCCGCCGCACATACCCGTGCCGTCTACCATGATGGGGTTCAGGCTGACCACCGTCGGAATGCCGAGTTCACGCGTAGCGTCGGCCACGCTCTTCATCATGATAACCGGGCCGATAGCCGTAATCTGGGCAATCTTTTCGCCGCGGTTCACGAGTTCCTGTACCGCATAAGTGACAAAGCCCTTAATGCCACGAGAACCATCATCCGTCGTAATCAGGATTTCATCCGTTACCTCGGACATTTCCTTTTCCATAATCAGAATATCTTTGGTCTTGGCGCCCATGATGGCGATAACCTTGTTGCCGGCCTCTTTCATGGCACGGGCAATCGGGAAAGTCGGCGCAACACCGATACCGCCGCCCACAACAACAACCGTGCCGTCAAACTTCTTGATTTCGGACGGCTGGCCTAAGGGGCCGGCAAAGTCCACAATGCTGTCGCCGGCGTTTTTGGCAGCCAGAGCCATCGTGGAGGCACCGATTACCTGGAATACAATGTTGATAATGCCTTTTTCACGGTCAAAATTAGCGATGGTCAGAGGAATGCGCTCACCTTCCTCATCCACACGCAGAATGATAAACTGACCGGCCTGACATTTTTTCGCCACGCGCGGGGCCTCAATATCCATGGAGTAGACGCTGGGCGACAACTCCTCTTTCTTCAGAATCTTAAACATGATTCACTCTCCTAAAATACACAAATAAAACTCCGTGCAAAACAATGTTTTGCACTGCGCCCTTACACGAAATCTAAGCGATTCTGCGCCTATCGGCTTGACTCGCAAAGATTTCATAGCAACTTTATCAAGCAAACACGCCTGCTAAATACTCTTCCAGGTTGGTCTTAATGGGCATTAAGTACACATTAGCGTCCTTTTTATCCGCCATTTCCATGACCTGACGGGAAAACTCCACGCTCCACGTCAAAGTCGGCGCAAAGTTCTTCGGGAAAATGACGTTATTCTTGCGCTCCCAATAACTCTGCGAGGCAGCCGTGACCACCGGGGATACGCCCCAGTACACATCAAGGCCGTCCAGCATATCCATGTAGATTTCCAGCATGCGCATATCAAAGAACGGCTGCGTGAAGAACCCGGCCGCGCCAGCCTGCACCTTACGACGGGTGCGGTAAAGCTCATGGCGCATGGAACTTCTGTACTGGTCAATGCCGGCATAAACCTTCACCTCCGGCATTTCCGCACGGAACTTGCGGATTACATCCGTGGATTCCGTCGGATACACCTCGTGCGTCATGCGCTGGGGAGGGTCACCCTGCACCACCAGGACTTCCTTTATATTATGCTCACGCAGATAGTCCTTCATGGGAAGCTCTTTGTCCAAATCAATATCCATGGCGCGGATATGCGGCATCGACATGGGAAAATACTCCTGAGCCATGGCCGAACCTTCCCAACTGCGAATGTCAAACCGCAGCAGGTCAGGTATATTTATAACATCCAGTTTGCCTTCGTACTGCTTTAACAGCTGCAACTCGCCGCGCAAAGACTCTTCATCACGGGGAATCAGCTCCACGGATACACGTTTCATAGGCCGCCTCCAGATTCATTGTTAATTTGTAATGTATAATTTACATGAATATAATTGTAATGTCTTTTTTATGAAAATGCAAGCATTCAATCCCTACAGTTCCAGACCGGCTTCCCGGCGGGCAAAATATTCCCGGTCCAAAATTCCCAAAACAACCAGATTCTCATAAACACCATTGGTAATGATAGTTTCCCGGATAAGACCTTCCCTCACCATGCCCTCGCTCTCATAAAGGTGCAAGGCCCTGTCATTATAATCTTTGCAGTCGAGCCAGGCCCGATGAAACTTTTTCACCTCAAAGGCCCATTTTTTTATAAGTTTCATGGCCTCGTGTCCATAGCCAAGCCCCTTCTTGGCAATGATGACATGCGTCCATTCCATTTCCCTGGCCTCAGTAGACAGGCCGGCCACCATAAAATATCCTGCCGGCTCACCACTGGCCACTTCCTCGACAATCACGTCCATAGAGGCCTGCCCATTCGTAATTATCCCGGTATGAAAATCCCGGTCAAAGGGCACAATATACGGTAAATTGTCCGGGGCATATTCCAGCTCCATGATATAATCCAAATCCGCCTCCGTGGCCCGGCGCAGACGCAGGCGCTCACCTGTGATTAAAATCTCAGCCATGTATTTTCTCCTCACTATTTTTTTTCGTCTACCTATAGTATAATGTAAAGGATTTTTTATTCAAGTTTTCCTGCTTGAACGTGTTGATTTATTCAAAGGAGGAATCATTTTGCCAAATATGGAAATGCTTAGACATATTGATTGGGCTCATCTCTTGGAAATGCTGCTAATCCCTGGCTGCATACTGGTCATCTCCCTCATCGTGGGCATTATGGTCAATCGCATGATAAAACGCCGTGTAATACACCATCTCACCGTAGAGGAAACCACCTGGCAGTACATTTTTATAAACGCCCTGCAGGGTGTCCCCATTTCTTTCTGTGTAGTCGTAGGTCTCTACTGGACTGTTAATACCATTGACATCATTGAGCCTTTGGTACGCATCTTTTCCTATATACTCTTCACCGTTATCATCCTCACCATCACCCGGGTAATCGCCCGGACAATCAACGGTATAGTCGATATGCAAATCGAACGTTCCCAGCAGAGCATGCCCAAGACTACTTTGCTTAATGCTATCTTGAACGGTATTATCTACGCCATGGGTATACTGGTCGTACTGCAATACTACGGCATCTCCATCGCCCCCATCCTCACGGCTCTGGGTGTCGGTGGTATGGCCGTGGCCCTCGCCCTGCAGGAAACACTGGCCAATATTTTCTCCGGCCTGCACCTGATTCTCTCCAAACAACTGCGGCTCGGCGATTACATTCATTTAAGCTCCGGTGAGGAAGGACGGGTAACAGATATCACTTGGCGTTTTACCACCATTGTTCCCGTAGGCGAAGGCAATATGGTTGTAATCCCCAATCAGAAAATCGCCTCCTCCATCATCACCAACTACAGCATGCCCCATCACGATATCATAATCAAAATTCCCGTAGGCGTAGCCTATGACAGCGACCTGCAAAAAGTCGAGGACGTAACTCTTGACGTTGCCCGTCAGGTACTCACCGACCTCGATGAAAAGCTGGACGACGAAAGACAGCCCTCCGTGCGTTTTTTCAATTTTGGCGACAGCAGCATTGATTTCAACGTCCTGCTCCACTCCGCCAACTTTGATAGTCAGTTCCGCCTGAAACACGAATTCATCAAGGCCCTCACCGCCAGATTCCGGCAGGAAGGCATCGAAATTCCCTTCCCCATTCGTACAGTTATCAAACAAAATCAATAAACCGTTTATCTTGGGGATTAAAATATAAAAACCACCATATACGGTATTTTCTTATCCACAGATTGACGCAGCAGCAATCTGTGGATAACTTTTTTCGCCCCTGTTACAGCGCCTGATTCACGCTTTATCCTTGTGGATAAGTACGGGGATAATGCCGCCGCTAATAACAACATATAGTATTTTCCATTGACTTAACGCCATACATATTGTATAATTTTCCTAGATTCACCGCTAAAGGCGGTGAAAGCTCAACAAATACCGCAAGGTCTTATACATACTATTATTTTTTAAGGACAGGTGATTATCATGATGGTAAATGATGTTGCTGTAACCATCGATGGACTGACAGACGTTTCCGAACAGGAAATCGTAAATTACATCGGTTATGTGGAAGAACAAACCAACGAACGTGTCAACGAACTGACTTTAACTCCGGCCGCTGACGGTCAGATTCATTTAGATTATGTGCTCCAGCCGCAAAAGTTCGAGCGCATCCGCCGCATTACCGGCTATCTGGTAGGCACTATCGACCGCTGGAACGATGCCAAACAGGCCGAAGAACATGACCGGGTAAAACATACGGCTGCACAATACGCATGAAAATACGCATAGCTGGAATCGTGGATGATTCCATTGTTGACGGGGACGGCCTTAGACTTTCAGTCTTTACCCAAGGTTGTCCCCATCATTGTGTCGGCTGTCAAAATCCCGACACCCATGCCGCCAGCGGCGGCCGTGACGAGGACACGGAAAACATCTTGGCCCGGATTGATGAAAACCCTCTCCTCACCGGCATAACCTTCAGCGGCGGCGAACCCTTTCTCCAGCCAGCCCCCCTCACACGCCTGGCCAAAGAGGCACACAAACTCGGCTTGGACGTCTGGAGCTATACCGGCTATACTTTGGAAGAATTGCTGGCCAAAAAGAACCCGGCCATCGACGCCCTGCTGCGAGAGCTCGACGTCCTTGTAGACGGCCCTTACGAAGAGCGGCTGCGGGATTTAACCCTTAACTTCCGCGGCTCCAGCAATCAGCGTATCATCGATATGAACGCCTTCCGCAAGACCGGTAAGATTCGTACATTGGAGTTCTGATGTTTTGTCAGCATACAGCGTAAGCGTAGTACGCCGGCAGCGGTCATGCTTGCCCCACGGCGCTCGGCGCTCGCTAAAAAATCTCCTTTGCCCCTTAATTAAACATGGCTAAAAGTCAAAACTCGCTGCGCTCAAACAGCAGACTTTCAGCCATGATATTAAGGCCGGCAAAGGAGATTTTTCTTTACGCTCGTCCGCCTGACGCTCCGCCAGGCCAGCCTGACCGCTGCCGGCTAGTTGGTAAATTTTATATCACAACTGCAAATTATAGCGTACTTATAACGCCATTGTTCCAGTTTTTCCTTAGGCAAAACTTCCACTCGGCGTTTCAGTTCCTTTGGCGTGGAGATGGGCGGTTGTCCTAAGCGCCGCGTATGACGGTCAGCGTGAAGAAAATTATTTTTGCCCACAACATAAAAAACGCAAAGCACTTTTGTCTGAACGCAGTGAGTTTAAGTGCTTTGCGTTTTATCGTTGGCAAAAATAATTTTTAGCTGACCGTCATAGCATAGCGTGGACAACTGCCAATCTCCACGCCAGCGCCACCTAAAACAAGTCCTATTATTTCACAACCAGAACCGGACATTTAGCCTGTTCTACAATATACTGGCTGACGCTGCCCAGCAGCACGCCTTTGACAATTCCCAGTCCCCGACTGCCCATGATAATCAAATCAATATCATTGGACGTAGCAAAATCCAAAATAACTACAGCCGGCGACCCGGTTTCCGAAAAAGCCTCTTTTTCAATCCCCGACGGCACCATTTCCATCGCCCTGTCCAGAATCACATTACCGGCCTTGGTAACTGCCTCCAGAATCGCGTCTGACAGGCAGGCGTTAATCGCCAGCTGATTGATATTCGCCACATAGAGGAAATTCAGCTTGGCCTCACAAGCCTCTGCCATAGCAATGGCCTCTGCCACAGCGCGGTCAGAACCTTCCGAACCATCGACCGGTACAAGAATGTTTTTCATCATAAGGAATACCCCCCTGCTGTAAATTCAGCTCATTATTCACTTAACTACCACCACAGATACCTTAGCGCGTTCAATAAGCTCCTGACTGACACTGCCAAAAATCAGCCCTTCCATCACACCCAGACCGCGGCCGCCCACGACAATGCAATCATGGCCGCCTTCCTCACAAAACTCCAGAATGGCCTCCACCGGTGTGCCGGTACGCTGATGATACTCATACGCAAAATCAGCAGGAATATATTTTTTCACCATCCTCAGCGCCGCCTGCGCCTCATCATCCATTGAACCGGCAATAGCATCAGGCAGCCAGGACTCCTCCTTGGCATCCGTATCCTTGTCAAAATACGTCACATGCAATACATCAACATCTGCCCCGGTTATCTCTGCCAAATTCACGGCAAATGCCGCCGCCCGGCCAGCTCCCTCCGAGGCATCAACAGGCACCAATATACGGGCAAGCTTTCCCCCTGGCATATAAACATTCCTCCCCGTATTACTTTATGACTACATATTTCGCTAAACTATAGACAAAATCCTTCCCCATCCAACAGAAAATACATTGACATTCTTTGAAGGATAATGCTACACTAAATAGAACATTTTACTATAGAAACCATATCATATCTTACATTATGTGTAAACATATATAACAGGAGGCAGAGCTATGTCCAAAGAAAAAGCACCGAAAGTCACCAATCAGGAAATCGTAGAGACAACTACCATTGCCGGCGTTTACCAGGCCGCCCGCAATTTGGAAGGCATTGTCAAAAAAACCTCCCTTATCCCCAGCGACTTTTTCTCCGAAATCTCCGGCAATGAAGTTTACCTCAAACCGGAAAACCTTCAGCACACCGGCGCCTTTAAACTGCGCGGTGCCTACAATAAAATCAGCCAGCTCACCCCCGAAGAACGCGCCAAAGGCGTTATCACGTCCTCAGCCGGCAACCATGCGCAGGGCGTAGCCTTCGCCGCCCAAAAACTCGGTGTCAAGGCTGTAATCTGTATGCCGGCCACCACGCCAATCTTAAAAGTTGAAGGCACCAAGGCCCTAGGGGCCGAAGTCGTGCTCCACGGCGACGGCTTTGACGACGCTTACGCCTACAGCCTCGAACTCCAGAAACAGCATGGCTACGTCTACATTCACCCCTTCAACGACCTGCAGGTACTCCTGGGACAGGGCACTACAGCCCTTGAAATCATTGACGCCTGCAAAGACATTGACGCTATCCTCGTGCCCATCGGCGGCGGTGGCTTTGCCTCCGGCGTGGCCCTGGCCACCAAACTCGTCAACCCGGACATCAAGGTCATCGGCGTTGAACCGGAAAATGCCGCCTGCATGAAAGCCGCCCTCGACAAACAGAAAATCGTCACCTTAAAATCTGCCGACACCGTAGCGGACGGCTGCGCTGTCAAAACGGCCGGCACACTGACCTACGAATTCTGCAAAAAATACCTTGATGATATCATCACCGTTTCTGAAATGGAAATCATGGGTGCCCTGCTCTCCCTTATCGAAAAGCACAAACTCATTGCCGAAGGTGCCGGCGTCCTCTCACTCGCCGCCCTTTCCAAACTCCCCTTCAAGGGCAAAAAAGTAGCCGCCATTGTCAGTGGCGGCAATATCGACATCTCCACTATCTCCGCTTTAATCGAAAAAGCCAAGATAGCCAGAGGCCGGGTATTCTGTTTCGGCGTTCTCCTGCCGGACAAACCGGGCCAGCTCCTCACCATTTCCCGTATCCTTGCTGAGGAAAACGCCAATGTTATCGAGCTTAACCATAACCAGTCCAAGGTGACCGACAGCTTTAAAAAGGTAATCCTTGAAGTTACTTGTGAAACCAACAACGAAGAACATATCCAGCGAATCACCAAAGCCCTGCATGATAACGGTTATGAACTGGAAAGAATTTATTAAGCACTGCCTGTTTCCGCAGTGTCCCGGCAGCCGCCACAAGCGGCTGCTTTTTTATTTCTTCACTGCCCACAAAGTGCCGGCACATACGAGCACCGCCCCCAGCCACAACAGCCAGATACAGGGCTTTACGCTGACGCTTGCCGTAATCGGCTGATTAAGTTCAGCGGCCAGTGACGGCATGCTTTCCAAGCGAATCTGACTGCTGTTCTGGGTAATCCCGGTCAGCCGCAGACGTCTTTGCCCATTAAAGACCTCTACCGGTTCTGAGTTGCCGCCGTCCTTGGTCGCCGTCAGGTGCAGCTGCACTTCTTCAATCGTCGTTCCGTCCGTGACGCCCACTTTGGCCGTAACCAGCACCGTGCCATCAACCTGTTGTTCTATCGCGGCGTCCTCAAAACGGTAGCCCAGCTCCTCGTCCATGCCCATACGGCCATGTTTCAGAATCATTTCCGTCCGGCCATTATCCTTGGGTGGCGTAGGCGCCAGATAAACATCACCGCCGATTCCCTTGGCGATAGCCGGTTCTCTGGCAGCGTCCGCGCCATTGGCATGGAGTTTGGTCAGCGCACGCACTGCCTGACCGTCAACCTGATACAGGTAATACTTGGCCTTGTTGCCATCAGCAAATTCCTGTCCCTGATAGCAGATTTCATGGCCAAAAATCTGATATTTTTCCCCGACCTGCAATTCCTGACTGTACGACTGACTGCCCGAACCGGCCAGCACAAAAGCCAGGCACGAGAGCCCCAGGCCAATATGCGCCACTGCGCCGCCCGTCCGCAGGCCATGTTTATGCCAAGCGATAACTGCCGCCCCCACTGCCGACAGAGAAACGGCCGCCAGCAGACAAGGCAGTAACTGCCGCACGCCGGCGGCATAAGCTGCCCCGGCACCGGCCAGCCCCCAGACAATGAGCGGCGCCCCTGAGGCCAGTACCCTGCCCTGGCCGTAGCCACGCAGCAGCGCACAACTGGCTGCCAGCAGCATGACAATCGCCAGTGGCATAGTAGTACGCACATAGAAATCCGTATCCACAGCTGCCGGTTTACCTATAAGCTGTGTAAACAGCGGCATGGACATGCCCAAAAAGATAATGACACCGACAAAGACCAATAGCAGTGCCCCCAACAGCAGGATAAACTCCCGGCTATCATAGGAAGGATAATATTCCCCCTTGGGCAGGCTGCCGGCCTTAGCCATTAACAGCAGCAAACCTGCCAGCAACACGATGGCATTAACCAACGCAATGCTCAGGCCAATGCTGTCCCCGGCAAAGGAATGCACTGAAAAATCCCCCAAAATGCCGCTGCGCGTCAGGAACGTACCGTAAATAACGAGCCCATAGGCAAAGATACCGGCTAGATGTACCATAGTGATAACTGCCGGACGAATCTGCGCGGCCCTCAGCACATGGATATAGATACCGGCCGCCAGCCAGGGCACCAGCGAAGAATTTTCCACCGGGTCCCAGCCCCAAAAGCCGCCCCAGCCCAAAACCTTATAAGCCCAATAACCGCCGATGAAAATCCCGGCACCTAAAAAACTCCAGGCGATAAGTGCCCAGCGCCGTGCTGCCGGCAGCCAGTCCTTTGCCTGCTGTCCGGTAAGCAGCGCCGCCGCCCCATAGACAAACGGCACAGCCAGCAACGCATATCCCACAAAGATAATCGGCGGATGCACCGCCATCCACGGGTCCTGCAGCAGCGGATTTAAACCAATGCCATTTTCCACGACATTCGGATTAGGCACAAAGGGGCTTTTAGCCAGGACCAGCACCGACAGGAGTGCCTGCAGAGCCATATACACGGCCATTCCCGGCACCGGCAGGGCACGCTTTAACAGCAGGAAAAGACCTGCCCCGGCATGAATCAGCAGCCACAGCAAAAACGAACCCTGCTGCCCTGCCCAAAAAGCCGACACTTTATAGACCAGCGGCAGTTCACGCGCCGAATAATTAGCTACATAGGAAATATCAAAACGATTATTCAGAATCAGCACCAGCAGGTAGACACTGGCCACTGCCACCAGACCGCAGGACAATATCGTCAGCATGCGGCCTTTGCTCTGCCATTTTTCATTGGCAAAACAGAGCACTGCGCCCAGTGACAACAGCAGGGCCAGCATTAAAGAAATCACACCAACCAAATTAAAGTCCCCCTTTTAACGTTTCTGCTGTTCGTATTTCGACGGACATTTTATAAGCAGCTTGTGTGCCTCAAAGGCCGTATCCTGATATTTACCGATGGCCACCACATGATAGGCCTCATCAAACTGGTCGGGTTTCGTCCCGTGATAATGCACCACCATCGTTTCCCCCGTCTCCTCATCCTGCAAGGTAAAAACGAATAAATTGCCCTCCATGTGCGGCGCCGGCGCACCTGCCGCCAACAGGCCCTTTACCTGCACATTGCTGGTACTCCTGCGTGCCTCGGCAATGCCCACATAAGGCGTAACCGCGTCCATAAAACTCCAGCCGGCATAACCGACGAAAGCCAGCAGCAATATTCCTAATAATATTTTGCGATTCATAAATTTTCCCCCTCAGCCAGCAGCCGTTTCGTCTGCCGCCGGAACAGCCAGTAGAAAATCCCCGTCACATCTGCCAAAGCAGCCATAAGCACGGCCAGCATGATGGTATCCATAGCCAGCCCCGAGCCATTCAGCACCGGCGATGGGTGCAGGGAAAAATATAAACGGGGAATGATGAACACCAAAAACGGCACTGTCAAAAAGGAAAACAGCGCATACACCGCCGCCACTTTAGCCCGCCTGCGTCCGGCCGGCATGGCTCCACGCAAGGTCAGATACGCCCCGTAAATTAACAACAGCACAAAAATGGTGGTCTGCCGCGGGTCCCAGTTCCAATACGCGCCCCAGGTCAGCTTGGAAAAAACCGCGCCGCTCACCGTGGCTAAAATGACAAAAATGAACCCGAGCTGGGCCGCCGCCGCGCTTTTGGCGTCTGCTGCCAACTCACCGCTGCGTAAAAACCGAGCGCCTTCATAGGCACTGATTAAAAACGCCAGCACCGCAACCCAGGCCACAGGAATATGCAAAAAAGCCAGCCTTACATAATAGCCCAGTCCTTCTGCCGGCGGCACCACAAAAAACACCAGTCCTATAGTGAGCAGGGTCAATATACCAAGTAAAGCCCCCATGAAAATTCCTCCAAACTAATCCTCATACCATAGATAATCAAAGAGTACGGACGCTGCCGCGAGCAATACGCCATCATACAGCGCCATTCCCAGAAGATAGTGAACAGGCACCTGACCGCTGCTCAAAGTGCCTGCCGTCAGAAAGATGGCCGGCAAAAACACCGGCAGTATCACCGGCAGCATTAAGACCGAAAACAAACCGCTCTTAACCTGCGCTCCCGTTGTCAGCGCCGCAATGAGCGTTCCGGCTGCGGCAATACCAACGTCACCCAGCAGCAGCGTACCTGCTAATACACCGCCGGCCGCCACCTCGGCCCCCAGTAAAAGCAAAAACAGGGGCACAATGAAGAACGTCAGACATACGAGCAAAAAACACGTATAAAGCATTTTGCCCCACAGCACGGTTTGGGCACAGCCGTAAATCTGCAAGGTCAGCAGCGTCCCGGCTGTATCCTCATCAGCAAACCCATGGTCAGCTCCGGCCATGGCGGCAAAGAACAGTATAATCCACAACAGGGCAGCTGCCAGTTCCGGCTCTAAGGACGCCCCCTGCAAGGCCAGACTGACACAGGCCAGCGTAGTCAGGGCGAACATAAACATCGTTGACCAGGCAGCCTTAAAGCGCAGGCCTAAGGTAAATTCCTTGCCAAAAACCAGCTTAATTCCCTGCCAAAGCGATGCATGCATGCGCCAGCGCCTCCTCTCCCGGGTCATTCGTCGCCAAGGCCACTAAGACATTTTGCGCCGCAGCCGCCTGTACTTCCCTGGCCACCATTGCCCGGCCAGCCTCATCAAGATTAGCCCCCGGCTCATCGAGCAGCCAGATATCTGCCTGACAGGCCAGGAGCACTGCCATCTTCAGCCGCTGCCGCATGCCCGTGGAAAACTCCCCGGTATAAACACGGTCGGCAGCTGCCGCCGGCAGCTCTACCCTGTCCAAAATCTTTCTATATGCAGCCTCAGTCAGCGAAAGCCCTCTTAAGCCCAGGAAAAACGCCATATTCTCCCTGGCCGTCAGCCGGTCATAAAAGCGCAATTCCGGCGTTACCATCGCCAGATGCTGCCGCAAAGCCGCCTGTGTGAGCTCACCGCTCTCTGTTTTTACCGTGACAGTCCCCTGCGCAGGCCGCAGAAGATGTCCGGCCAGTTTTAAAAATGTTGATTTACCGCTGCCGTTAGCGCCGGTAACAGCCGTAATCTGACCGCCCTTTAGCTGCGCCGTCAGCGGCCCAAATATGTGCCGTCCGTAGAAAGACTGCCTGACCTCGTTAAACTCTATCGTAATCATGACTCAATCCATAGCCGCCACCTTGGCAGCATCCAATTCCATCCAATCCTCGCCCACCTTAAGCAGGCCTTCACTTTGCATGGCGCTAATCTCCCGGGTAAGCGCACTGCGGTTGCACTCCAGTTCCTTGGCCAGCTGCACCCGGCCCGGCACCTGCACACGTGCCTTACCTTTTCGTTGTTCTTTATACAGCAAATAGAGAATCAGCCGTTCACGCAGCGTCTTTTGGGAAAGAATCTTGATTTTTTGCATCATCAACACATTTTTCCGGCAAAAGGCCTCCAACAGGTTCTTCATAACCAGGCCATGTGTGCGCCCCAATTTAGGGCCAGCCGTCAGCAAGGCCTGATAAGGAATCCATAGTACCAGTACGTCCGTCAGGGCCTCAATAGCCATATCATACGGTATTTGCGGCATAATCGCTGAAGTACTCCCGAGCATCGCACCACGTTCCAGATTATGGCTGACATTTTCCTTGCCGAAACGGTCCTCGGCCAATACCTGCGCCTCACCTTCGACAATTACGCCGATATTATGATTTTCCTCATAAGCGTCCAAAATCCGGGCGCCACGGCTTACCCGTTTTATTTTGGCCCCGGTAGCCTCTATAAAATGCTCCACCTCTGCTGCCGGTACCCCTTGAAACAATGGCAGCTCATGCAAATCAAGATGATATACCTGCATAGCCTTCACTCCTAAATACACATATTTCCTTCATTATATCAACAATAAAACTATCATCATGTTGCTATGGCAACTATATATAGTAATTATTCTATCATCTGAAATAAACTCCTGCATTGTACTATCCTACAAGAATTACTACCGTTGTTTTGTAAGGGTATTGCCATCATAAATGACAGACAAACGCCGCCACACTTGCTGTTTTTCCAAGTGTGGCGGCGTTGTTCATTATTAAGAATTGTGTTTTTATAAGCTGCCTTTTACCAAAGCATTGGCATTCTCAATCACCTGATGGGCCAAATCAATGGCCTCACCACTGATACGCATGCACTTATCAGGATTATGGAAACCATTGCCGTTTTCTGCAGCTACCCAGTCCCAATACCACTGAGCCTCGCGCAGTTTCAGCCGCACCGGTGCCAGCTGTTCGTCCGTAGCTCCGGCGTCCATGGCCGCCTTCACCGCCAGATGAGCCTTGGCAACCGTCTGACCGGCAATACGCTGTAATTTGAAATTATTATCATGGATAGTCTTGACTCTGGCAATCAACGTGTCCTTGTTTTCATCATGACACTTGAGGCAGGAGGCCTCTACCGTCTTTAGCGGACTGGTCATCCAATGTGAGGTATATTTCTGACCATTTTCACGCATATAAGGCATGTGGCAGTCTACGCAGGTAACACCGGCGTCAGCATGCACACTGGTGGTCCAAATTTCAAAGTCCGGATGCTGGGCTTTCAGCATCGGAGTCTTGGAATCGGGATGAATCCAATCCTGTTTGAAGGCTCCGAGCTGCTCACTCTGCGTCTGATAGAATTTAAACTGCTCTTCCGGTTCCCAGCCGCCAATAAAGGGATGACGCACCCGGCCATCTTCGGCCATAAAGTAATATTCGTTATGGCACTGGCCGCAGACATAACCACGCATATCATTGTGGGACGCCTTGCTGATATCAATCCCCTTTAAGGCCATGGACTCTACAAAGCCCTGCTGATAAACCCTGAGTTCCATCGTATCCGGGTCATGGCAGGAAGAACAACCCATGTACAGGTCTGTGCCTTCCACGGTATCCTTATTGGTATAAGGCGGTGTTGCCTCAGCAAACGGCAGGGTAGCAAAATCCCAGCCGCTTTCCTTGTACCACTTGTCATACATCCACGAACCTTTGCAGACAATGCAGTTGCCCTTCTGCGGCGGAATACGCTGGGAATTCAACTGGTCAACGCCAGCCCAGGTATGGCCACGAGCCACATCATACTGCACCGAAAATTTATATCCCTTGAAGTTTTCCTTGATTTCCGGCTGCATCTCAATATAAGATTTCCCCGGGTCACTGCCACCATAACCTGTGGGGCTTTCCCCACCCTGATTATTTTTCATATAGGATTTATATTCCAAGGGATAGGCCTCTTTATAGGCCTCCTTGCCCACATGGGCATAATTTTCATGGGATATCTTGGCCAGCTTGACACTGTCATCATTGGGCGCTGCTCCCAGACGTACCACTACGAAACCAAAGAACAGCACGCAGGCGGCCACCATCCCAGCTAGAATCTTTTGCAGCTTACTCAACTTTTATCCCCCCTTCGAGATGATTACTTCCATGGGCTATGCGGCTATGGCACTTCAAGCAGTCCGCTCCGGTGTCCATATCCACGCCCACCGCCATGTGTACACTGCCCATGGTGTTTTCGTGACAGCGCAGGCAGTTGCCGTTCACAGTCTTTTTGCCCCCGGCTGACAAGTCAATACGGGCCGGATAATCCCTGAGTACCGCATGATAAGTGTCAACCATACCTGTGCGCCCCTTTTCAATCATGTAAATAGCCATATTGTCGTGAGGCAGGTGACATTCCACACAGGCTTGTCTGCTATGCGTAGATTTGGCAAAGCTCGCCGCCTCGCCTTTCATCGCATGGCAGGAACCGCAGAACGCTGCCGAACCGGAAAAAGACATCATTCCGGCACCGATGGCACAAACCACCAGCCCTATGGCAAATCCGCCTGCCAGACAGCCCAGCGTATGTTTGTTAAAAAACTCTTTCCAATCCAATTCCGCTCCCCTCCTCTCAACTTTGGCCACATTATATCATTATTCTGAATAATGTGTCGTTGCCACGGCAACGTAAAAAAAGATTTTCCCCAATTCTTATACAATAAATAAAAGAGCCCCGCAGGGCTCTTTTATTTATTGACTCCATATCTGTTCCATCAGTTCAGCAGTATGCTCTTGCAAATGCTGTACCAATGTACTCAACATACCATAAATGAGTTCTGCATCAAAAGCCTCATCCCTGGCCGGAATACACATATCAAGGCAGATACGTCCGTCAGTGCTCATGTAATACTTAAATGTCTTATAGTACAAATTCAAGCCATTGAGATACTTGGTCAGCCGTTCCCGTTTTTCCTCAGCTATATCCCCGGCCAGCTGCACCCGGATAATGGTAAAAACACTGGCGTCAATAATTACCACCACCGGCAGCAGCTGCCCTGCCGCCTCAATCCGCGAACGGAAAAACACCGTATTGGCCTCGTCCTCCATTGATTCTGTACTAAAAACAGTAATTCCCTTCTCTATGAGAAACTCGTTGAATTTTATTGCCCGTATATTATCCTCCACCCTGGACTTCTTTGCGGCTCCCATTTTTGCCATGTATTACCGTCCCTTTCCCGTAGACTGTTTTTTCCCTTGCAGTCCCTTATCCTGCATCAGTCTTTCAATGGTATGGATTACCTGACGGCCTGTGATAGCCCGTGTGCATTCAAACTGCCGGTCATCCCCCTTATGCCGCGGACACCACAGATAATCCTTGTGGTCAAAATCCACATCCGTGGCGTCAATACAGCCATGACAAACATGCGTATTGATAACCCGGTAAGGCGTCGTAAACTCATGCGGCGGCAGGGAAAAACCGCTAATCATCACCACTGGCGTACCGGCCGCCCATGCCAGCCAGGAAAGGCCGCTGGAAAGGCCGATAAAGAAATCAGCATGCTGCAAAAGCGCCACCCGTTCCAACAAAGGACGGTCACCCGTGAAATCCTCGGCGTCATGCGGCAGCTGGCTCCACACATAACCTATGCCCTCCGTGCGTGACTTGTCAATGCAGAGCACCCGATAGCCCTGCTTTTTCAGATAGTCGATGACCAGTTCCCAGCCAAAACCATTATTCCACATCTTGGCCAAAGTCGTAGCCTTGGTAGCAATGCAGACATAAGGCTCCTTAACCTCCCGTGGCAAATTCTCCGGCAGCCGCGGTGGCACCTCTGCCGGGTCAACACCAAGAATGTACCCCGCTGTGCGGTGCAGCCCCACCCGGCGAAAATCATGGGGCTGGTTATTTTCATCCCCCTTAAAGAACAGACCAACCCTATAAGACGCATACGGCTTGGTTGTTTTCACATTAGGTGCCGGTGACAAGGTAATATCCGGGTATTGGTCGCGGAACAGTTCCAAAATATTCTGCGCCAGTGAACACTCCAGCTTACATTTGTGCTTTTGCTGAAATTTCTCCGCATAGGGAAACCAGCCGATTAAATCTCCCAACGTTCCCACAGGATATTTTATCAGTACCGGCTTGTCTTTTAAATCCATCACATGGTCGAGCACCGGCTTGGCCAGATTGCGCCTGTCCCATACTTTGATACGGAAAGGCACATAATACTTTTTGGCGCTCGTTACCCAGCCTTCGTCTGCGTCACAGACAAAGAGGACATTACCGGAATCATCATCCTCCAGCTGCACATGCCACTGCCCTTTCGGCAGCAGTACCCTTGCCCCATCATTGAAATCAAAACGTATGCCCTTCGGCCCTTTCTGCGTTGGTACATCCGGGGCTGGCACAAAGAACGGGTCTTTTACCGGCTCCGCGGTGGCACCAGAGGATACTGCACTTGTTACTTCTTTTTCTGTTTCTTCTACTACTTCTTTTTCGTTAGCCAATCATATCCACCTCTCAGAAATTACAACTCAGCATAAGACTGCCGCTGACGCCGCGATGCTTGCCTGTATGGCCTGTTATCCCCATACGCATTGTCCACGGTGATTTCTCGCTGGGCTTTATGCTTGCTCCCAAATCCAATCTCAGGCTGCCGCCTTTAATGCTGGCTGAGCGGATAGGCAGGCCGTCAGCCTTGCCCGTAGCCTCGCCGCTAAACTCATGCTCATAGGCCAGACCGCCATACCAGTTGACCTTACCGGACTTCACGCCATACTTCGCCCCGACGCGCAGAATATTACTCTGCAGAGCGTCCAGCTCATAATGGCCGCCGGCGTCAAAGCTGACACCATCACGATGAATGTGCGAAAATTTTCCATAAATGTCCAAACTTCTATTCTCACCGAAACGGTATATTTTACCTACACCAATATAGCCACCATAGTAATCTGCATTGACATTGTACCCATAGTAATTTCCTAATGCGTCCTTCAAAATATTTGACGCATTATCCTTTATTTTGCCATAGCGAACTCCTGCCTCTGTATAAACGTTATGCTTGTTTGTCCATTTTGCCGACATACCACCGCCAGTATACGTTGATGTGCCGTCACCAGTTAAGCCGGCATTACTTAGGCTGAATTTTCCAGAACCGTGCTCCACAAATCCGCCCCATTGAAATTTACCATTTTCCAAATTATGGGATTTACCTAAGCCAACTATACCGTTCCAGGCATTTAAATCTATGTGGCTTCCCGTTTCATACCTATCCTTACTGGCGCCCATAGCTGCAAACACTGCTACTCCATCTTCACCTGTATTTCGCACATCACCCCAACCATCTGCAGCTTGTTCAATAAAGTTCTGACCAGCGTTGATAACAGCTATGCCAGCCGTCATCCCCATAAGTGTATTATGTGTCTGCTCCTGAGCTGTAAGATTCTTATTAGAACCGCCTCCCGATATAGCTACAGAATCTGTTTCTACTTTATAGACAAGATTATTTCCCTCAAGTTCTGCTTTGCCATATCCTTGTAAAGTCGTACCTACTGTGTATTTTGTACCGGTAATCGTTCCAACTGACGTCCCAAAATCAGATACCAACGTCATTTTTTTATTGGCCTGCAACGATGCCACATTATTAAAGTAAATATTTACAGTATCAACATCGGCACCACTGAATACAACATCCGTAAACTGCGTTGAGTGGTCAATAAGTGCTCCACTATCCTTCCATGGAATACTGCCAAAAGTCAGCTTCGTCGCTTGCTTATTGCCATTGAGTGAATAATCTATCTCCTTGGCACTATTGGTTAAACTATAAGTCGCAGACGGAGCTGTATAATCTAATGTAAATCCCGGAATAGAGGTATCTGTATGCGCACCACCGCCAAAAACAACTGACGTAGATATGCTGTCCAAAACGCCGCTATCTGTACCAGAGGTTAACGTCACAGCAGGCAATACTGTATAAGCCTTTATCAAAGTACCACTGGTCGATGTCCCCGTATCCAAATCCGTGACATCAAGTTTTCCAACACTAAAATCAGTTGCCGAAACAGCAGGCTTTGTTGTGTCCAGAACTTTATTGAGCGTTAATTTTCCTGTAGTGCTGATACTGCCAGAGTTCAACAGAATATTGCCATTAGCAAGGGTAAAGTCGCCAGGGCCGGTAATATCTCCATCACCTGTTATCGTACCGCTTATAAACGCTGTAGAACCTGCTGTAGGATTCGTAAATGTTCCCCCGGACAAAACGACATTATTCACTGTACTACTGCCAGTGACGGATAAGGAACCACCATTATAAACAGTCGTATCCGTTGCCAAGCCACTGGAAATAACTTCCATAATGCCGCTGCTGATAGTGGTATCGGTTACCGAGCCTCCATTTACCGTCACAGAACCGCCGTTGATAATATCCGTAGAACTTGCCACGCCCCCTGAAGAGACTGTCAGTTTACCACTATCAACATTCGTATTTGTCGCGGAACCACCAGTCAAGGTCATAGAACCGCCACTACTTACTGTCGTGGTATCTACATTGCCTCCTGAGGTTACTGCCAATGTGCCGCTATTCAACGTTGTGCTATTGGCAGAACCACCTATAACCGTCATAGTACCATCAAGGTCAATCGTAGTAGATGTTGCTACACCTCCTGATGAGACATTTAGCGCACCGCCACTATTTACTGTCGTTGTATCTACAGTACCACCTGAGGTTACTGTCAGCGTACCACTATTCAATGTGGTGCTATTGGCTGTTCCATTCGTAACTGTCATAGTACCGCCATTGTCAACGGTCGTAGTTGTTGCTACACCTCCTGATGATACATTTAGCGAACCGCCGCTGACTGTTGTGCTTGCCGCACTTCCTCCTGTCAACGTCATGGAGCCGCCACTATTTACTGTCGTGGTATCTACCGTACCTCCTGAGGATACTGCCAGCGTACCGCTATTCAACGTTGTGATATTGGCTGTTCCACCTATAACTGTCATAGCACCGCCATTGTCAACTGTAGTGGATGTTGCTACACCTCCTGATGATACATTTAACGAACCGCCGCTGACTGTTGTGCTGGTCGCACTTCCTTCTGTCAACGTCATAGAACCGTCACTATTTACTGTCGTGGTATCAGCTGAACCTCCGCTTGATACTGCCAGTGTACCACTATTCAACGTGGTGCTATTGGCTGTTCCATTCGTCACCGTCATAGCACCGCCATTGTCAACGGTCGTAGTTGTCGCTACACCTCCTGACGAGACATTTAACGAACCGCCGCTGACTGCTGTACCGGTTGCACTTCCTTCTGTCAACGTCATGGAGCCGTCACTATTTACTGTCGTAGTATCAGCTGAACCTCCACTCGATACTGCTAACGTACCGCTATTCAACGTGGTGCTATTGGCTGTTCCATTTGTCACGGTCATAGCACCGCCATTGTCAACGGTCGTAGTTGTTGCTACACCGCCTGATGATACATTTAGCGAACCGCCGCTGACTGCTGTGCCGGTTGCACTTCCTTCTGTCAACGTCATGGAGCCGCCACTATTTACTGTCGTGGTATCAGCTGAACCTCCGCTTGATACTGCCAGCGTACCGCTATTCAATGTGGTGCTATTGGCTGTTCCATTTGTCACGGTCATAGCACCGCCATTGTCAACGGTCGTAGTTGTCGCTACACCTCCTGACGAGACATTTAACGAACCGCCGCTGACTGCTGTGCCGGTTGCACTTCCTTCTGTCAACGTCATGGAACCACCACTATTTACTGTCGTGGTATCTACCGTGCCTCCTGAGGTTACTGCCAACGTACCGCTATTCAACGTTGTGCTATTGGCAGAACCACCGATAACCGTCATAGTACCATCAAGGTCAATCGTAGTAGATGTCGCTACACTTCCTGACGAAACATTTAGCGAACCTCCGCTGACTGTTGTGCTGGTCGCACTTCCTCCTGTCAACGTCATAGAACCGTCACTATTTACTGTCGTGGTATCAGCTGAACCTCCGCTTGATACTGCCAGTGTACCGCTATTCAACGTTGTGCCATTGGCTGTTCCATTTGTCACGGTCATAGTACCGTCATTGTCAACGGTAGTGGATGTTGCTACACCTCCTGACGAAATATTCAGCGAACCACCGTTAACATCTGTGCCGCTTGCACTTCCTTCTGTCAACGTCATGGTACCGCCACTATTTACTGTCGTTGTATCTACATTTCCTCCAGATGATACTGACAATGTACCGCTATTCAACGTGGTGCTATTGGCAGTTCCTCCTATGACTGTCATAGTGCCATCGAGGTCAATCGTAGTGGCTGTCGCTACACCTCCCGATGATACATTTAGCGAACCTCCGTTGACATCTGTGCCGCTTGCACTTCCTTCTGTCAACGTCATATAGCCACCACTGTTTACTTTAGTAGCTATTGCAGACGCCCCACCTGTTGTTACACTGGTCAACACCATTGAACCACCGCTATTTACAGTAGTAGAAGTTGCAACACCACTATTGTATATACGCATTTCTCCATTGTTGACCTCAGTAACATTAGCAGAACCTCCCGCGACAATCATAATACCGCTATTATTTACCGTGGTATTGTTGGCAACAGTAGTGGATTCTACATCCATAGTTCCGCCATTAACGGTTGTATCATTTGCAGAAGCACTGTCAACAAGAATCAAAGAGCCGCCGCTATTAACAGTTGTCGTATCTGCTATACCACTAGACGCTACCTCCATTAAGCCACTATTTACTATCGTAGTATCTACTATACCTCCTGATATTACTGTCAATGTTCCGCTATTCAATGTAGTATTATTGGCAGAACCACTTATAACCATCATAGTGCCATCGAGGTCAATCGTAGTGGATGCCGCTACGCCTCCTGACGATACATTTAGCGAACCGCCGTTGACATCTGTGTTGGTTGCACTTCCTTCTTTCAACGTCATGGAACCGCCACTATTTACGGTCGTAGTATTTACAGTCCCCCTTGAGAATACTGTCAACGTCCCATTATTCACAGTAGTATTACTTGCTGTTCCTGAAGCAAAAGAACCCACAGTCATATTTCCACCTATATCAATATTGGTGTCACTGACTGTCCCCCCCGAAGTTACATGCAAAGAACCACCGCTAATAGTTAAGCTGATAGCAGATCCCTGAACAGACATATATCCACCACTATTAACAGTCGTAGTTGTAGCCATACCACTGGTATCCACGAGTAGCCAAGCAAGGTTATTAAGGGTCGTACTAACAGCTTCACCATCAGAGATAACCATATAAGCACCATCGTCTATAACGATATCATTGATTTTCCCCCCCGATTCAATAGCAGCTGTACCGCCACTACTTAAAAATACATTTTCTGCATCCCCACCAACAACGCCTACTAAACCAGAATTCTGTGCAACTATTTGACTTGCCGAACCTCCAGAATATACTAATATGCCACCACCTACACCACATCCATCAATAGATATGCTATTTGCCATACCACCACTATAGACATGTACCGCTGCACCTGAAAATATATCCGTATTACTTGCTAAACCACCAGACGATATTATCATCAAGGCACTATTGTTAGTGACCGTAACACTATTAACCGCAGAAATCCCTGCATCAGGAACAGTCATACTATCCCCAGCACCCACTATTGCATTATCTGCTGGAGTCACTGCCGCCGCATACACCTGTCCCATAGGAAGTACTGTTCCCTGCACAGAACAAACCGCCGCCACACTGGGCACAACATATCTGCCCGTGCCTGCAAAATGCCCTGCCAAGTCCCGTAAAATGCCGCTGTTCGCCGCTGACGCCGATATATAATCAGGAGAAACCTGTGTTTGTTTCCGTTCCTTAGCTTTCTTCCCCAAAGCTCATCCCCCACTTCCATCTAATGGTTATAAAATGCCTTATAATAATTATCGCATTTATCGCCCCGTATGTTTGGCATATACACGCCGTATTACATCAAATATATGCAATTTCATTATCTGGCATATATCTTGACCACGATTTTCCATATTGCTATAACGAGGCAAGAAAATGTCCCCCACCACGAATACCAAAACAGGCGGCGAGCATATCTCCCGCCTCGTTGAAACGCCAAGAGGAAGTTTTGCCTATGGCAAAACTGGAACAACGGCGTTATAATACGAATATAAATGGAGGTCAACCAAGAGAATAATCTTGTCGGGCCTTTCCATTCCGTTGATGAAGTAATGGTGGAACTCAATGCTTGATGTATATATATGCAGCCCTCCCCCATCATCGTACAAACAGCGAATTATTTTGACTGCAGCGGCAGATTAGGGTATAATCTAGTTAAGAAGAGCCCTGTCGCTTTGAGGACAGACCTTTACTTTAAGTGCTTCGCCGCTTTAAGTGCGAACCTTTAATTGGGGAGATGAGCTCAACTCATCTCCCCAATTATATTTCCAATGAGCAAAATTATGGATTTCTATCTCGTCAATGAAGAATATATTTCTTATTTACAGGACTACGAAAGAAAACATCGAAACGGAATCACCAGAGTTCCCAATATACTTATTTATATCCACGAAGATAAAGAAAAAATCAAAGGTTCATTACGTTTCAATTTCATGATTCCCATTCCTCCTAAATACTTAAAAAGATTGATTATCAAAGATATACAGGATGCTAAATACCGTTTGCTAGTAAATAAAGAATATAATTTCTGTATTGCCAATAAAGAGCGCATAGAAAAGAAAGCACGGAAAATTTATGATATGGTCATTAACAACCAAAATCAAAAGCTATACTTGTTATAGAAAAAACTGTTCCTATAACAAAAACTGTCGGATTGTATTTTTTATGTCTTAAAGATGACGTGGGGTGAAGCTTTTTATGAGAAACGAAATAATAGAAGAGTTACAAAATTATTACGAACAATACTTATATTTGTGCGATATATACTACGCTTCCTTAGATAGTACTTTAGCAGAAGAGTACACAGATAAGGGTAATACATTTTTTTTGATGGCTACTTCTGCGTGTATTGATTCATACATGATGACATTGGCGAGGTTTTTTGATAAAGATGGTAAATCGGCTAAAATAAGCGAGCTAATAAACAAGTGTAAGCAAAATAAGGATGTGTTTAATAATCCTAAAGAGGTGTTTGAATATTTGACGGAAAAAGGACGCCATCTCAAAAAAGATCCAGAATTGCAAAACGCAGTAAAAGTTATTCGTCATAGGCGTGATCATTATTTTGCGCATAATGATCACGAATACTTTTCACATTCAAGGGAAAATGATAAAGCAGTTCAAGATAAATCGTATCTACCAGCGTACCAAATATGGCTTCTGATTAAATTTATCAAAGAGTTGCTCGAAAAACTGATGGAAGAATTGTCGGTTGATCCCAATAAAATGCAACCAAAGTATAATCGTGATTTGGATGATCTCATACCAAGCATTAAGAAAAGCAAAATATCCCCCATTAAGTGAGTTGATGTACGAAGGAGGAGAGAGTTATCTTTTATATCTGTCGAGTAGACAAAAGCTAACTGACAATAGTTGCGATTTTCTTCTCCAAGAGACAGCATACGCTGAATATTGAGAGTATGAAAAAATCTCTGTAAATTGATATCATATCGAATCATAAGGTCTTCTATGATAAAATATAAACAAATCATAGGAGACCTTTTATTATGGCAAGACAGAAAAAAGAAATTCACAAAGTAGAAATGACCGATGGCAAGCGTGCCATCATCCAGCAGTTGTTCCAAGAGTACAACATCAAGAGCGCCACCGACATTCAGGATGCCCTGAAAGACTTGCGCGGTGGCACCATCAAGCAAATGATGGAAACGGAAATGGATGAGCATCTTGGCTATAGCCAGTCTGAGCGCTCCGATAGTGAGAATGCCCGTAACGGCTACAAAACCAAGCGTGTCAACAGCAGCTATGGCAGTTTTCAGATTGATGTCCCGCAGGATCGCCACTCCTCCTTTCAGCCCCAGATAGTCAAGAAGCGCCAGAAGGATATTTCCGCCATCGACGAGAAAATTATCTCTATGTATGCCAAAGGCATGACCACTAGACAAATTTCCGAAACCTTGGAGGACATCTACGGCTTCGAGACTTCAGAAGGATTCATATTGGATAGACGGTAAAAAAAATCCACTACATTTATGTTCTTTTACTTTATAATCCTAAAAAAGTACCTGTTGGGTTCCTTCCATACTGTTGATAAAGTAATGGTGGAACTCAATAGCAAAAAGGCCAGTCAGACAACTTCTCAATAAGAAGTTGCCCAACTGGTCTATTACTTTATATGGGATTATTCAAGTTCCTGCTGCCACATTTCCCTATCTGTCTCCGAAAAGGTCATCAGCAAGGACGGGTCAATATTCAAGCCTTCTGCTATGTCCAATAGCATGGCAATGGATATATTGTCACCGTACCTGCCGCCCTCAATCCGGCTCAGGGTACTTTGACTGATATGCACCTTTTTGGCCAGCTGTTCCTGGTCTAAATCGTTTAATGCGCGATAATATGCAACTTTGGCACCGATTTGCCGATAGAACATTTTCCTGCTAATCCCCACAATGTTCACCCCTTCACAATCACTCTCGTTATATTATCGCATTTATTGGCTCGTTTGTAGTGCATATATTCGCCGTATTACATCAAATATATGCAATTTAAGTCAATAGTGATTTGAGTTATTTTATTTTAATTATAATATTTATCACTATTTATTGCAAGATATTTTTATTGCTTTTCACTATATATTTTTTTATACTTTATTATGAGGTGATTATTTCTATGAGTATAGGGGAACGCTTAAAGGCCATCCGCAAAGTTCTTAATCTGAATCAAACTGACTTTGGCGCTCGTATCAACCTAAGCCAAACCACCATTGGCCAATACGAAAAAGAGACACGCCCCATCACAGAGCGTGTCATTTCCCAGCTGATTGCTGAGTACAATATAAACGAAGAATACCTGCGCCATGGCACAGGGGAAATGTTTGTGAGCCATCGCGCCGACCTTGTAACTGAATTAGCCACCAAACTGCAACTCACCCAACGGGAACAGCAGCTTTTGCTGGCCTACTCAACCATACCAGCTGACAAGAGGGAAGATTTCCTTAACTTTGTTCAGGATTTTATTATCAAACTGCAGGAGTAAAAAAACAAAACCAATCATTTATCCTGATAGTGTCCCTTACACGAAAAGACTATCAAATTTCCATCATTATCCGCATTATATACTAAGCGGTTCTTATCATCAATTCTTCTGCTCCAAGCTGGATAATGCCTTAACGGTTCTGGCTTGCCTATCCCTTTGCGCAAGCCATTACGCTCGATATCTCTTATCAGTTCATTAACGCGTTTCAATGTCTTTCTGTCCTCAACCTGCCAAGACAAATATTCTGACCAAGCAGTAGGTGTCCATACTAAATTAGACATCATTGACCTCTAGCAGTTCATGTTGCTGTCCTAAGCCTGCTTTGTATTCGGCAAAGCTGCGGTCAAGTTTTGCCAAATACTCGGCGTTATTTCTTGCCTGTTCACGAATGGTGAACAATTCCGCAGGGACTGCCTTGTTACGGACAATCGTTTTTAGCAGCATTGATACCACAGCAGAGGTTGTCAGCCCTAAATCAGATAACACTTTGTCAGACTGACTTTTCAAATCCTCATCAATGCGGATATTTATTGATTTAGTTGTTGGCATTATCTCCACTCCTTCGTCTATTCGTAATACAAAGTATAGAAAACATATATACATATTATAGCATATATTCGTGACAAAATAAAATGAACCACAGCTAAATTTATAACATAAACTGCACCAAGCCTGCCACACCAAATACGATGAATATCGCCGCTGACAATTTTTGCATGGTCGGGGGCGATATTTTCTTTTGCAGGTAATTGCCGGCCACGAGTCCCATGCCGTCAGCGATAACCATACCGGCTACGGCACCGGCAAATACCATAAGCCAGTTGCCCATTTCTGACGCCAGGGCCACGGCCGCCAGCTGGGTTTTATCCCCCATTTCCCCGATGATAAAAGTCAGGGCTACGGTCATTACCGGGCCGAAACGGCTGGCCTTACTTTCTTCTTCGTCCTCCGTTTCGCCTTTCAAGGACCAGAGGCCAAAGCAAATAAAGAGCAGCGAGGCCACTATGGTCATTTTTTCTGCCGAAATCAAGCTGCCGATGGTAGCACCAACGGCCACGGCCAGACCATGCACGACGATTATGCCCAGCGTCATGCCGGTAAACACGGCGCGGCTGCTGTACCTGCCGGCCAGTGCCATGACCAGAAACTGCGTCTTATCTCCCATTTCTGCGAAAAATATAAGCAAAAAAGCTGCCCAAAATGCTTCCATTCGTTACACTCCTAAAAATCCTGCACAAGTTTTACACACCTACAGTATAACACAGCATACCTATAGCACTGCTCCAGCAGGAAAATTTTTTCCCGTGTCGAATTAAATAAATGTTAGGGGTGATACCATGAGAGCAGTTGTGCATTGGAAAGGCGGTTCTTCCGTCTCTGTTGATGATATTTTGACCATTCGCTATACCGACAAAGACGGGCAGAAGTTTCTGCAAAGCAATGAATTAAGCTCCTTCCAACTACAGAACATTGACTCCTTTTCCTTCTTTACCAAGAAGGGACTAATGCTGTTTACCGTGCCGGAAATTCTCTATATTGATTTCCGCGCCAAGTAAGGCCTGTATAGCGAAATACAAAAAATCCTTGTCAAAGCCGTTGCTATGACAAGGATTTTATTTTTTTAGTGGTGCCTCCGAGCGGAATCGAACCACTGACACGGGGATTTTCAGTCCCCTGCTCTACCAACTGAGCTACAGAGGCAAATGGCGACCCGAAGGGGACTTGAACCCCTGACCTCCGCCGTGACAGGGCGGCATTCTAACCAACTAAACTACCGGGCCATTTTTGCAAGTGTGTCACTCACAAGACATAATTATACGGATATGTCAGGTCATTGTCAATAGTTTTTTTTTAACTGGTGCCATCACAAAATGACACCAGTTTTTCTGCCTATGAGTTATTATTTACGCGACACCAGCGCTGTTCAAGGCCTCAGTCAGGGCAATGGACAACTGGTCAGCACAGGAAGTACCGCGGCCGCGGCAGTCATTGCCGCGCAGCATGTCGGCAATCTTTTGGGGTTCTGCCCCTTCTACCAGCTTGCCGATAGCCTGCAGATTACCGGGACAGCCGCCCATAAACTGCACGTTGTGTAATTTGCCGGCATCATCAATACTAAAGGTTATCTGCTTAGCGCAAACGCCCTGGGGGGCAAAGGAATACTCTTTCACTACTCTCATCCTCGCTTTCTTGACGGAAAAGATTTATCTGCCGGCCAGGATTATCAGCCCTTAGCCGCCTGGCGGATAACGTCAATCAATACATCGGAAACGACTTTTTCCCAGTTGATAGCGTCTTTGCCACTATTGGGACGGTGGCCACCACCCTGGCTGGGAATATGGCGTCTGCCCTCACGTTGGGCATCAGGATAGGCATGGCGTCTGGCACGCTGCATGGCAGCCTCTATCTCTGCATCGTTACGGCCGGAGGCCTCCCAGGCTGTTTTTAATTCTTCATAGGCCAGCGTCCACTGCTCCCTGTCCGAGTAAATCAGCCCCCGATAGTAATAGGCACGCCATACGGGATAGATATTATCATTGTGCGGCGTAGCACTGGCAGCGTCAAAATCTTCCAGCGCCTCGGTGTCCATATTGCGCTCGTAATAGGCCCGGCCGCGCAGGTAATAAGCATAAGCCCGTGGGCTGTCCTTTACCTTGGTATCTGAGATAACCTTGTTCAGCTCGAAGATGGCACGGCGCTGTTCGCCCTGCTGAATATAGGTAGCGCAGCGGTCAAAAACATCCTGCAGGGAATACTGGGACTCCAGTTTCTCTTCCAGGTCCTTTTTCTCCTGTCCCTGTGCTTTCCGGTATTTTCCGAGCAGTTCCTCGTTTTGCTTTTTCAGCGCGTCACGCTCCTGCTGGAGTTTTTCCAGTTCTTTACGGTTGTCCATCATGGCTTTGAGGTCGATTTTATCCGTGTCTACCTCACAATTCAGTGTGACCGTGTATTTCCATACACCTGCGGACAGTTCCGGCACAGCCTGTTCCTGTAAAACCTTCAGCACAGCCCCGGAAATGACCTTGATATCATCAGCCGTCAGCTGCATGTTCTGCGTCCGTGAGTAGCTTTCCACATATACCCCGGCTTTTTCCACAGCTGAGCGCATAGCCTCCTGCCTGGCTGCGTCCTTGGCAATTTTCGGCGAGTCATTCTCTCCCATGACATATACACCTGTAGCGGTTATCTGTTGGGGGGCAGCCATACATACACCAGACAGCAGACAGGAAATTACAAGCAGGATTCCCCATATCTTTCTCATAACTTCCACCTTCCCCTTAATTCATATTACTTTCTATTATACTTTATATTTTAAAGCAAAATACGGCCTTTGTCATTATAACTGGGTTAAAAATGCAAAAATGCCCTAGTCATTGTAAGTCGGAATGGGCTTTTTCGTCAGCGTATTCGTAACCCAGGCAAAATGTGCCTTCAGATACCGCCCGACCTGCTCACCGATGTATTTTTTGCCGTAGTAATCGGGGTGCAGGCCATCCGTAGTGTAGGTGTCGCGCAGATTGCCCATACTGTCGGTCAGAGCACTGGCCACATCTACAAAGAAAGGCTGCTGTTTCACCCAGTCGTTGATGTACTTCTGATGTGTCTGCCAGTCATAAGGCGGCTGTTCGATATGCGCACGGCTGACCATCAGCGGTGGGTTTATCGGCGTCACTGTCAAGAACACCACGATAATCCCGTAGGCGTCACATTTGGCCTTGATGGCTTTGAGATTTTCCACCGTCTGCCAGCCGGTAGTACCCAGGCGGTAGTCATTAACGCCGCCCATCACCACCAGCACCCGGGGGGAAAAGGGCAGTACGTCGCGTTCAAACCGCTCCAGCATGGCCTCGGTGGTATTGCCGCTATAGCCCAGATTCTTCACCGGTACCTGACAATAAGACTCCCAGTCATAAAGCAGATACCCCGGCGATACCGACATGGCCCCGCCGCCATGGGTAATGCTGTCCCCCAGTGCAGCCAGCGGTGTTTTATCGCCTTTGATGGTAAAATAGCTTTTCTCCGACCAACCACCCAAAGGACTGCCATCTTTATTCAAGGCACGTACACGCCAAAAATATCTGCCCGGCACAGTGTAGCCGCCGTCCTCATAAACATCATACTCACCGCCCTGCAGGGTGCGGATAAGTTTTTCCTCACTGCCGGTTACCTGATATACCTGCACTTCATGCTGCTTGGCCTTGCCATAAGGCACCCAGGAAAACACCGGATACAGGGGGAAGTAATCCATCCGCTCAAACTGCGTAGTGGGCTTGGGCGCGTTAACGTTCACCTTGCTGTCCATAACCGGCCGTGGCTTGGAAAAATAATGATTTCCCAAGGGGCGGCCATTGTAATCAAGCGGACATACTTTCCAGTAAAAAGCCTTGGCCTCTGCCCCAAAACGGCTTAAATCCACGGTCAGGCCATTGGTAAATACATAATCATAAGTCTGAACGATATTTTCCTTGCTGTCCTCAGCTGATTTAAGTATCACCACCTGATAGCGAACCGCACTGGGGATTTCCTTCCAGGAAAGCTGGACGTTTCTTATTCTGTCCATAACATTCTCCTTGACAGGGCTGACAGTCGCGGCAGGTTTCTGCTCCGCCGCAGCCGGTTTGGCCGTATTTGTCACAGCCGGCTGGCCAATCTTTATCCGCACCGAATCGCTGTTTTGTGCCGCACCACAGGTAACATTCATATTAAGCAGCAGTCCGGCTGTCAGCGAGATACCGCCAGCTAACAGCCATCCCTTTATTTTTTGCATAAGTAAATAACTCCTTATTGGTCTTTAGTAATACCATCTAATTATAGCATTTCCCTGTCCAAAAATCATCTACAGCAATTATTTTCTTTCAGGGGTTGCTACAGGTGTCAAGACAGTGTATAATGCAAATTGTTATTTTCATTGTCATGACAGTTGTCGCATTTGTAGAAAAGAGGTTTATCACATGATTTTACAGCGCTTGGAATCCCTGCCTGTGGGTTCCTTTCATTACAAGCTGCTCATTCTTACAGGATTGGGCTGGCTGTTTGACTCGATGGACACAGGGCTTATCGCCTTTGTTCTGCCGGTGCTGGCCAAAGAGTGGAGTCTTAGCCCGGCGCAGGTAGGCTGGATTGGTTCCATCGGCCTTATCGGCATGGCACTGGGTGCGGTACTGGCCGGCACCTTGGCTGACCGTATCGGCCGCAAAAAAGTTTTCTCCATTACCGTCCTGCTTTACAGCCTGTCCACGGGTATGTGTGCTCTGGCCTGGAGCTATGAATCCCTGCTGGTTTTCCGCTTTCTCGTCGGTTTTGGCCTGGGCGGTGAACTGCCGGTAGCGGCCACCCTCATGAGTGAGTATGCGCCGTCACACCTGCGCGGCCGTTTCATCGTCCTGTTGGAAAGTTTCTGGGGCGTAGGCTGGCTGGTAGCCGCCTGCATTTCCTATCTGGTTATTCCCGTCTTTGGCTGGCAAATTGCGTTTGTCATCGGCACCCTGCCTGCCCTCTACGTATTCCTGATTCGCCTGCACATGCCGGAATCCATCCGCTATCTGCTGACGAAGAACCGTATCAAAGAGGCCCAGGACGTAATCCTGCTGCTGGAAAAGAAACTCGGTGTAAAAAGCCAGCCCTTTACCGGTACGACTGACATGTCAGCCATCAAACGTGAACAGGAAACCGCCCCTAAATTTACAGCCCTCTGGAGCAAGCCCTTCCGCACGCGTACAGCCATGCTGTGGCTGGCCTGGTTCGGTATTGTATTCAGCTACTACGGTATCTTTATGTGGCTGCCTTCCATCGTTTATGCTCAGGGCTTTGCCGTCGTCAAGACTTTTGAGTACGTACTGATTATGACACTTGCCCAGCTCCCCGGCTATTATGCCGCCGCCTGGCTCGTTGACGTCATCGGCCGCAAGTACACCCTGTCCCTGTTCCTGCTCCTGTCCGGTGTCTGCAGTTTCTTCTTCGGCAATGCTGCCGCGCCGGAAACACTGCTGGCCTGGGGCGCAGCCATGAGTTTCTTCAACCTGGGAGCCTGGGGTGTTATCTACACCTACACGCCTGAACAATACCCGACGCAAATTCGTGCTTTAGGCAGCGGCTGGGCTGCCGGCTTTGGCCGTATCGGCGGCATGCTGGCCCCCATGCTCGTAGGTGTCATGCTCGGCAATGCCTTTGGCATGAACACCATCTTCCTGATGTTTGCCTCCGTCTTTGTCATCATCTCCGCCGTCGTCATCCTGCTCGGCAAAGAAAGCAAAAAGAAAACCCTCGAAGAACTTGAAGTCGTTTTGGAAAACTGATATTGTATCATCAACTTCACTGGCTCGAGGATACTTGTTCCTAAGCGTTTTACACGCCCCACGCATACCAGCGCAGGGTTAAGCACGCATTAGCTTCACCGGGCAGTGGATAATTGTTCCTAAGCGTTTTACGCGCCCCGCGCGTACTAGCGCAGGAATAATTATCCACTGCCCGGTGCTTTTTATCTTGCCGTAATTGTGCTGGTATTTCTTTTTTTCAACCATTGACAATTTTTAGTACCTGCTTATATAATGAAGTATCTTATTCATATATTTTTCATGGTCTTATAAAGAAAGGACTTGGTTTTTTTGTTTCTGATTGCGCTTTCCCCCATCTTGTGGCTGGCCGTTGCGCTGTGTATTTTGCACATGCAGCCGCATAAAGCCTGCATACTGGCACTGCTTATTTCAGTAGTCGTTGGTATCGGCCTTTATGACATGACGACAGTACATGCCTTTCAGGCATTTTTAGAAGGCGTGGCTTTGGCTTGCTGGCCTATCCTGCTTGTAATCATCGCTGCTATTTTCACCTACAACCTCTCCGAACACACCAAAGGCATGGACGGCATCAAAAAGATGCTGACCTCCGTCAGCAATGACCGCCGCGTGCTGATTCTCTTGATTGGCTGGGGTTTTGGCGGTTTCATGGAAGGCATGGCCGGTTTCGGTACGGCTATCGCTATTCCGGCCAGTATGCTGGTTGGTATCGGTGTAAATCCGATTTTATCCGCCAGCGTCTGCCTCGTTGCCAACTCCGTACCCACGGCTTATGGCTCCATCGGTATCCCTCTGGTCACTTTGGGCAACGTCACGGGCAATGATGCCACGACGCTCGCCACTTACACCTGCCTGCAGCTGGCGCCGCTGACTATCCTCTGCCCCTTCATCATGACGTTGATTGCCGGCGGTTCCCTCAAAGCTCTCAAAGGCATGGTTACGATTTGCCTGGGTGCTGCTTTAGGTTTCCTCATTCCGGAACTGGCTGTAGCTGCCACCATGGGCCCGGAACTGGCTGTTGTTGCCGGCTCCATCGGTTCTATGGGCGCTATCATTGCCTGCGCTAAAATGTTCCCGGTAAATGACCCGGCCTATGCTATGCCAGCCCATGAAGATGATGGCGAACAACTGACCGTTGGCAAAGCCATCACGGCCTGGCTGCCGTTCATTCTCATCTTCGTTTTCCTGCTGGCTACTTCCAAACTGATTCCGGCCATTCATGACCCGCTGAACCTCATCAAGAGCTCTGTACTCATTTATGAAGGCGAAGGTGGCACGCCTTATACTTTCACCTGGGTTGCTACGCCGGGTGTACTGATTTTCCTGGCTGCCTTTATCGGCGGTTCCAAACAGGGTGCCGGTTTTGGCGAAATGCTCGGCGTACTGAAAAAGACCATTATCGGCCTGCGTTTCACCATTCTCACCATTATCTCCGTTATCGCTACAGCTAAAGTCATGGGCTACGCCGGCATGACGCACGAAATCGCTGAGGCTGCTGTTGCAGCTACGGGCCATGCTTATCCCTGCATTGCCGCCTTTATCGGTTCCATCGGTACCTTTATCACCGGCTCTGCTACGTCCAGCTGCGTGCTCTTCGGTAAACTGCAGACTGAGGCCGCGCAGGCTATCGGCGCTACGCCTGCCGCCCAGTCCTGGATTGCCGCAGCCAATGCTACTGGTGCCTGCGCCGGCAAAATGATTTCCATTCAGAGTATCGCCATCGCCGTAGCCGCCATTAAGACGGCTGGTGCTGACGGTAAGCTGCTGGCCTTCGCCGCCAAGGTTTACGTGCCCTTTATCATAGTTATGGGCCTTATCGTCTACTTTGGCCAGAGCCTCGTTGGCTAATCTTCATCGCTTAACAGCATAAAAAAAACAAGCCCGGTATGACTGATTATAACGCCAAGAGGCGGGAGATATGCTCGCCGCCTGTTTTGGTATTCGTGCCCCCACCTGCTGAGGTAGGGGACATTTTCTTGCCTCGTTATACCGGGCTTTTCTTATGTAATTTTTTATTCTCAGCGATGGTCACTGGCCAGAACCAGAGCGTAGATTGTGCCGGCACCAGCGGCTTTTAATACCTTGGCGCATTCGTGCAGCGTTGCCCCTGTAGTCAGGATATCATCGACCAATAAAATATTTTTCCCTGTCACTGCCTTTGCCGCTGTTACGGCAAAGGCATTTTGGAGATTCTGACGTCTTTCCTGTTCGCTTAACTGATACATCGAGACAGTAGCCCGCAGCCGCACCAGTTGACGCGTCAAAGGTATATCTGCTGCCTGCAGAAAATTTTTAAAAATAAGCTCCGCCTGATTAAAGCCCCGCTGTTTTTCCTTAGCCGGATACAACGGTACCGCCACGGCCATATCAACACCAGACAGGATATGACGCAGCTGCTTGTCTGCCAGCCCTGTCCTTAACAGCGTATCAATATACGGCAGGGTACTGCGCCTGCCCCTGTATTTCAAGGCCTTGATTATACTTTGCAGGCCGCCGCGGTACACGCCAAAAGCCCATGCTTCAGCAATAGCTTTCTGCATGGGCACTTTTAAGGGCAATCTTTGCAATTTTAACGTTTCCTGCAGACAATGCGGACACCAAAGACCGCGCTCTTCCACATAGGCATGACACCGGGGACAATGCGGTGGAAAGATAAAGTTCAGCAGTGTTTCCCTCATATTAACCACGACCAAAAAATCTGTGTTTGGGGCGTTTGCTATGCCAAACCATGACCGCCATCAGGACGGAACCGGCTACACAACGCGCCTTGTCAGAAATGGTAAAACATTCCTCCTGTCCCATGGTGGGATTGATATCGGCTATCTTCTGCCCCTTTTTGACCCGGCTGCCGCGGTGCAGGCTGCCACGCAGCACGCCAGCCAGCGGTGCCTTTATCTCTATCGTTTCGCCTGCGTCAGTCCGCAGGTTGGCAATCGTCTCGCCTTTCTTCACCATCATGGAGATAGTGAACAGGGCGTCGACTATTCCTGCTGCCGGAGCAAACAGCAAATGCTCAATATTGCCACTCGCGCCGACGGTGCTGCTGTCTATATCCTGCCGGCGTGCCGAATAGCCCTCATAAATAAGACGGCCGAGATTATAACCGCGCATGGTTTCCACAACCACATCTACATCACGGCCAGCGCAAAAGCCCGGGCCTAACGCAATGGTGTGCTCGGCCATGTCCTTGGTCGTACCATTGGTCGTATGTGAAAGAATCGCGTCCACGAGCACCTGCGGCTTTAATTCCTTCACACAGCGCGCCTCGGGGTCCTCCAGCATTACCAGTTCGCCTTTCTTCAGGCGCTCCTTGGCCTCGGTAAGATTCTTGGCCTTGTAACAAATAACCCGTTCCACTTTGGCCTCACCACGGTACATGGCCTCGGAAAAAGAAACCCGGCGGCGTGTGGCTGATGGTTCTTTTTTCTCCAGTACCAACACACGGAAGCCTGCCCGATAGAGGGCGTGAATGACTCCACTGGCCAGTTCACCACCGCCACGCACGATAACCAAATGTTTCATTGACGTCTGCTCCTTCATGTTCACATTTCACTTTATTCTATTATACTATAAAACTCCTCCATAATTTAAGGCAAATTTAGCCAAATCCTAATTTTATTTTTCCGAAGCATTGCAATTATCTGAATACTATGTTATTATATAGGTGTAAAGAGGAGATGGATACGCAAACCACTAGAAAAGTAGTCCTGGAGGTCGAAATTTTAGCAGGTGGGTATCTAGCCGAAACAGGCTCTCTTCATTAGCTTACATACTTGTTCATGAAAGGATGTGAGTGTTTATTGAAGAAATCACTTGGCAGGTGCTCTTTTAAGACCTAGCTAGCAAGTGCATTGGTGAAGTAAACGAATATCCAATAGGCGAAAAAGAGACGTGATGATGACTTAATCGCCAGACGTACTCAAAAGCGATTGGAAGTAAGGCGCACAACGTTAGGACAAGAAAGAAGAAACTGCTATCCCGGGTAAATCTTTACCAACTCTCTATGAGCATCGAAACTGTAGTAACCCTATTGTTATCGAAAGAGAGATGCAGCGCGCGCGACTAATGAATCTGTGTATTCAAAAATGTTTTAGCTAAACATCCATATATCATGGAACACTCTGCTGGATTTCTGCTCGAGAAGAAATCTACGCCGACAAATGAATACGAGAAGGATAAGTTAATATCTATGAATATCCATAAATAAAGCCGGTACACGATGTGTGCCGGCTTGCTTTATTGGCAGATAAAATATATCCCTGTAATATCTTTTATGGTAAAATAGTATTGCAGGGATATTTTTTATGTTAGGGGATGATATTTATGGAAAATCCTATGCTTAGCAAAATAGAGGACCTCAGCCGTGGACAGTATATGGCCGAAACCGCCAGCTACTCCGGCGTGGCCTTCAAGGAAATTCTGATGGTGCTGTTAGTGGCTGTATCGGCCTTTGCCACCATTATCAGCGGCTATGCCACGATGGTAACGACCATTGTCGCCTGCGTCGGCTGTATTATTATGACCTTTATCGTAAGTTTCAAGCCGGGAACAGCCGGTTTTATTTCACCGCTGTTTGCCATTTTTGAAGGTGCCTCCATTGCCATGCTGTCCATGATAGCAGAAAACTTCCTGCCGGGCGTTGTCGTTCAGGCTGTGGCCCTCACCTTCACCGTGGCCATTGCTGCAGCGATTGTATTCAGCAAGGGCCTTGTCACCGTAAATGACAAGTTCACCAAATGTGTGAGCATTGCCTTGTTCGGCCTGCTGCTGGGCTACCTCCTGCGCTTTGTCCTGTCCTACTTCTTCGGTATGGATTTTGGTTTCATGCATGGCGGCCTGATTGGCCTGGGCCTCGACCTGCTGATTATCGGCCTGGCTACAGCCTGCCTGTTCATTGATTACCAGCAGATTCAGGACGCCGTCACTCAGGGCCTGCCCAAAGAATACGAATGGTTATGTGCTTTTTCCCTGCTCATCACTCTGGTTTGGCTCTATGTCCGCTGCATTGACCTGCTGCTGACCATCAGCAAATTAGGCGACGACTAATAGCATACCATAAAAAATGACGTTGGAAGAATTTCTTCCAACGTCATTTTTTTAGCTGTCCTCGTATTCCCGAACCCTTAAGGTCAGATTACGCTGTGCACATATTTCCCGGCACCTGGCTATTTCGTCAGGTCCTTCTACTTTATCCACAATAGTCAGCACGACATGTGGCACGTACTTTTTGCTATGCTCGGCAAAGTCCAGCATGGCCTCATAGGACTGCAGGCCGTACTTGGCTCTGGTCAGTTCATAGTACCGCTCTGCGTTCGAGGCATTGAGGCTGATGGATATCGTGTCCAAAATCCCCTTAAAGTCTGCTGCAATTTCCCGGCCGTATTCCAGTTCACCAAGCCCATTGGTATTGAGCCGCGTGGGCATACCCGGCTGTGTTTCCTTCACATAGCGGAGCAGCTCTGTAAGCGTGTCCAGCTGCATGGTGGGTTCACCAAAACCACAAAAGACCACTTCTTTGATGTACTCCCATGGCACTTCGTCCAGGGCTTTTTTCAATTCCGCCACCGTCGGCCGCTTTTTCAGCCACAGACTGGATTCTTCGGCCATCTTCTTCATATTGCGCAGGCAGAAGGTGCATGCACAGTTACATTCATTTGTGATATTGACATAGAGATTACGCAGCCCGTCCGGCTGTTCCTGCAGGCTGTCCGGCAAAGATAAATAACGGCCGCCCTTATGTGTTGCATAGACTAACAATTACTTCAGCTCCCTAAGATATTCCTCAAATGGCATGCCGTAATTCCACGGCAAATTAAGTTTTTCAGCGTATTGCAGGCATTTATGGATAAAGTCAGCCGCCTTAACTGCCGCCTGTTCCAGCGTTTCGCCATTGATGAGGCTGCCGGCCACAATAGCCGCAAAAGCATCGCCCGTCCCGGAACGGTCGCCGCCGACCTTTTCCACCGTCAGCACTTTGCCCCGCCCGGCCTCAAAGATGAAATTCCGCACGGTGTTATCCCCATGCAAACCCGTGATTATGACCTGCGATGGCCCATGGGACGCCAGCTCGCTGGCCATATATTCCAGCTCCGTATCACTGATTTGCCCATTCTTGGGATAAGGTATATCGAGCAGCAGGCAGGCCTCAGTGAGGTTGGGCGTCACAAGGTCCGCATGTGCCAGCAGGCGGCGCATTTCTGCACACATTTCCAGCGTATAGGATTTATACAGCTTACCGTTATCCCCCATCACCGGGTCAACCATTACCCGGGTATAAGGTTCTTTAAAGCGCCGGATAAAATCCTCCACCAGCGTAATCTGCTCAGCCGAGCCTAAAAAACCGGTGCAAATACCATCAAAGGACAGCTGGTTTTTCTCCCAGCTGTCCATATATGGCTGCATGCGCTGCGTATAATCATCAAGATAATGATGTTCAAAGCCCGTATGCACCGACAGTATCGCTGTCGGCAACGGACAGGCCTGTATCTTCATGGCCGAGATTAACGGCAGTTCCACCGTCACGGAACAACGGCCAAAACCAGTTATATCATTTACAAGGGCAATACGTTTTTGACGTTTCAACCGGGAATCTCCTCCTAGGTTACAGGGTTAGCGCAGGTCAGCGGTTATCCACCTTATCCATGGCGACCATATCATGTTCTGCAAAACGGCGCCAGGCCAGTTCTTCAAACTTGGTACCCGGTTTACCATAATTGGCATACGGGTCAATGGAAATACCACCACGCGGCAGGAACTTGCCCCAGACTTCAATGTATTTGGGGGCCATGAGCTTAACGAGGTCCTTCATTATGACATTTACCACATCCTCATGGAAATCGCCATGATTGCGGAAACTTACCAGATACAGCTTTAAGGATTTGCTCTCCACCATCTTTTCTCCCGGTACATAGCTGATGTAGATGGTCGCATAATCCGGCTGCCCTGTAATCGGACACAGGGCCGTAAATTCCGGACAGTTAAACTTTACCCAGTAATCATTTTCCGGGTGCTTGTTCTGGAACGTTTCCAAAATCTCCGGACAATAGTCATAATGGTATTTAACCTTCTTATTGCCCAATAACGAAATATCTTCCTGCTCTTTGTTTCTTGACATTATACTTCTTTCTCCATCTTTAAAAACTTTTCTTCAAATACTTCGACGCTTTCCGGGTGCCCAAAGAGGTAACCCTGAATAGAATCAGCCTTGCACTCTTTGGTAAGGAGTTCGTATTCGGCCTCCTCTTCCACGCCTTCGATACAACATTGAATCCCAATGCTGTGGCACAAATCTACCACGCACTGTACCAAACGGCGGTCAAAGTCATTTTCGAGTATCTTCTTCACAAATTCCCGGTCAATCTTTACGATATCGCAGGAAAGGTTCTTCAGCGACGCCAGGGAAGAATACCCTGTGCCAAAGTCGTCCATAGCAATAGCTATGCCCATTTTCCGGAAGGCATCAAACTGTTTATTGATAAAACTCCAGTCAGCGACAATTTTACTCTCCGTCAGTTCCAGGACAATACAGTCAGCCGGCATGTTATAGCGTTCCAAGCATTCTTCTACGCACTTCAACAGGGACAAGTCCTTTATCTGTTCGTAGCTCATATTGATGCTGACCCGGAAGTCGGGAACTGTCCGCCGCCATTTCTTGCAGGTTTTAATGGCCTCTTCCACAATCCATTTACCCACAGGAATAATGAGCTTGGTTTCCTCCAAAATGGGAACAAACTCCATAGGCGCTACCATACGGCCCTTGGGGTTCTTCCAGCGCAGCAGGGCCTCCGCCCCGATAAGCCGCTGGTCAACAGCATTTACCTGTGGCTGGTAAAACAGACTGAATCCCAGGCAGCCATTTTCCACGCTTTCCCAAATGCTGTCGCGCATGGAAATGGAACGCACCCAGCGATTGTACTGTTCCTTGCTGAAAATAACGTTGCGGTTCTTGCCCTCACGCTTGGCAATATCCATAGCCGCCTCAGCGTGTTTATGCAGCACCAGATAATCCTTGCCGGCCTCGGGATAAAAGACCGTCCCGCAGGAGGCTGTACAGAAATACTGGTGTCCATCCAAATCCTGTGGTCTGGACAGGGCGCTTTGCACACTGGCAAAAACATCTGCCACATCCTGCTCCTTCGCGCCGGGATAGATTACGGCAAATTCATCGCCATCGAGCTTAAACAGTGTCAGCTCCTGCGGCAGCACATTGCTGATAATGCCACCCACGCGTTTGAGCACCAGGTCACCAGTCACGCGGTTGTAGGTTTCATTTACGATTTTAAAATTATCCAACCCAAATACCAGTATCGCGCCGCCTTCATTTGTAGCACGGTACTGGGCTAATGCCAATTTGACAGCATGTTCAAATTGATATTTATTGAGCAGCCCCGTCACCTCATCAGCCTGATTACGCTGCGCCATCCGTGACATAGTTCCGGCAAAGATATATGGCTTGCCATCCCGGTCTAATCCCACACGACCACGGCAGCGAATCCATACATACTCGCCTTTGCGCGTCTTAACGCGATATTCCATATTATGTTCACTGGCGGCTTGTGTGCCGATGATTTTGGTGATAGATGCCTGATATACACTTTTCTCCTCCGGATGAACCAAAGGCACCCAGTATTTATCAAAATCATATAAAATTTCACCGGGCAAGTCGAAATCCTGCACCAGATTAGCTGATATCATGACCATATTTTCCTGCAAATCTGTGAGGAACATATAATCATTAGTCGTCCTGCGCAACAGGTCAAAATAAAAACGAAAACGTCGTAAACAGGGGCTCAAGGAAATACGATTATTCTTCTTCATAATTATCATCCTACATTGCCTATTTAAATCCCGTTGGGTAACTCACCCACTTATATGTATATTTTATACCTAAACAGGGGTAATAAGCAAGTGAAAACAAGAAAAAACCTCATCCGTAACAATTGTATAATATTTGAGACAAATAATATCACAGAATATTCAGCAATTTGCTTACCATTGCCTTGACATTTGTTAAACTCTGTATGTTAGTCAACTTCCAATCCATATTTTCCTCATAAAAATTTTCTGTTTTCCTTTTTTTGAATATCCGAAAAGGCCTGTCTGAAGAGTTGTCATATATATGACAAATATCGCTGACTGCAACCACTTCTCCTACAAGAGCCAACGCCTTCTCATAACGGGAGATTATCTTATCCTTAGGCACATCATGTCCGCCGCTTAACACACGGTTATATACTCTAAACACATTTATCATCGGGTCAGCCGTCAGGATGTAATAGCACCTTATGAAATATCCTTTTTCCTTAGCTCGCTTCAACAAATTCAAATTTCTATCAGTAGACATAACTGTTTCAAAACAAAAATTATCACCCTGAGCCAGATGTTCTTCTCTTTGCTTTTCTGCAATCTGAGCCGCTTCCAAATCTGTACACTTCAAATTCTTTTTTATCTCATCAGCATTGATATAGTCCATTTGTGGTTTCAACAGTTCTGTAAAGGTGCTTTTGCCGGAACCATTCGGACCGGCAAAAACAACAATCTCCGGCTTTCTATTTTCTTCAGTCACCATAACGCGTCTCCTTCAGCGGCTTGCCTACTGCCACTCGTGACCCGTCACTATGCAATTCATATATCATCTTTTCTTTAGAATCATAAACTATGCTGGGAATGTCCAAAGCACGATTTTTTTCCAAAGCCAGCTTTACGGCTGCATTTGCTCTTTTAACCACCATTTCATCTGTAACGTAAGCCATTTTTGTACACCTGCCTTCAGCCTTCGTCTAATATCATAATTTCCTTATCGATTAAGTCCTTCAATTTTCTCAACTGTTCCTCTGTAAGCGTAATTCCTTTCCCCATTTTCTCATGGTCAGGTGACCAGTCACGAATATCATATTTAGGATCTCGCCCATTCCACATCACTCTGTTGAACTCCAATCGCCAACCTTTAGCACTTTCAGAGATAACGCCTAATTCATTTGCAATTTCAAACTTAAACTCACTTTTCTCTTTTGGCATAATCAATACTCCTTACAATAAAATATGGTCTGTTTGCTGTCTGCCTGATACCGCGTTTATCCCAATTCACGGTAAACGCATCACCTAAAAGATTTTTTACTGACAACTCAACATCTTTTTCTGCTAAAAGCCAAATCACTTTATCACTCTGACTTTTATCGATTATCTCGAAATGATTGGCTCTTAACATATCCGCAGCTTGTCGTAAATTTTTTGGCAAATTATCCTGTGAATTTTCCCTCCCTACATTCGCATAATTAAATAAAGGTATTTGCTGTGTTTTTTTCTTCGGCTTTACTGGTGTCTTATTTACTTTTGGAGTTTTTTTCTCGCCTTTACTTCCTCTTTTGACTGATTGAACCGTACTTTTCTCACTTTCTCTTTCTAGCACTTCCTGTAAAGCATTCGCTTTGTCCGATTCCTGTTTTCCCTGCTTTTGCAAACTCAACGCTACTTTTTGCTTAATGCGTGTCAGTAATTCCGTGTTTCTATCGGCTGCTATCTTTACTTCGTCAGCCTGCTCTGTTTTTATGCCCAAATCTTCCAGTTCAGCTACTACGCGTTCAATTGTCGCCTCTGGTTGTCTAAAGTATTCACTGCCTCGTATGCGAATAAATGTCCAACCTATACGCTCCAATATAGTCTGACGTTCCATATCGTGTCGCACTTGATCAGGCGAACTGTGGTATTTGTTACCGTCACACTCTATAGCAATTTTCTTGTCACCATAAACAGCAACCATATCTATGCTATATGCCCCCACCTTCCATTGTTGAACAATGTGGTAACCACGCGCTTTTAATTTCATGACAACTTGAACTTCAAAATCTGAATCAGCAAGTGCTGTTACGTTTTTACGCTGTCTTTCCACCTCATAGGGATTGGCTGCATATTCCAATAGACCTCTGCGAATATCCCCTGCCTTCAATTTGGAAACATCCAGCGAATGAACAACCCATAATTGGTCTCTAGCACGGCTGACCGCTACATTATATCGTTTGCGAGTTGCATCCTGAAAGCCAAAACCTTGCATAGCAAGCAATTTATCATCAGCCCCGGTACTATCAACCATACTTAGGAATACAACATCTCGTTCATCACCTTGAAAATTTGCTGAATTACCACAAAGTATTTGCCGTTCCTCAATTTCTCTCGGCGTAATGTCATTGTCCTGACTGATTAAATTTTCAATTAAGAGGGCTTGTTCCTCACCTACCATAGAAATAACGCCAAAAGTCTTTCCTTCATATTCCGGCTGTAGCATACATGTCTTCATTAAAGCAACAACAGTTTTTGCCTCTTGCACATTTATCTTCTTTTGGCTATCCCTTTGTCCATCATCTACCCGATAATTTACCGTTGCAGGCAGTAAACTACTATCACTGGCAGCTCTTAGTGGCAAGATTTTACCTTCATAGGATAACCAGTTACTGTAGCCAATTATTTCCGGGACACAACGAAAATGCTCTTTTAACATCAATGGGTGATATGTAGTCATGGCAATATCATAAACAGATGTTTGTCCATCATATATCGCATAATTAGGAATAGCCTTAGACAGGGTAGCCTGCTTAACATTATTCATTTGCGTGACATTTATTCCCACTCCCATAGGACTTACCTGTTTATCATCACCTACAATAATCAATTTCTTTCCCATGAAAAAAATTCCCAATGATGCTATGTCCGATTGACTTGCTTCATCAATAATAACTATGTCAAATTTATTTTCTGTGGGATTTAAGCTTTCCATAGCCTTATTTATTGGCATTATCCAAGCTGGCACAGCTTGTTGACACTTTGTCATCATACTTCTTGCTACTGCTTTAAACATTGGTGCCTGCTTACCAGTACCCTTACCTATTTGCCTTACTGCCAGTTTCCATCCTTGCAATGACTGCTGCATATCAACACTTGTTCTTTTCAGCAAATTATACCAACCAGATTTTTCCGCATATTCAGCGGTCAGTTTTCTGTATTTCTTGCTAAGTTTTTTACATTCTGACTGATACTGTGCTAACGGCATAGCTGCTATTTCGTCAAGCAACATGGACAACTGCCGCCACTTCCATGCTTCCAATATATCACGGGGAACTATAGCCTCACCATGTATCCCTTCGCGTCTGCGAATGGACTCTGCCCATTCTGGTGCACAATGAGCTAACCTTTGCAAATAGTTATAGCGTTTATCCCGCATAGCATATTTATCATAGATGTTTTCTAATTTTCCCATTCCCGCAGCATACATTTTGCAGTCTTTTTGCATTACCGCCTTATACAGTTCCTGCAAAATTTCACTATTTGCACGTTTTCCCTCTGTAATAATTTGTTTTAACTGCTCAAATCTATTATATTTTTCTACCAAAACTAAACTATGCACACATACATCACAGCATAAAGGTATTATCTTGCCAATCGCTTCTAATCGCTTTTCCATAGCAGACTGTGCAGTATCAAAATCTGTAATACCACATACCTTGTCGTCTACAAAACCAACATTCTGTAATAATTTTTTGAAAACAGGATACTCATTATTTGCCCAATCTAAAAATAAGTTGATAGACTGTACATAATTATCCGCAGCACGTTCTGGATCATTTCCTAGTGACATAAACGCTGGCACACCGAATGATTCCAGTAATGTATGCCACGCTTTATTGCACTCATTACGAGCACACTGCAATTTTACCTGTAATATTGCCAGTTCACAATCTTCAACTGTGGTGATTTTTTCACCTGCCTTCGCAAAAGACTCTAAAACTTTTGCACATTCTTTATAGCGCCAGGAGAACATCCACGGCAAGCCACCATTAGCCAAGAATTCCTTTACTGTTTGCAAGGGAGACAACAGGGACTCTACAGTTGCTCCATCAGGAATTACTATTTCCTTCCCCAATCCCTTATCAGCCAGTTCAGAACCAAGTTTTTTAGCCACTTCAATCTGCTTTATCAATGACTGCCAGCGGTTTCGATAACCGCCCCCCGCCATACCATCAATAACGACAGTCTTTTGCCATGCAGTAATGCCATTATAATGACAACAGTAAGCAACCAATTCATCTACATATTTTTTCTCTGGTAATGGTATAGAAAATTCATTATTAAATATACTGAAGCTTATATTTTTCTTGTCTACAGATAATGCTGTGCTCAATGTAGATTTTTGATTAACCACTGCAAGATAATCGACTTCCGCTTTCAAACTCTCGCATAGCTTTTCAAAGCCATTTATATCCAGCAATTCGATCGGCGAAGGCAGACCATAATCTAATTCTGATTCCTCACTGGCTGTTATACTTTCATTGCTTTGATAAAGCTCCACCAATTCTTCATAGGTAAGCGGCAACACTGCTCCCGCTTTTATAGTGCCTGGGATAAAATCAAGGCGCTTCTCATTCTCTGCCACATACTTAGCTGCTTCTATAGGACTGTAACTATCTCCCTGATAAGTTATAGATTCACATTCCTTATACAGGCTCATAAAAATCTTTTTTCGAATATCCGCCAGCTTGCCAATAACATTTTTTCGTTCCCTACTTAGTTCGACCATTTCTTTTTTTATACCTGCTGATGTATTTTTAGATATAAAATCCGTAATTCCATCAATGGCTTTTTCCATATCTTTATTGGAATCATCCAACATAGACACACATAGATTTTGCAATCCTGGTGTTATTTTATCTTTTAGAACCTTTAATGCTTTTGTTGTGTGACTGGTGACCAGCACACTTTTCCCATGAGCAATAAAATGTCCTAAGAGATTTGCTATTGTATGGGTTTTGCCTGTTCCCGGCGGTCCCTGTACAAGTACCGCATTATAATCTTCAATTCGCTGCGCAATTTCTAATTGTTCACCATTTGCTTCTTTGCTTAGAAGGATATCAAGACTCTCACCGCCCACCATAGCCAACTGCTCTTCAACAGAGTATTCTCTATCAGCAGGGATAGCCTCTACCTTACTTCCCCCCACTAAATCAACCAGTGTTTTAGGAATAGCCACCTGCTTAGAGTTAATCGCCTCATTGATTCTTTCTATGGCTCTTACCGTACCGCTTTGTCGTTTTCGTACAATAAAACAGGGAGCAGTATAGAGCAGAAAACGATTATTTTGCTCCCAATCGTTAGGCCTCCCATCATCAGCATAAATGCTGTCAGCTGATAATTGCCGGATTAGCTTATTTAAGAATCGTGGCGTATCATTACGGTCAAGAGGATGGTAATCATTTGTTAGCAACTCTTTCTGCAAGTTATTTAAGACTTGCATATTGATGCCGCTTATATCTTTCAGCATATCCGTGTACAACTCTGGTTCAGACTCAGTATCACGAATAAATACGGTATTATTTTCCGCATCAAAATCAAGCTTTACTCTGCGCGTTAGTATAGGATGACAAATATCCTTATTCGTTGCATCACAAAAAACACCATTGGCTAGAATAATTTCCTCGGTTTCACTATCACGCTTCAAAGCATAGTATTCACTATATAGCTGATTGAATATTTTACTGTTACGAGCAATACGCTTCTGATTATCAACCCACCGCGCTCTCTTTTCCAGCCAAACTTGATAGTTATGAACTCTATCTGGATCTTCCGCAAACTTGACAACTTTTTCCACAGCATTATCAGCTGATAAATCATCAATTATAATTCTCTTTTCTTCATCATGAGCTACTGTATTGCGATAATCATTCCAGCCAGCTTTCAGCCATGACCGCAAATCCTGCGGTGGGGAAGGGCACGGCTTAAAATCTTCTTTGTGAACAGTTAATAACACATTGTCCCATTCATTATCATCTGGCAATCCATCATCTGCCATACGATCTTGATAATTAAGCTTAACATTCGGAAAATCGTCTGGTAATTCAGCACACCATAGTTTCCATTTATAATCTTTCACATTCAAAATTGTTTTCTGTTTAAGCTTATTTAATTCCTGAATATATTTAAATAGTGAAGATACCCGATTGGTAATTTCATCTTTTGCTATTGTATTTTGAGGATTTGAAGTTCCTAATTGCATTTCCCATCCCCCCTGCTAATAATCCCTATGTATATTTTAGCATTAACACCTAATTGTTTCAATGAAACAAACTTTAATGACAATACAAAGAGGCCGTGCATAAGTACGATAACTTATGCACGGCTTCACTGGTCTTAACTTATGCAATTAGTGGTTGAAGATATTCTTCAGAGCCTGTTTGTTTACATCGCGGTTGAGCTGTGCGAGGTAAGTCGTCAGCTTGATGTTCTTCGGGCAGGCCTCTACGCAGTTCTGGCTGTTGCCGCAGCTGGTGATGCCGCCTTTTTCCATCAGGGCATTCAGGCGCTTCGGAGCGTCGAATTTTCCCAGCGGATGGAGATTGAAGAGATAAGCCTGTACTGTCGGAGCAGGGCCGATGAAGTCGGACTGCGGGCCCACGTTCGGGCAAGCCTCGAGGCAGCAGCCGCAGGTCATGCAGTGCGAAATCTCGTAAGCCGTCTGTGCCGTGTACGGATTCTGAATCGGCGCATCCTTAACTTCCCAGGTACCGTCAACTTCGACCCAGCCGTGGATACGTTTGAGGCTTTCAAACATAACGGAACGGTCAATAAGAAGGTCGCGGATAACCGGGAACGTACGCGCCGGCTGCAGGCGGATGGGCTGTTCGAGGTTATCAACCAGAGAGCAGCAAGCCTGACGGGCTTTGCCGTTGATAACCATCATGCAGGCACCGCAAACTTTTTCCAGGCAGTTGCATTCCCAAACAACGGGAGCAACTTTCTTGCCATCAACGGTGACCGGGTTCTTCTGAATTTCCATCAGGGCGGCAACAACGTTGAGGCCCGGACGGTAATCTACATCGAATTCTTGCGTATAGGGTGCCGCATTGGGGCCATCCTGACGCTCGATTACGAATCTGACTTTTTTCTGTTCTGCCATTGTTATTGTCCTCCCTCTTACTCTTTCTTAGCTACAGCGTAGTTACGCA
>NZ_CAJODG010000030.1 GCF_905233635.1 Selenomonas sp. AE3005 | reverse complement strand
AAATGCACCGTGTACCGGAAGTTATCGACTGCTGGTTCGATTCCGGTTCCATGCCGTTTGCCCAGTGGCATTATCCGTTTGAGAACAAGGAAATTTTTGAGAAGCGCTTCCCGGCTGATTTCATCTCCGAAGCCGTTGACCAGACCCGCGGCTGGTTCTATTCGCTGATTGCCATTTCCACGCTGCTTTTTGATGAAGCACCGTATAAGAATGTCATCGTGCTCGGTCATGTGCAGGATAAGGACGGCCGCAAGATGAGCAAGTCCAAGGGCAATGCCGTTGACCCCATGCAGGCACTCGGTCAGCATGGTGCCGATGCCATCCGCTGGTACTTCTACGAGAACAGTGCGCCGTGGCTGCCGAACCGCTTCCATGATGATGCGGTGCAGGAAGGCCAGCGCAAGTTCATGGGTACGCTCTGGAATACATACGCTTTCTTCGTGCTCTATGCCAATATCGATAATTTCGATGCGACCAAGTACACGCTCGATTACGATAAACTGCCGGTTATGGATAAGTGGGTATTGAGCCGCTTAAATACCATGGTTAAGGAAGTGGACAGCGACCTGGGGAACTATAAGGTAACCGAAGCCGCCAAGGCATTGCAGGCCTTTACGGATGAACTGTCCAACTGGTATGTGCGCCGCAGCCGTGCCCGTTTCTGGGCCAAGGACCCTCTGGACGGCACTCGTGACCACGGCTAAGGCAGCAGCGCCGATGGTACCCTTCATCACCGAATCCATCTACCGCAACCTCGTTTGCAGCATTGATAAATCTGCGCCGGAGTCCGTCCATCTGGCGGATTTCCCGACGGTCAATGAAGCCTGGATTGACGAGGAACTCGAAAAGAACATGGAACTCGTACTCGAAATCGTGGTTCTGGGCCGTGCGTCCCGCAACGAAACCAACATCAAGAACCGCCAGCCGGTGGCGCACATGTATGTGAACGCGGACAGAGAACTTTCCGATTTCTTCAAGGAAATTGTGGCCGACGAGCTCAACGTCAAGGAAGTTGTCTTTAAGGACGATATGGAAGAATATCTTTCCTACAGCTTCAAGCCCAACTTCCGCGTGCTCGGCCCGAAGGTCGGCAAGCAGATTGGCGCAGTCAAGGGTGCTCTCGAAAAACTCAATGGGCATAAAGCCAAGGCTGAGCTTGATTCCACTGGTAAACTTGTCGTTGCTCTCCCGGATGGGGAAGTAACGCTCACGAGCGAAGATGTGGAAGTTTCCATGGCGCAGACCGAAGGCTTCAACTGCCAGCGTTATAACGGCGTGACCATCGCGCTTGATACCAAGCTGACGGAAGAACTCCTCGAAGAAGGGTTCGTCCGTGAAATTGTCAGCAAGGTACAGACCATGCGCAAGGAAAATGGCTTTGAAGTCACCGACCATATCAAGGTCAGCCTGAGCGGCAACGAAAAACTGCAGGCCATCGTGGCGAAAAATGAGGCTTACCTCAAGGAAATCACTTTGGCGGACAGCGTGGCATACGGTCAGCTTTCCGGCACGGAAAAGGAATGGAATATCAACGGGGAAACAGTAACCATCGCCGTTGAATAATTGCATACTATAGGCAGCAGCCGTCCTGTTCGGGGGCGGCTGCTGTTATTATTGGTATTTGCCGACAGGAAAATTTTTTATTAACGCGAATATATGAAATATATACGGTAAATTTTCAGACCAGAGGGAGACTATAGAAATATATGGAACAACATACGCATGTATTAGAAGATGGTACGGTAGTTACCCATAGCCATGATGAGCAGCATCACGGCCATGTCCATTCCCATGCCCATACCAAGGCAGTTTTAAACCGTATGTCACGGCTTATCGGTCATCTGGAATCCATCAAGGGCATGGTGGAAAACGGCCGGGACTGCAGTGAGGTGCTTATTCAGCTTTCGGCGGTAAAGAGCGCCATTAACGGCGTCAGCAAGATTATCCTCAAAGACCACATGGAGCATTGTATTGTGGACGCGGTGCGGGATAACGACAAGGAAGCTATTGACCAGTTAAATAAGGCTATAGACCAGTTCTTGAAATGACGAAATGCAGGCAGGTGTTTTGATTGGCTGAGTATTTTATCCGGCATCCGTTGCAGGCAGTGGTTTTGGCGGTGCTGCTGACCTTGTCTGGCCTGACGGCGGCTTTTCAGCTGCCCATTGCCGAGTATCCCGGCATTATGCCGCCGACAGTTTCGGTATCGACAACCTATCAGGGAGCTGATGCCACGGTGGTGCAGGATACAGTAGCAAATATCATCGAAGCGGAAATTCACGGCATTGATGGCTTGCGCGCTATGACTTCGCATGCGGACGCTTCCGGGGAATATAAATTGGATATAGAATTTGCTCCCGGTGTAGACGGTGAAGTGGCGGCAGCCAGCGTGCAAAACAGAGTGACAGCCGCCCTGCCGTCCCTGCCCCGGACGGTGCAGGATTACGGCGTGACCACCAGCCGTTCCATGCCGGGGATGGTATTTGCCATGTCCCTGTGCTCGCCTAAAGGCACTTATGACAGTATTTTTTTGCAAAACTACGCCAAGACCTATTTTATTGATAAAATAAAACGCGTTTCCGGCGTTGGCAATGTGGAGGAATACACGGAAAACTATGCCATGCGTATCTGGCTGCAGCCGGATAAACTGGCGGCGAAGCATCTGGCGGTGCCGGATGTACTGTCTGCGATAAAGGAACAGAATGTACAGCCGGCTGCCGGTACTCTGGGCAAAATGCCCGTGGACAGAGGGCAGGAACACCAGCTGGTGGGCCGGGTACAGAACCGCCGTCAGACTGCTGAGGAGTTTGGCAATATCATATTGCCTTCTGAGCAGGGGGATTTAATCAGGCTGAGGGACGTGGCGCAGGTGTCGGAAGGACGCCGGGATACCCGTTATGCGTCCTATCAGGACGGGAAGGAAGCGGCGTCTTTTAGCATAACGCTGACGGATAGCGCCAATGCGCTGAAGACTATTGGGGAAGTGAAAAAAATCCTGGCAGAGGCCCAAAAAAATTTTCCTCCCGATATGGAATACCGCATTGTGGTTGACCACACCAGCTTTATTGAAGCCTCGATGGAAGAGGTGGCCTTTACGTTTGCAGAGGCTCTGCTGCTGGTGGCGGTGATTGTTTATTTCTTTTTGGGCAGTGCCCGGGCTACGCTTATCACCATGCTGGCGGTGCCGGTTTCGCTGATTGCCACGTTTTTTGTCTTTTATCTCTGTGGCTATTCGCTCAACCTGCTGACGCTCTTTGCCCTGATTCTGGCTATCGGGCTGGTGGTGGACGATGCCATCGTCATCATTGAATGTGTGTACCGCCATATAGAACGCGGCCTGACGGTAAAGGCGGCAGCTTCGGCGGCGCTGCAGGAGGTACAGGCACCTATCTTAGCCATTGCCTTTGTGCTGGCGGCGGTCTTTGTCCCCGTAGCGTTTCTGTCGGGGATGACAGGGATTCTTTACCGTCAGTTTGCCGTGACGCTGGTGGCCTCCATGAGCTTTTCGGCCCTGGCGGCGCTGTCGCTGACACCGGCCTTATGCGTTTTGCTGTTAAAGGATAAGCCACAGGCGGCAGGCGCAAATGGCCTGCTGGCCGGCTTTGCCCGTCTGCTGGCATGGACAGGCCGCAGCTATCAGCACTGCCTTGGCTGGTGCCTGCGCCGGGTAAAACTGCTATTGGCAGCTATATGTCTGCTGCTGGCCGGGTCGGTGTGGCTGTATCTCAATATGCCTGAGGAATTTTTGCCGGAGGAGGACCAGGGCTATATCATGACTTCCCTGAAACTGCCTGCTGGTACCTCGCTTAATCACACCATTGAATCCATGAACCGCCTGACGGAAAAACTGCAGTCCCATGAAGCGGTCAAGGCTGTTATTGGCGTTGGCGGCGCTGATTTGCTGAGTGACAATACGCGCTCCGATGCCGGGATAATCTTTGTGGCGCTAAAAGACTGGACAGAACGTCATACAGATGGACAGAGTGTGGATGACTTGCTGGAATGGCTGGACGTAAAAGCCCGGGAGACCGTTCCCGAAGCGTCGGTAATGGGACTCAATCCGCCGCCCCTGCCGGAGCTGGGCATGACCGGCGGTGTATCCCTGCATTTGCTGGATACAGCCGATCATTCGGAGGAAGCCCTGCAGACGACTGTGAAAAATATTATGGATGCGGCGCAAAAATATCCCGAAATCGGTGAGCTGGAAGCTGACTTTGATATGGGCACGCCCTATGCAGATTTTACGGTTAATGAAGACAAGGCAAAACTTCTGGGCGTAAACCTTGATGATGTCTATAGTACGCTGCAGGTGAATTTCGGTGGGGAGGAAGTCAATGACTTTATCCGCTTTGGCAAGGTTTATAAGGTGGTTTTGCAGGCCGATAAATCTTTCCGCAGTGAAACAGAGGCGTTACGTTTTCTGTTTGTCCGCAATAGTGACGACAGGATGATACCGCTGGACGCTTTGGTGCAGGCCGACCTGTCCTCAGGCCCTGCCAGCATAAGCCGTTATGACGGGGTGCGGAGTATTCATTTTGAAATCGTGCCCGGTGATGATTATTCTGCCGGCGAGGCGATGGCGGCTATGGAAGCTGTGGTTGGTGAAGCCGCGCCGGACGGCTTTCAAATTGCGTGGTCGGGTGTCAGCCGTCACGCCCGGGAAGCGCAGACTGATACGGCTGTGCTTTTGGGGCTGTCGCTGGTGTTTGTGCTGCTTTGCCTGACGTTTATCTATGAATCATGGCGGCTGCCCTGGGCAGTGCTGCTGTCTGTCCCTCTGGGGATTGGCGGTGCGCTGCTTTCCGAACTGGCAACAGGGCGTCCCGGCAGCCTTTATATGCAGATTGGCATATTGCTGGTCGTGGCCTTGGCGGCGAAAAATGCCATACTGATTGTGGAATTTGCCAAGGAAAGACAGAGCCGGGGAACTGCGGCTGTCCGCTCGGCTCTGACCGCCGCGAGATTGCGCCTGCGGCCCATTTTGATGACCTCCGTGGCCTTTATTGCCGGCTGTCTGCCACTGGCTTTGGCAGAGGGGGCTGGTTCCGGGGCGCGCAGCAGCATGGGAATTGCTGTTGTCGGCGGCATGCTGCTGGCAACCGTGCTGGGCTTATTGGTGGTGCCCGTTCTGTATGTGGCTGTCGCTGGAGAGCAGCGTAAAAAAAGTGATGTTGAGAGGAGATAGATTTATGGCTGTTTGGGCTGACAGGCTGTATGCCCTGTGGCAGGCCGTATGGCAGCGGATTAGCTGGCAAATGTTGTTTGTCTTTGGTGCAGGTATCTTTCTATGGCGCAATATCCTTTTTCCGATGGTGGCAGATGATTATTCCTATGCCTTTATCTGGGATGGGGCGGATGGCGGCAATCTGGTAGATGATATCGGGGCGCGGCAAAGAATCACGTCCTTGTCGGATATTTTTGTGAGCCAGTGGTCGCATTATTTTACCTGGGGCGGACGCGTACCGGCGCTGTTTACGGCACAGTTTTTTATCTGGCAGGGCGGTGAGCAGCGATATTGGTTTGATGCAGTCAATACTGCGTTCTTTGTGCTGCTGGTGCTGCTCCTTTACTGGCTGGCAGCAGGCAGGCTGGAAAAGCCGGGCAAATGCAAGGCCGGACTTTTATTGCTGCTGCTGGGCCTGTTTTTTGCCTTGCCTGCCTATGCTTATACCATGCTGTGGATGACAGGAGCCTGCGTCTATCTGTGGACAGCGGTGGCGGAATGCAGTTTTTTACTGCCCTATGCGCTGGCTTATTGGGGAGAGAAGTTAAAACTGGATAAGTTTTGGGGGGCTGTGCCGCTGATGGCAGTCTGGGGGCTGCTGGCCGGCTGGTCAATGGAGCCTGCCAGCATTGTCACGCTGCTGCTCACGCTGGCTTTTACGGTGATATTTTATCGGCGGAAGCAGCTGCAAAGGTGGCAGACAGCCGGATTGCTTGGCCTGGCTATAGGCACGCTGCTCCTGATGCTGGCACCCGGAAATGTGGAGAGGGTCAGGCTCATGCAGGAGCTGGAGCCTGACTATGCCATGCCGCCGGAACTCTTATGGACACCGATGATGTTCCTGTATAATTTCGTGCAAGGCTTTTTGCCGGTATTTTCGGGCGAGCTGCCGTTTTTGGCCATAGTCCTGCTCTGCCTGCGGTATGGGCAGTGCAGCAAAGAGTGGAAGCGTTACATACTGCTGTTCACGGGCGGCAGCTTTTTGGTGCTCTGCGTGATGATGTTTTCGCCGGAATTCCGCGCCCATGCCGCTTATCATAGCGTGATTTTTCTGCTGGTGGCGGCTGCGTCTTCCCTGCGCTGCTTGCGGCCATGGTTAAGGGAACGGTGCTTACACGCGCCAAAATTCCGCATGGGAATGGCACTTTTAGGGTTGGGCGCCATGGGACTGTGGCTGACGGTTTCGGCTATGTGCCTGATTATCGAAACCTCCTACAGCCGTCAATTAGCAGCCAGAGAAAAAATCATAGCGGCCTGCAGACAGGATGACCCCATTGTGGTTCCGGCCATAAAACTCCCCGGACTTTTGCCGAAAATTGTGGGGAATCGTTCGGTTACGGAAACCCTGCTGATGTTTGGGGCAGATTTGGAAAGTAAACCTAAGGACAATCGTTCCAATATGTTCGCGCAATATCATGGGCTGAAAGGAATCGTCATTGACAAACAAAGTGACTGGGGCAAATACGGGGAGATATATGAATGGTAAAGAAATTACAATCATGGCAGATGATTTTTTTGGTGTTTTTGGGGTTGTTTTTCGTGCGGAACTGTATGCTGCCTATGATATCGGATGATATACCCTATGCCTTTATCTGGGATGGTTCGGACAGAGGGAATCTGCTTGACGGTGTCGGGCCGCGGCAGCGTATCACATCTTTTTACGATATTGTGGTCAGCCAGTGGTCGCATTATTTCACCTGGGGCGGACGGATTTTAGGCATTGGCCTTACGCAGCTGTTCGCCTGGCAGGGCAAGGAATGGTTCAATATTTTGAATACGCTGGTGCTGGGCGGTCTGCTGCTGGTGGTGTTCCGCATTGGCACGGGACTTCCTCTGCGCGCTATGAACAGGACATACATGCTGTGGCTGGTTCTGAGTTTTTTGTTTCTGCTGCCTGACCCGTTTTTGACAACGCTGTGGATGTGCGGCAGCTGTGTGTTTTTGTGGATGGGACTGCTGGAATGTCTGTTTTTGCTGCCCCTTGCCCTAAAATACTGGCACGCGGATTTTTGGCAGCAGCCGCCCAAGTGGGCTGTGCCGCTGATGATGTTAAGCGGTCTGTGCGCCGGCTGGTCGGTAGAGACCGGCGCGGCGGCAGCAGGGCTTATCACGCTATTTGCACTGTGGTATTTTAAAAGGCAAAAACAGCTGCAGCCATGGATGATAGCAGGCTTTATCTGCCTGTGCATCGGTGGCATCATGCTTACTCAGGCGCCCGGGGAAATGGTACGGTTGGAATTGCAGCGGCAGTATGAGTATAATCCCGGCCTGCCGGCGGATATGTATTGGACACCGCTGATGTTTCAGATTAACTTCGTTGAATGCTTCTGGCCGGTGACAAAATTATGGCTGCCTCTTTTGGCGCTTATCGGCTATTATGTATATCAGCTGCCCAAAGGCCAGCGCTGGAACAAGGTTACGCGCTTTCAGGCCGTTATGCTGGCAGGGGCACTCAGCGTCATGTTCGTCATGATATTCGTGCCGATGGCGCCGGCAAGGGCCGGTTTTTTCTCCACAGTGGCGGTGATAGCAGCCTCAGTTTCGGCCTTGCAGGAATTGCTGCCGCGCATAGAGGAATTTTGGCAGCGTCACAAGGCCGTGCGCCGGGGGGCTTTGGCCTCCTGCCTGCTCTTGTGGCTGGCAACGGCAGTCTTTTGGGGCTGGGTAGAATGGGATGTCCGTCAGCAATGGCTGAGCCGTATCGACTACATCAATGCCCATCGTGAGCAGGATTTGGTAGTGGTACATCAGATTGATGTGCCGCCGCTGGCTGATGAAATCTGTACATACTGGGGCATTGTGACATGGAATACTGATATACTGGCATGGGGCTCTGATTTGGAGCCGCGTCCCGAGGGCAGCCATAACATCATGTATGCCCAGTATTACGGCTGGAAGAAAGTCATTACCGACGGTGAAGATCGCCGCGTAGAATGAAGATGTATTTTTTCTGCATGGCAGGAAAATACGACCTGTGACGAGAATTATAATAAGGAACTGGCAATGAACAGTTTCTTACATGAGCAAAAGGCTGCAATGACGAAAGGAAGCGAAACAGATGGATCAGCTGGAGATAAAGCAAATTCTCTGTGATGTCGGGGTTGACTATAATAAAGGGCTGGAACGGTTTATGGGAAATGTGGCGCTGTATCACAAGTTTCTGGCCAAGTTTTTGGCAGATGGTTCCTATAATGACTTTATACAGGCTTTCACGGCCGGGGACATGGAGCAGGCCGGTAAGAGCGTCCATACCCTGAAGGGGACGGCAGGTAATTTGAGTCTCATGAGCCTGTTTAAGGCTGCTGATAATACCGTACAGGCCATCAAGAAACATCAGAGCCGTGAAGAAGTCGAACCTTTGGCCAAGGAAGTGCAGCGCGTTTACGAGGAAAACTGCACGGCGATTCGCAAGACGGTTGGTTAATTTATTCTGACGTTTGTCTATTGAAGTTTACATAATTATATTATTTACTTGCAAAAAAAGTCCTTGTGTGTTATTGTAGTATACGACACAGGGAAATGCGTAATGCATGGCCTTTCGTCTTCTCGGCAGGAGGAGGGGGAAGGCTATTATTTTATGGAGGGGAACGCCGATGATGAATTATCAGAAGTACAGCAAAGGCTATTTTATGCCGCCGGAGATTGATTTGGAGTGGGCGAAGAAAGACGCGCCGGATAAAGCTCCGGTCTGGTGCAGCGTGGATATGCGCGATGGCAATCAGGCACTGATCATTCCGATGAATCTGGATGAAAAGCTGGAATTTTACAAGATGCTCTTAAAGGTCGGCTTTAAGGAAATCGAAGTGGGCTTTCCGGCTGCTTCGGAAACGGAGTACGAATTCCTGCGCCGTCTGGTGGAAGACAACCTTATCCCCGATGATGTGACTATACAGGTACTGACACAGGCACGTGAACATATAATCCGCAAGACCTTTGAAGCGCTCAAAGGCGTGAAAAATGCCATTGTCCATGTCTATAACTCCACCTCCGTGGCACAGCGTGAGCAGGTGTTCCGCAAGTCCAAGGAAGAGATAAAGGAGATTGCTGTGGAAGGGGCCAGGCTCCTCAAAAAATTGACGGAAGAGGCCGGGGCAAACTATCGTTTTGAGTATTCGCCCGAATCCTTTACGGGGACGGAGCCGGAGTACGCTTTGGAGGTCTGTAATGCGGTGCTGGATGTCTGGCAGCCGACTGCTGACAGAAAAGCCATCATCAATCTGCCCGTGACCGTGGAAATGTCCATGCCCCATGTCTACGCCATGCAGATAGCCTATATGAACAAGCATCTGAAATACCGTGATAATGTGGTGTTGTCCCTCCATCCGCACAATGACCGCGGCTGCGGCGTAGCCGATACGGAAATGGGACTGCTGGCAGGTGCTGACCGCGTGGAGGGCACGCTCTTTGGCAACGGCGAGCGTACCGGCAACGTGGATATTGTGACTGTGGCCATGAATATGTTTGCTTTGGGGGTCGACCCCGGACTGGATTTTGCCAATATGCCGGAGCTGGTGGACATTTACGAACGGCTTACCCGTATGCAGGTCAGCTACCGTCAGCCCTATGCCGGCAAGCTGGTCTTTGCCGCCTTCTCCGGCTCTCATCAGGATGCCATTGCCAAAGGCATGAAGTGGAAGGAAGAAAAGAACCCCGACAAGTGGACGCTTCCTTATCTCTACATTGACCCTCAGGATGTGGGCCGCGAATACGACGGCGATGTAATCCGCATCAACAGCCAGTCCGGCAAGGGCGGTGTGGGCTTTATCATGGAACAGAAATACGGTATTGAAATGCCCAAGAAGATGCGCGAGGATTTCGGCTACCGGGTGAAATCTGTCTCCGACCACAAGCACCAGGAACTCATGCCCGATGAAATCTATCAGATTTTCCAGCATGAGTATGTAAATATTGTAGAACCCTACGAGCTGGTGGACTTCCTGCTCAAAAAGGAACCGGACGGCACGCGTTCCGGTACTGTGGATATGAAGGTCAACGGCCAGCCCGAAACCTTCGTGGCCAAGGGCAACGGCCGTCTGGATGCCGTGTCCAATGCCCTGCAGAAAAATCTGGGGCTTAAATATACGGATGTAACTTACAGTGAGCATGCTCTGGGTATCGGGCAGCATACCCATGCCATGGCGTATATCGGTTTGAAGGACACAGAGGGGAAAACCCACTGGGGAGCCGGAATGGATACCGATATCATCACTGCCTCCATACAGGCGCTGGTCAGCGCTATCAACCGCATGCAGGCCGGAAAATAACGAGGCAAGAAAATGTCCCCCACCTCAGCAGGTGGGGGCACGAATACCAAAACAGGCGGCGAGCATATATCCCGCCTCGTTGAAACGCCAAGAGGAAGTTTTGCCTATGGCAAAACTGGAACAACGGCGTTATAAAATATGTTGCTAAAAGCTGTCTTCTGTCGAGGACAGCTTTTTGTGTTGAAAAAAGCAGGAAGGTGTTGGAAAAATATTAAATTTGTAATATAGTATTTAATAAAGTCATAAAGTCAAAATTTAGGAATATTTATCTTGTGATTGATGGAGTGTGTGTGATGAGTCTTGATATTAGCAAAGAAATAAATGATAACCGGCTGCTGGTGAAACTGGCCGGCAGATTTGATGCTGTAGCTGCCGTAGAATTTGATAAGGAGTTTTCTGCTCTGCCGGAGAACGCAGAGATAGTGGAGCTGGACATTGCCGGGGTCAATTATATTTCTTCTGCCGGCCTGCGCTCCCTGCTCATGACCAAAAAGCTGGCGGCCAGGCTGGATAAAAAGCTGCTGGTCAAAGATCCGCAGCCGGCAGTGGTGGAAGTTTTTGATATCACCGGGTTTAATAAATTACTGGACATTGTGTACAGCAATCAGCAACAGGCAGACAACTTTGCACCGGCTGATGGTTATTATCCTCTGCGCCCCGTGCAGCGGTGGCTGGTAGACACCCATTTTAATAAGGCCGATTCAACGATGATGAATAACGGCGCTTTGTTGCAGCTGGATGAGGCCATTGATTTGGAGCGTCTGGCCGATGCTGTTAACGCAATGCTGGCCGACTATGATATTTTCCGCTGCCGTCTGTTCTTCCATCCTGAGACAGGGGAGATTTGCCAGCGGTTTGATGGGGCTTTGCCCAGGGTCAGGGTCGAAATCCTGTCGGAGCAGGTGTTTGAGCAGCGCAAGCAGGAACTGAAAAAGCCCTACACGCTTATCAATAATCCCCTGTACCGCATTTATCTGATGATGACGCCGAAGGGCAAGTATATGTATGCTGATTTTTATCATGCCATTATGGATGGCACTTCCATTATCATCCTGTTCTGGCGTGAGCTGAATAAGCGCTACCGGGGACAAAGTGCCAGCCGCAAGCGGGCCAGCTATGCTGAATACGTGTGGGAGGAAGCCAGGATTTTGCAGGCAGGGCAGGAAGAGGCTCATCGTTATTGGCGGCAGGTACTTTATGGCTTTGACCCCGAAAGGCATTTACCTGCCGTGGACGTACAGCAGCATGATGCCTGGAGTCAGGGCCGGGTGGAGCGCCTGCTGAAAAATATCAGCCAGAGCGTTTTCTATGAGAAGAAGGACTATAGCGAAAATACCTTTATGCTGGCAGGGGCGATGCTGGCCATGGCCAAAATAACCGGCGAAAAAGATGTCATTATGAGCTGGGTGCATAATGCCCGGACAACGGTTAAGGAAATGCGGCTCATGGGCCTGATGCTGGATCAGTATCCTATCAGATGGGATTTTGCCGAGGACATGACAGCCGGTCAATTTCTGGCAGGGCTGGAAGAGTGCATCAATAAGGGCATATCCTATGCCAAAGGCTTAGATGAGGTCTACAGGGACGACCTGGAGGGTGACTGCGCCAGCTTTATTTTCCAGAAGAATACTGACACCAAGGCTGCTTTTGTGCTGGATGGCAAGCCCTGTAAGATTATGGAAGTGCCGGCCAATAAAATGTCGGCGGCAGAAAATGTGCTGGATATCGCAGTGACATCTTTGGAAGATGGCGGTTATTATCTGACCCTGAGCTTTGATGCAGGCCGCTATACGGATTATACGATGGATCGCTATGCATCCGCCTATGATGCAATGCTGCTGGCCTTGCAGGATATGAATTGCAGTATCGCGGAGTTACTGTCGTGAGCAGTTTATTCCTGCCGGGGAAAAAAACGGTAATTACCACCAGATTCTGGCACGTATTCAAGGCTTCCATGTTTTCCATGCTGAGCGCCTATCTGCTGATACTTACGGATAACATAACGGCAGGGCATCTGGTGGGTGAACAGGCCGTTATGGGGGTAACACTGGTATTTCCTTTGGTCACTTTCATCATCTTCATGAGCTATATAATTGCCGACGGTCTGGCGATGAAGCTCTCCTATGCTCAGGGCAGGGGCGACAGGCAGCAGGTTGACAGGCTGTTCAGCATGGGCATAATTCTGGCCTGTGCCGTGGGGATTGTTTTTACCGGGGGCATGTATTTTTTTCGGGAAATAATTTTGTCCTTTTGGCAGATTTCACCCCAGCTGCTGGATTACGCCCGGGATTACTACGAGGGGTTGTATCTTTATGCCCCGTTTACGTTTGTAAACGTCTTTTTATATACGGTTTTTGTGGCGGAAGGGCAGGCTCAGGTCTGCGTGCAGGGGGCTGTATGTACCTTTGTGGTTAATTTTATTCTGGATATCCTGCTCTGTATCAAAATAGGTGTTATAGGCGTGGGCATTGCCACTACCTGCGGTCTTGCCGTGGCAGTGCTGGTGCAGATTTACCATTTGCGGGGGAGCCGCAGCCGGCTGCATTTTTCATGGTATTGGAATATCAAAGAGGTGCTGGGGGGAATATGGTACAGCTGCTATCATTCGCTGGACACCCTGCTGCTGGCGCTGCTGCCTGTAGCATTGACCTCCTGTGTGCTGACCCGTTTCGGGGAGGAGCATATCATCGTGGTAACAGTGGTGGTGAACCTGCTGACCCTTATCATTGCTCTGTATACGGGGATTGTAGACTGCCTGCAGCCCATGGTCTGCCAGTATCACGCTGAACAAAATCTGCACAGCATTCAAAAGACCATGGGCATCGGCATAAAAACGACAGTGGGCATCAGCCTTCTGATAACCCTGCTGGCTATGGCTCTGGCAGAGGTGCTGCCGCTGGTCTTTGGGGTTAAGGACGCAGCCATGATTCACGAGACCGGGGCGGCGATACGCTGCTTTTTGCTGTTTACGGTGTTTCTGGGCAGTACGCTCATGTACAGCAACTACTATATTTATATAGAGAAAAGAAATTACGGTGCATTTTTAAAAATCATGCTGCTGCTGGGGCTGCCCTATATCGGTATGGAATGCGGCGCAGCGTATTCTTTTTATGGCCTCTGGCTTGGTACAGGGGCAGCTTTTCTGGCAGCTTTCGTACTGAATTATCTGCTGGCAGGCCGGCAGGGCTGGCTGTTTTTGGATAAGGCGCAGTTTTCCCGGCAGTATTCCTATGATATTAACTCCGTGAAGGAGGAAGTCATGGGCACAGTAAGACAGATGGAGGAAGTGCTGACGGCGCGAAATATCCCTTCCTTCCGGCGTATGCTGCTGATGCTCTGTGTCGAGGAAATTGGCCTGCATGCGGCGGAACGGGCGGCAGGCAAAAATTTTCAGCTGGAGGTATCCTTGCTTTTGGGCAGGGAGGTGACAGACAAAATCACACTGATTGTCCGGGACAACGGCCAGCCCTATGACATACTAAAGGCGGTTCAGGAAGGCAGATACTCCTTCCGGGAATATTTCATTGATTCTGTGACAACCAGGCTGTCTTATTGCCGCTATCTGGCCAGCGGTGATGAGAACCGGCTGACGCTGGAGATTTAGAGATAGCAGATTTGAATATTTTGCCTGTGGCAAAATTTGAACAATGGCGTTATAATGGATTCATGTTTCTTGATGAAGATAGGATGAAATGTCATGAAAGGTGATTCCATGCATAAGTTATTTTTATCCTGTCTCGTGACAGCTGTCCTGACCGCTATCGTGGTGCTGGCGGCTTTTGTCATGGGGACAGGATATTTTGTTGGCAATTATGCCGTGCATTTTGGCTTGGAGCGCGGCACGGTGGAAAATCCTCAGGAACCGCCCCGGGCCTATGCGCTGATTATGCCGCCGGAGGCCCGGCATTATGATAAACCTGATTTTACCAATGAGGAATGGACGCTGACTTCCCGGGACAAGCTGCAGCTAAAGGCCACGCATTTTTATCCCGATGAAGGTAAGGACAGCAGCAAATGGGTGATTATTGCCCATGGCTATGGCTGTACTCAGGAAAATTCCTATTATCTGGCCACGCATTACCTGCGGCAGGGCTTTCATGTGCTGACGCCTGACTTGCGGGCGTCCGGCAAAAGCGAGGGGCGTTATCTGACTTTAGGCTATCGGGAAAGCGTGGATGTGGTCGATTGGGCCAAAAGGATAGCTCTTTATTATCCGCAGGCGAAAATTATCCTGCATGGGGTGTCCATGGGAGCGGCCACCGTGATGATGGCCTGTGATGACGATGATTTGCCGGAAAATGTGGTGGCCTGTGTAGAGGAAAGCGGCTATACCAGCGCCTTTGACCTGCTGGTGCATCAGATTCAGGAGTCCTTGGGACTGCCGGCTTTCCCGGCCATGAATCTTTTGGACTGGCGCTGCCAGCAGGTGGCAGGGTTCAGCCTGAACAGGGCAGTACCCGAGGTGGCGGTTATGCACTCCAGAGTACCTGTGTTGTTTATTCATGGCACGAAGGATGCGCTGGTACCGCCGGCTATGTGCGAGCAGCTTTACCGCAACGCCAAGGCCCCGGACAAGATGATGCTGCTTATCCATGACGCTGTTCATGGCGTGGCCTGCCAGAAGGATGAAAAACTGTATTTTAGGACGGTGCGTGAGTTTACCGCACCATATATGCAATGAGAACCAGAGGGGGAACGAGTGTGCGGTCAGTAGTGACACGGGTAAAATCTGCCTCCGTCAGCATTGACGGAAAGGTAAACGGAGCCATTGAGCAGGGCTTTTTGGTGCTGCTGGGCGTCGGCCCTGAGGATACGGAGGAAACGGCAGCCAAACTGGCAGAAAAAATCTGCCATGTGCGTGTTTTTTCCGATGAGGCCGGCAAGATGAATCTGAGCATTGACCAGGTGCAGGGGGCTATGCTGGTTATTTCCCAGTTTACCCTGTACGCGGATCTCAAAAAACGCCGTCCGGGGTTCAGTCATGCGGCACCGGCGGAGCAGGCAAACAGGCTCTATGAGTATTTCATGGCACAGCTCCGGGAAAGAGGTGTCAGGGTTGAGCATGGTGAATTCGGCGCGGATATGCAGGTAGCGTCGGTGAATGACGGCCCTGTGACTTTGTGTTTTGATACGGAGGCGTTGTAAGTGCAGCAGTTGTTGAAGCAATATGCCCGGCTGGTGGTCAGTGTGGGCGTTAATATCCAGAAAGACCAGATTTTAGTCATAAACTCGCCGATTGAGTGCGCGGAATTTGCCCGGGAAATCAGCACGGCGGCCTTTGCTGCCGGTGCCCATGATGTGGTAATCAGCTGGGGCGATGAATTATCTGCCCATATCCGCTATGAGCATGGCAAAAAGGAACTCTTTACGGAATTTCCTGAGTGGCGTGTGCGTTTCTATCAGGATTATGCTGAGCAGGGGGCGGCCTTTGTGTCTATTGCCGCCCGTGACCCGCAGATTTTCAGCGATATTGACCCGGAAAAGCTGCAGCTGGCCAATCAGGCCGCCGGGGCAGCTTTGCTGGAATACCGTCAGCGGCTCATGAGCAACAAGAATACCTGGTGTGTGGTGTCAGTGCCGACCAAGGGCTGGGCGGCTAAGGTATTCCCGGATGTGCCTGTGGAGGAGGCGGTGGCAAAACTCTGGCAGGCTATCTTTAAGACTGTCCGCATTGGCGATGGGGTAGATACCGTGGCTGAGTGGCGCAGGCATATTGACTTCCTGCAGCAGGCGGCGGCTTATCTCAACGAGCAGAAGTTTGTCCGGCTGCATTATAAAAATTCTCTGGGCACAGACCTGACCGTTGAACTGCCGGAGGGGCATATCTGGGCCGGCGGTGCGGAAAAGTCGGAACTGGGCATTGAGTTTGCCGCCAATATGCCCACGGAGGAAGTTTACAGCCTGCCAAGGCGTGATGGCGTAAACGGCACGGTGACAGCCGCCAAGCCGCTTAACTACAATGGCAACCTCATCGAGGGCTTTAAGCTGACCTTCAAGGACGGCAAAGTGGTAGATTATACGGCAGAAAAAGGCGGGGAAATTTTAAAGGGCCTGCTGGAAACGGATGAAGGAGCCAGCTATCTGGGTGAGGTGGCGCTGGTGCCGTTTGATTCGCCCATCTCCCAAAGCGGAATTTTATTCTACAACACCCTGTTTGATGAAAATGCGTCCTGTCATCTGGCTTTGGGCAAGGCGTATCCTACCTGCATTGCCGGTGGCGAGGACATGGACAGCGTGACCCTGCTGCAGGCAGGCGCAAATGATTCGCTGGTGCATGAGGATTTCATGATTGGCACACGCGATTTGGAAATCGTGGGCACCAAGGCTGACGGCACGCAGGTAAAGATTTTCGAGCAGGGCAATTTCAGGAGGGACTTATGGTAAAACTGGTGCGCAAGCTGAGCGGCTGTATGCTCCTTTGCCTGTTGCTGCTCAGTACGACTGTCATGGCGGCCGGCAAGGTCATTGATGAAGATTTTTCCTGTCAGGGCGTAATGCTGGGGGACAAAGAAAGCGTCCTGCAGAGCAAATGGGGAGAACCGCTGTATGATAAGATAACCCAAAAGCAGGGTGTCAGAATCAAAACCTATGTTTACAAAAACGGCTATGAGGCCAGCATTTCCCCGAAAACGGGGCAGGTGGTGGACTTCGTGGTTGACATGGAAAAATATGAGGCCCGGGACGGCGTGCGCAAAGGAGCGACCAAATACTGGCTGGAAAAGGTCTACGGCAGGCAGCAGCGCCGCTACATCGAAGGCAGCTGCTATCTGATTTTTAACCGTCCGGGATATCCTCATCAGCATTTGCTGCTGCTGGTGAATCCCGAGGACGGCCAGCTGCTGGAGCTAAAGATTACGGCTCTGCCGCTGGATGAGGCCGAGGCTGAGGCTATGGCAGCAGAGGGCGACCCTTTGCTGCAGGAGGAAGAGGACGGCAGGCACAGCGCCTGGCTGACCATTGACACCTCGGCTCTGCCAAAGGATAAGGAAGTGCGTTTGGAGGGACTGGGCAGATGATACAGCTGCGACTGCTGGAACACCGTCTGCTGCGTTATGTCGGCATTACGGTGGGATGTCTTATCGCCAGTTCTTCCATCAATCTCTTTCTGGTGCCGTCCCATCTGCTCACCGGCGGCGCTACGGGCATTGCCATGATTGTGTATTACCTCACGCATCTGCCCATCGGTGCCCAGACCTTTGCCTACAATATTCCGCTTCTGATGGCGGCATGGCGGCTGCTGGGCAAGGGCTATACCTGCGATGTGATTATCGGCACGGCTATTTTTTCCTTTTGCCTTGATATCACCAGACCGCTGAATGCCTATGCGCCGGTAAATGATATGATGCTGGCGGCGATTTTTGGCGGCGTGTTCAACGGTATCGGCTATGGCATTGTGTTCCGCATGAACGGCAGTACCGGCGGCTTTGATATCGTGGGCGCCATTGCCAAGAAACTCTATTCCTTCAATATGGGCGGTGTGATTTTCGCCTTTAACTGTCTCGTGATGCTGGCGGCGGCCTTTATGTTCGGCGTGGCACCGGCGATGTTTACGCTTATCTGTATGTTTATGAATGCCATGGTTACGGACAAGGTCATTGCTGGCTTCAACAGCCGCAAGGCGCTTTTAATCGTGTCCAATCAGGCGGAAACCATCGCTGAGGGCATCATGGAGGTCGGCCGCGGCGTGACCTTCCTGCACGGGCAGGGGGCCTTTACACGGAGGGAACGCAATGTGGTCTTCGTGGTGGTGACCCTTACGCAGGTCGCCAAGATGAAGATGATTATAAACGCCATCGACCCCGATGCCTTCGTGATTATCATGTCGGCCAATGAGGTGATGGGACATGGCTTCAGCTCGCCGGGAGTAAAGACAGGCGCGGTCATTCATCGTCATACCGGCCATGGACATTAAATTTCAGTTGCAATAGAGAGGGGAATTTTGTACAATGAAAAAGATATTGATTATGATGCTGGTGTTAATGACGGCATTTACGGCTGGCTGTATCGCCGGCGGCAAGGATAATGGAGGCAAAAAAGTGGCTAATCGCATTGCAGTATTTGAAACCAACAAAGGTACGTTTGAAATTGAACTCTTTGAGGATAAGACGCCGATTACAACGAAGAATTTTATCGACCTGACGGAAAAAGGCTTTTACAACGGCGTGATTTTCCATCGCGTGATTGATGGCTTTATGATTCAGGGCGGCGACCCGGAAGGTACGGGCATGGGCGGTCCCGGTTACACCATCGAAGATGAATTTCTCGATGATTTGAAATTCACGGGCGAAGGCATTCTGGCCATGGCCAATACGGGTATGCCCCACACGGGCGGCAGCCAGTTCTTCATCACGCTGGACAAGACCCCGTGGCTCAACGGCAAGCATACCATCTTTGGCAAGGTGATTAAGGGCATGGACGTTGTCCGTACCATCGGCCACAGCGAAACGGACTTTTCCGACCGTCCGCTGGAAAAAGTCGTGATGGAAAAAGTAACGATTAAAGATGCCGAGTAATGAGGAAAACTACACTTATATTTTAGAGTGCAGTGACGGCAGTTTTTATACCGGCTGGACAAATGACCTCGTAAAGCGGGTCAGGACGCACAATGCAGGCCGGGGCGGCAAATACACCCGTTCCCGGCTGCCTGTGCGTCTTGTCTATTTTGAGACTTTTGCGGATAAACGCGAGGCTCAGAGCCGGGAGTGGCATATAAAAAGGCTCACCCATGAGCAGAAGCAGGCGTTAATCGCTGGTAACGGAGGTTTAGAGAGTAGTGGATTTAAGCATAGTTGAACTGCTGAAAGTAGTAGTTCTCGGTATCGTGGAAGGCCTGACGGAATGGCTGCCGGTATCCAGTACCGGGCACATGATTTTGGTGGATGATTTCATCAAGCTGGATGTCAGCAAGGATTTCATGGATATGTTCCTGGTGGTTATCCAGCTCGGGGCAATTCTCGCCGTTGTGGCACTGAACTTTGAAAAGCTCAATCCGTGGTCAGGCTGGAAGACCCGTCAGGAAAAGCGCGATACCGTGAGCCTGTGGCTGAAGGTACTGGTGGCCTGCATTCCGGCAGCGGTAATCGGTCTGGCCTTCAATAAGTACATGGAAGAGCATTTTATGACGGCTCCCGTGGTGGCGGCAACGCTTATTTTCTACGGCCTGCTCTTTATCTGGATTGAAAACTACAACAAGCACCGCCGTCCCCGGATTAACGACCTTGCCAGACTGGACTACCGCACGGCCTTCATCATCGGCCTGTTTCAGGTGCTGTCACTGGTGCCGGGCACGAGCCGTTCCGGCGCGACGATTATCGGCGGTATTCTCTTTGGGGCCAGCCGTGTCGTGGCGGCAGAGTTCACCTTCTTTTTGGCTATTCCGGTAATGTTTGGCGCCAGCCTGCTGAAAATGGTGAAATTCGGCCTGCATTACACCGGGGCGCAAATCATCATCATGGTGGTGGGGATGGTGACGGCCTTTATCGTTTCCATCATTTCCATCAAATTCCTGCTGAGCTATATCAAGACCAATGACTTCAAGGCCTTTGGCTGGTATCGTATCGCTCTGGGGCTGGTGGTGCTGGCGTATCTGTTCCTCATCGGTGACCCCACGGCCAACGGTAACTAATTTAGGATAAGAGGCTGCTCCTTGCGGGGCGGCTCTTTTTTTAGGAGGATATCATCATGAAAATAATTGCAGGGCTGGGCAATCCCGGCAGTGAGTATGCCGCCACCAAGCATAACGTAGGCTTCATGCTGGTGGATGCCCTGGCGGATAAGCTGGGCATAGACAGCTGGCAGGATAAGTTTGAGGCCCGGATAGCGCAGGGCTTTTTGGGCACGGAAAAAATCATTCTGGTAAAGCCCATGACCTATATGAATGAAAGCGGCAGGGCTGTTGGCCCCTTGCTCAGTTATTACAAGCTGGCGCCGGAAGATTTAATCGTTGTCCATGACGATATGGATATCCCTGCTGGTACGGTGCGCATTCGCAAGAAGGGCAGCGCCGGAGGGCATAACGGCATTAAGTCCGTATTGGCGCACGTTGGTGATGAGCATTTTGCCCGGGTGCGGATTGGCATTGGCCGTCCGCTGCCGGGCTGGACGGTAATCAATCATGTGCTGGCGCCTTTTACGGCTGAGGACAAGCCGAAGATAAAGGAGGCCATTGAGTATCTTTTGCCTGCCGTGGAGTGCATTGTGCAAGAAGATGTGGATATGGCCATGAATAAATTTAATCCCAAGAAACAGAAGAAAAAGAAGGCCGCTGTGGCAGCGGTGGAAGGTCAGGAAGGAGGGACAGAAAATGCCGCAAACTGAAATGATTACGGCAGTCTATGCCGATGAGGACGGCAATATCTTAGATGCCCCGGGCATGCAGGGGATGGGCCGCACGGGCCGGGATAATATCCTCTTAAAGCCCGAGGACTTGATTCCCCTGCCGGAAAGCGCGGATTTGATGCTGCTGCCCGACCATCTGGCGGTGGGGCAGGCCGGTGACGGCGAAGTCATGCCCATCAGCGGTCTGGCCGTAGCGGCCATTTTGCCTGCCGGTTATACCCGTCTTTATATGCCGGCCTATGAACGGGCAGAAGAAGCGCAGCGTCTGCCCCTTTACGGCTACACCGCCGTGGTGGTCTATAAGGACGAGCTGTATTGTGCGGCGGTCTATACTGATGAAAATGATAAATGGGACCCGGTGCATTACAACACCAAGGAGCTTAAAAATCTCGTTAAGCGCACGAAAAAAGACCTGCCGGGCAACCGCATTGTCGAGCAGGTGGCAGGCTGTTCGCTGAAATGGCATTGCTGCACGGCACAGAATCTTTTCTACCGCCGCTGGGAGTGCGGAATTCCCACATCTCCGGTTTGTAATGCCAACTGTTTTGGCTGTATTTCCCTGCAGCCTGCCGAATGCTGTCCTTCCCCCCAGCAGCGCATTGATTTTCGTCCGACGCCGGAAGAGATTGCCGAGGTGGGCGTTTATCACCTGCAGGTCGCACCCGATGGCATCATCAGCTTTGGTCAGGGCTGTGAAGGCGAGCCGTCACTGGCCGCCGATAATATCGCGGCAGGCATCAGGCTCATCCGCCAGCAGACCGGCAAGGGCCAGATTAACATGAATTCCAACGTGGGCTGGACGGAGGGCGTGAAGAAAATCGTAGACGCCGGACTTGATTCCCTGCGCGTTTCCATCATCAGCGCCCGGGAGGAAGGCTATGATGCCTACTATCGCGCCAGCTATCATCTGACAAATGTGAAGGAATCAATCCGTTACGCCTTGGACAAGGGCGTCTATGTATCCTTGAACCTGCTGTATTTTCCCGGCTTTAATGACAGAGAAGAGGAGCTGAAAGCCTGGCAGGAATTTTTCCGGGAGCTGCCGGTGCAGATGATTCAGGTACGCAATCTCAATATTGACCCGGATGCGTTCCTCGATATCATGCCGGAACCGCAGGGCAAGGCCGTGGGGACGCGCAAGTTTATCGAAACCCTGCATCAGGAGTTTCCCCAGCTCGTTATTGGCAGTTTCAGCCATTATGTAGAAGAGTAAAGGTGTTGAGTTAATGTTAGCAATAAAAAATGGCCGGTTTATCGTGCCGGATGAACAGGGTGCGTTTGTTTTCCGCACAGAGGGCGTACTGCTCTGTGAGGGTGAAAAGATAAAGGGCTTTGTAAATGAGCAGGACATTCCGGCAGCGGCAGAAATAATTGACGCCCAAGGGCAGTATGTTTCGCCGGGATTTATCAATGTGCATATCCATGGCTGTGCCGGTGCTGATACTATGGACGCAGATATGGACGGTTTGGAGCGCATGGCAAAAATGCAGGCGCGTACCGGTGTTACGGGCTTTTTGCCCACCACCATGACCTGTAAATGGTATGAGGTCGAAGATGCCCTGCTGGCGGTGCGTGAAACCATGAAAAGCCGTATGGCAGGGGCGCGCATCTTAGGCGTCCACATGGAAGGACCGTTCATCAGTCCAGCGAAAAAAGGCGCGCAGGCCGAGGAAAATATCCGTCAGGCTGATTACGAAATGGTAAAGCCGTGGGCGGATATTATAAAAATCATTACGCTCGCGCCCGAAGAACTGACGGACAATGCGTTTGTTGACAAGTGCCGGCAGGCCGGGATTACCGTGTCCATCGGTCATACGGCGGCGGATTATGATACGGCCATTAAAGCGGTAACGGAGCAGGGCATACATCATTTCACCCATGTGTATAATGCCATGACGGGCTTTACCCATCGCAGCCCCGGTGTAGTGGGCGCTGCCTTTGACACGGAGGCCAACTGTGAAATCATTGCCGACAATGTACATTCCCATCCCATGGCACAAAGACTTCTTTATCGTGCCAAGGGCGGCAAAAACATAATTCTTATTACCGACAGCCTCAGAGCCTGCGGCTTAGGTGACGGGCCTTCGGAGCTTGGGGGACAGGAAGTCTTTGTCAAGGGCGAGCTGGCCACGCTCAAAGATGGCACCATTGCCGGCAGCGTGGCGACGATGAACCGCTGTGTTAAAATATTCTGGGAAAACACCGGGGCGCAGCTGCCGCAGATTATCGAAATGGTAACAAAAACGCCTGCCACAGAGCTGGGAATTTACGATGAGGCAGGTTCTCTGGAAAGCGGCAAGCGGGCGGATATTGTTATCTTTGATGAAGAAGTGCGAATCCACAAGACAGTTATTGGCGGCAAGGTTTATTACCACGATTGAGTTCGTGGCAAAAGGCGCGTCAGGCGAGGACTAGCTGTCATCCGCTGCGGCGCGGAACTAAAAATATTTTTTATCTTTAATTTAAGGGCTGGAAAAGTCAAAACTCGCTGTGCTCAGACAGTTGACTTTTCCAGCCCCTTTTGTCGTATGATAAAAAATATTTTCTTTACGTTCCCTGCCTGACGCTGCTGTCAGCTAGTCCTCGCCTGACGCTTATTGCTAGATTCTTAGTTAAAAAACTTAGCTGAAATCTTTTACGAAGTGCTTGCAGTAAGCTGTGTACTTATCCTGCGCGGAGAGGCAGGTGTCAGTCAGATACCCTGGCTCTCTATAAAATTCCCGCAGGCCGCGGTAGTAAAATTGCTTGTGTTCGTTATCAATAATGAAGGGGATAATGCCGAAGGCCAGACAATCCTTGAACAGCAGTAATCTGCCTACGCGTCCGTTGCCATCTTGAAACGGATGGATGGCCTCAAAGTCTACATGAAACTTAAGCAAACTGTGTAAATCATGCTGGCTCAGCTTATTATAGCTGTCGAGAAGCCTGCTGATTTCGTCTGCGACCTTGTTGGGAGGACAGGTCTCTTTATCGCCAATGGTATTGGGAAGGCTTTTGTATTCACCGACATTAAACCAATCATTATCTGCATCCGTGGTATTGCTTTTGAGTATTTTATGCAGATGCTTGACGATTTCCTCATCGGTGGGTACAGCATAATTATTCAGGATAAAGTCAAAGGCGCGAAAGTGATTCATGGTTTCGATGATATCATTACTGTCAATGACTTCATCGCCATTACTGAGGATGGTATGGGTGTTGAAGAGATTTATGGTATGTTCATGGCTGAGTTTGCTGCCTTCAATGCGGTTGCTGTTGTAGGCAAGGCTGGTTTGGGTGAAATGATAAATGCCTTTTTTGTATTTTGCAGCATGTTCAGATTTGAGCTGATGGATTAACAGCGTAACATTTTCTGTTGGGCTCATAGCGCTCTCCTTTTCGATAATTTCTTCCCTTATTATATCATACTGATGTAATAAGGGAATTTTTGTTTGCTTATGTAACGATTGTAACTGAACCTGCCGCTGAATACGGTTATAATTATGTGTAAAAGTTTTACTGTATTCATGTGCGAAGGAGTTATCAGCGTGAAGACAATAGATTTCAGCCTGATGGTGGCGGAACTGGTGAAAGATAATCCCCGGGTAGCGGAGATTTTAACGGAGCTGGGGATGGGCAGGCTTATCAGCTCTGAGGCTTTGAAGGTCATGGGCAATATCATGACCATACCCCGGGCGGCGGCGCTGCAGTCTGTAGACCTGGAAAAGGTTATTGCTGCCTTCAAGGCGCAGGGCTTTATCGTGACCAACTGGGAAGCGGAGCAGGCAAAACTGACCTGTCAGGTGAACGGCCTTGCTGCGCCGGTTTCCCTGCCTGAGGGACATCCCATCAGCCTGATGCGCGCGGAAAATACTGGTATGGAAAAGGTTTTGGGCCTCCTGCTGGCACAGTGCGCAGAAGATAAAGTGCCAGAGGCGGTGGTTATTAAGGCCTTGTGTGAGCTTAATGGCGTGCGTGTTCATTATGCCAAAAAAGAAGAACTGTTGATGGCGCAGCTGTATAAATACGGTGTAACAGGGCCCTCACAGGTCATGTGGGACGAGGATGATGAAATAAAAAAAGAGTTGGTCACGCTTACCCGGGCGGTGACAGAGGATGCGGACAATGCCGTTATTTACAAGGGGCGCATTGTTGCTGTGGCCAAGCATGCGCAGCTCATGATTGCCAAGGAAGAAAAGATTTTATATCCTCTGTGCCTGCGTTTTTTCACGGCAGAGGAGTGGAAAAAAATTTATCGCGATTTCCCGGAAATGGGTATGGCCTTTGTGGATAATCCGGCCAAGTGGGAGCCAGGGGAACGCTGGGCGGCGGACGAACTGGCCAAGGTTAAGGGGCAGGATATTCTGGCAGGAAAAATACTGTTGCCTACAGGCGAATTGACGGTCAAACAGCTAAGCGCATTGCTTTCCCTGCTGCCGCTCGATTTAACATTCATCGATGCCGAGGAAAAACTGCGGTTCTTTATCAACGAAGGCCGGGTATTTCCCCGGCCCTTGGCCGCACTGGGGCGTGATGTAGCGGAATGTCATCCGCCGCATATTGTGCCCGTGGTGCGTAATCTAGTGGCAGATTTCAAGGCGAAGAAACGCAGCTCGCTCGAAGTCGCCCGTTATATCATGGGTAAGCCCATATTGGTGAAATATATGGCGGTGTATGATGAGGACGGGGAATATATGGGGACACTCGAGGTCGTGCAGAACTGCGAGCATATACTGGAAAAATTTGGACAGCTAAGCACGAACTAACCATCAAACTGCAATAACGAGGCAAGAAAATGTCCCCCACCTCAGCAGGTGGGGGCACGAATACCAAAACAGGCGGCGAGCATATCTACCGCCTCGTTGAAACGCCAAGAGGAAGTTTTGCCTATGGCAAAACTGGAACAACGGCGTTATAAAAAAGAATCCGCTGACAGTTTCGTCAACGGATTCTTTTGCTTTACATATCAGTATTGATTTAACTTCTTATCGGCGTAAATCTTTGTCCCATTTATGGAGGCCTCTAGCGCCAGGCCTTTTTTTGTCATCTGGTATACCCAGACGCCGTTGGCGGCAATGGAGGCACCGTCTATGGCACCACCGGCCTCACCGTCGCTGGCTGAGGCGTCAGCGGCGCTGGCGAATTTGATATCACCGGCGATAAACGCTTTCCAAGCCTTTTCCGTGCCGATGACGAAAATCAAGTCGTATTCCTTAACGCCAAGGCCCAGCCCAATGCCCATTTCCTGCATACGCATATAAACCTTTTCCCCGGTTTGGTTGTTCACAGCCAGGCCACGGCCGTGGGCACTGCCGAAGAGTCCCAGTTTCATGCCCGTGTTGCTTAAGGTCGCATAAGCGTAGCAGCTGTTGATAACATTTTCGGCTGAGGGCACTTTGGCATAGAGTCTATGCAGCGCCTGCACAGAAAGGTTGTCGATTTCAGCCCGTTCCTTGTTGATTTTTTCCTGACTGGTGGCCGCAAATGATGTGGCCGTCAGCATACAGAGCAACAGCGTTGTCATAACCAAGGTAAGAATTTTTTTCATATACATTCACCTCATAACGCTTTATTCTTTCACAGTATCCGCTGGCAGTTCAGGGGGAGCTGGTTTTTTACCGACCAGTTTCATAGCTGCCCATACAACGATAACATAGAGTACCGGAATCAAAAATATTCCCAGGCAGGTTGCAAAGAGCATACCACCGACAACGGCTGTACCCATACTGTTTCGCGCAGCTGCGCCGGCACCGTGAGCCATGGCCAGCGGCAGACAGCCGATGATAAAGGCCAGCGAGGTCATAATGATTGGCCTCAGGCGGAGTCCTGCGGCCTCAATCGCTGCTTTTACCGGCTCCATGCCATGATCCACACGGACTTTCGCAAATTCCACGATAAGGATGGCGTTTTTGGCTGCCAGTCCCATAATCATGATGACACCAATCTGCATGTAGACAGTGTTCTGCAAACCGGGGTTAAAATGCCCAAAGCTGAGTTCGAGCATCAAAAGTGCGAACTGCACAAAGAAGGCGCCGAAAAGTCCCGTGGGTATCGTGAGGAGTACCGCAAAGGGCACGCTCCAGCTTTCATAGAGGGCCGCCAGGCAAAGGAAGACGAATACCAGCGAGAGAGCCATAACCTGACCTGTAGAGCTGGCGGATTTCTTTTCCTCGCGGCTCTGGCCCGACCATTCGATATTAAAACCTGCCGGTGCTGTCTGCCGCACCACTTCTTCCATGGCAGCTAATGCCTGTCCCGAACTGTAACCATCACCGACACTGCCTTGGATGCTGATGCTGCGTGTGCCGTTGAAACGGGAGATGATGGATGTAGAGGTGGAAAGTTTCGGTGTGAGCAGGCTGTCCAGAGGAACCATATTGCCCTCGCTGTTACGCACATAATTGAACTTCAAGGCTTCCTTTTCACTGCGGTACTGGGCATCTGACTGCATGATAACCTTGTAGTTGCGCCCGAACTGCATGAAGTCATTTATCTGGCTGCCACCGTAATTGACCTGCAGGGCAGTGAATACATCGGAGAGGTTTACGCCGAGCTGTTTTACCTTCTCACGGTTCACTTCAAACTTACAGATGGGGGACTCAACGGAATATGTGGTATACACACCGGCAAGTTCCGGACGCTTATTGGCTGCTGCCAAAAGCTCCTTGGTGATGGCATCCAGTTCCTTGTCCGTATGACCTGTCATATCCAGAAGTTCCA
>NZ_CAJODG010000029.1:2279-51725 GCF_905233635.1 Selenomonas sp. AE3005 | reverse complement strand
AAACCAGCTTTTGATTTCTTCGGCTTTGGCCTGTGGAGAGAACAGCTTGCCTGCCTTCCATTCAGCCTTTCCCTTGGTCAGCTTCTGCAGATAGTCGGCACTCGTGCCAATATCACTGCCGCCGGAAGTGCAGACAGCCGTCATTTTCTTGCCCGTGAAATCATAGCTTTCCACAAAGGTATCCATGATACGCGGTGCCTGGCCCCACCAGATAGGATAAGCCAGCACAATAGTGTCATAAGCAGCTACCGGTGCATTCTTGTCCGCCAGTTTCGGCCGGGCACTGTCATTTTTCTGCTCCACCGTGGCCCGGGTGCTTTCGTCATTATAGTTCAAGTCCTCTTTGCTATAAGGAACTTCCGGGCGGATTTCATAAAGGTCAGCATTTAACGCCTTGGCTGTGTTTTCTGCCAAAGTACGGGTATTGCCCGTTGCCGAAAAATACGCCACCAAAATTTTTCCTTTAGCCGCCGGGGCCTTGCTTTCTGCCTGTGCCGTCTGCGCTGGTGCCGGCGCTGCCTTCTCTGCCGTTTTGCCGGATTCTGTGCCGCAGCCCATCAGACCTAAAATCATCAACACACCCAAGCAGGCAATCCATAGTTTTCGCATAATGTTATCCCCTTTCATCGCCAATGTCATCTGCTATCACTCTAGCACTTGTAGTAAACTCCAAGTCAAGTATTTTATCTTACAAATTAGCCCCTATTTTATAGGCCATATCAGCAAAGGACGACTTTTCCACCAGACTGCGCGCCCCGCAGCCTGTCGCCCAAACCTGCCCCACATCCTGCCATTCCATATAGCGCACCAAAGTTTCGTAATGATTGGCCAGGGCCTCCATCGTCCAGTCTGCACTGTTATAGGCCGTAGCCATCATAATGGATTTCTTGCCGTGTAGTTTCCCCGTACGGGAATAGAATCTGTCTACAATTATCTTTAACTGTGCTGACATGCCAAAATAGTACAACGGCGTGGTCAGTACGATAAGGTCAGCCGCCAGCATCTTGGGCATCAGCGTGTTTTCAATGGCATCCTTAAAAATGCACGGGCCATCCATGCCGCATTTATCGCAGCCCTGACAGGGATGCGTTTCCTCATGCGCCGCGTCAAAAGTAAAGACCTCATGGCCGGCACTTTTAGCCCCTTCCGTAAATCTATCAGCCAGATAGATAGAGGTGGATTCATTTTTCGGATGGGGACTGCTGGTAATCACCACAATATTCATGTTCTTTCCTCCTGAAACACTTCCCGGTACAAATTCTTTTGTTTCCTTACGGCCCTTTTCGCCGGTCAGAGCCCCCAGGCCACAGCCGGAAAGAAACAATGTCATGGCCCCCGTGCCGGCAAGCTGAATAAATTCCCGTCTGTTCATAAGGAATGCCTCCGTTAAATTACCTGCATTGTCATTTGCCTGCGCAAGCGGGCAGGCTGACCGAAATCAGTGGCGCTTTAAACGACCGCACTTCATATTCCGCAATGCCGTCAGCATAGTATACATCTTCCTTAAGTATTTCTTCCACAGCCTCACGGCTGTCCGTACCGGCAATCATAATCCCGGCCATCTCTTTGTCCGTATAAGGCCCCACCAACAGGAAATCCCCCTGTTCAAAATGTTTTGTAAACCAGGCAATATGCTGCTTAAAGAGCTCCTCACCCTTGCCTGCCGGAATCTTGTCAGCCTTTAACGTCTGATTGATGATAAACATATTTATACCCCCTTATAAACTCTTATAACGCCGTCTTGGCGTTTCAACGAGGCGGGAGATATGCTCGCCGCCTGTTTTGGTATTCGTGCCCCCACCTGCTGAGGTGGGGGACATTTTCTTGCCTCGTTATAAATTCCTGCCCGTTTCATAGGCCTCCTGCATGGCTGCTGACTCACGAATGGCACCGGGTGCCAAAGCCGAAGTGCCGATGACAGCCCCCGCATTGCGCACGCCCACTTGATTGAATTCCTTGAAACAGCCTACATACATATTGAAATCTGACAGGATATTATCCATGAACTTCTTATCCGGCACGCCGCCCAGCGTAAGCAGGTAAAAATCCTTGTCCTGCAAAATGGGCAGCAAGGGATAGGTACGGTCGAGGAATCTCTTCATCAGGCCCGTCCAGGTAAAGTAATACAACGGCGAGGCCAGTACAATAACATCCGCAGCCTTCACTTTTTCCAGAACTTCTGCCATATCGTCCTTCTGCACGCAGCTGCCGCCATTATTATGGCAGGCCCGGCAGCCAAAGCAATCACCAAATTTTTTGTCGCGCAGTTCCACTTTCTCTGTTTCATGCCCAGCCGCCTGCGCTCCGCGGATAAATTCATCAGCCAGTATTCCCGTATTGCCATTCTTTCTCATGCTGCCATGAATAACCAAAACTTTCATTTTCACATCTCCTTACACATTCCCATCGTTATGAAAATATTAACTCTTGCGAATTTTGGCAATATATTTTCGCCAACCAATGACGTTTAGCCAGTTCATCGTCCAGGCCGTTCTTCTTCGCCAGCAAGGCTTTGGCCGGAACATAGGGGAAATCGCTGCCATACAGCAAATGGCTTTCATCTGTAATCTTAAGCAGCATATCCATTGCCTCCGGCATGGGGTCACCAGCCAGGTCATAATAAAGCTGTTTCATGCCTGCCTCCATATCAACCGGTTTCATCATCTGCATACCGGCCAGCATGGCAAACATCGCCTTGGCCCGCTGTTTCATATACGGCAGGAATGAACCACAATGCGGCACTACCAGACGAACCTGGGGATAACGTTCCAGCATACCGCTGGCCAGCAGATTGACTACCGCTCTGGTGGTATCGGCAGGATATTCAAACAAGGCCATAACCTGCCCCGTCACTGTCCCTTGGCGCGGCAGTTCCCGTGCAGGGCTGGGGTGCATGATTATCAGCGCTCTGCGGCGGTTTAATTCCGCAAAAATCGCTTCCCAGCGTGCATCCCCCAGATAAATACCGCCGGCATTGCTCGGAACTTTCACGCCCAACGCCCCAAGCTTATCCATCGCATACCTTATCTCTGCAATACTGCCATCGCTGCTCGGGAATGGCAGGGCTGCCACAAAACCGAACTTATCAGGATACTTACGGCAAAGCGCGGCTGTTTCTTCATTGATTTCCCGCGCCACCTCACAGGACAGTTTTTCATCACCATTATAAATATGCGGTGTTGCCGGTGACAGTACCGTATAGTCAATACCAGCCTGCCGCATAAAATCCAAGTGTGCTGATTCCGACCAGGACGGCAACGGATATCCTTCCTCAGCTGCCGCATCAATACCGAGCTTTTTCAGGCCCTGCACAAAACTCGGCAGGATTGCATGCGCATGCATATCAACCTTACGTCCTTTGGGGAGCGGCTCACGCCCGTTGGCCGCCAGTGCCTTTTCCTCCTGCAGAGCATTAGTTATCCCCCACAGGGTAAAGGCTCCCCCAATTCCAGCTTTCAAAAAATCTCGCCGTTTCACGCTATATCTCCTTAGTCAACACCTAACAGTTTCCGCAGGCAATTATTGGAGATTTCATAAATGGACAGATACTTGTAATCCACCCCGGCCTCTGCCATTGCCTTTTTCTGCATATCCGTTACCACTGCATAAGGATAAATCCCATAGATAAAGGGAAAATAAGCATAAATAAAATTCTGCTTAGCCGCCTCATTCATTTCCGGACAAAACTTGTCCAGACATCGGCGCACCGTCTGCATGGACCGGCCATACGAGCGCTTGAACTCCACCAGATTTTCATAACGGCTGTTCCCTTCCATATCAAAATGATTCATGGACAGGAGTTTCAACCACCTTGAACGTTTCTCCAAAGTATGCGACAGCGCCGACGCCAGGTCCTCCCGTTTCAGGCTGTCATGGGCAGTAAGTAATTCTTCCAAATCGGCTACCCACAAATCATACTCACGCTGCATAAGTGCCAGAAAGATTTCTTCCTTAGTATTGAAATAGTTATAAATGGCCGTACGATTAAAGGTCGTCACTTTGCCTATCTCTTTGAGCGTAATATCCTTGAAATTCATTGTCTCATACAACTGCGCACAAGCGTCAATTATCTCCTCACGCCGCGCCAGCAGCACTTCTTCTGAAACCTTTGGCATAATGAGCCTCCTGTAAAGTCTTTTAAAAATGACATCGTGTAACTTATGTTAATTGCATTATACGGTTAAAATGACACTATGTCAATATAAACAGTAAAAAATTTCCATAGTTTTTTCTTATGGCTGTAAGTTTTATTATAAAAAGTGTTGACAGTGAATCAAATATAAGCTATAGTATCAATCTGTTAATGAAATATTGAAAGAAAAGATGGAGGAACAAATGTTAGAAAGAGAATTGATTATTAAGGCAATGGTTTGGAAGTATATGATTAGCGAAAATGCTGCCAGACGTATGTACGATGAAACCGACGACAGCAACAGGGACAGCCTGCGTAAATTAGCTGAGAACTACAAAGCCTCTGCCAGAATGTCTTTCTTCTGCTAAAACAGCATAAACATCTACCTTTTATAACGCCAAGAGGAAGTTCTTGGCGTTTCAACGAGGCGGGAGATATGCTCGCCGCCTGTTTTGGTATTCGTGCCCCCACCTGCTGAGGTGGGGGACATTTTCTTGCCTCGTTATAAAAGCAAGGAGCACCGCCCTTTTCGAGCGGTGCTCCTTTTTGCTGTAGTTTCGCCTTCATACTGGCAGGTATCCGTATACACAGCAACAATGCCTTTAGCCGGCGATTTTCATTCAGTGCAGGGCAATTTAAATCTTCTTACTTGCCGCTGTTCATAGCCGATTTGGTATCCTGCTCGGCACTCTTTATGTCAGCACTCATATCCTTTGCCAGATTCATCTTTTGAAAGTCCTTGTCATCATGCAGCACCATGGTGAACTTATCCGTCTTATCAAACTGCACGGTACCCTCCTGCAGGGAAAGTTCCAGAACGTGACCGCCCTGCTTTTTGTCATCAGAAATAAAATGGAAGTGCCAGCCGGGCGTGTTTAAACCATTTATATAATCAGGACAATAGAGTCCGACCAATGTTCCGCTGATATTCTTAGCTGTAAACTCCGTCTGCTTGCCCTTCAAAGCCTCTACCAGCGTGGGATATGGTTTCTTACTGCCATATTCGCTGCGGAACAGGATTGACGGAAAGACTGTATGCATCTTTATCATGTAGAAACTGTTTTTTCCACATTTTCCTACTTCCTGATTCAGCGCCGCCTCAAAAGCTGCTTTATTCTTGACGTTACTGAGTTTCACCGAAATGTCATTGTCAAAATGTGTTACCGTAGCATAAGGAACAACTGTCTTATCCTGAGCCACTACTACCCGGCCATCGCCCAGGGCCTGATAAACCGTGCCATCAAGCACAATCATTTCACCATTAACGCCCTCAAACGTGCCTATGCCCGTATCTCCCAGACTTCGCACATCTTTTACCGTAACCGTGCCGCCCAAATATCCCTGTGCCAGGGATTGCAGCAAGGCCACTTGATTCAGACTCTCCCGGTCAACAAGATTCTTCGACGCACAGCAAACACCGCTGGTCATAAGTCCTACGGCCATCGCCACAGCAATTTTCTTTTTCAGATTCATTTTCATATACCTCTCTCCTGTTCCCCGTTCCAGCTCACGCTATCCCTGTATTGATGGTAAGCTGCAGACCTTTTCTTCAATATATATCATTCAACCTGAAAAGACCAATATCCTGCTTTCCTATGCAAAAAACATCCGGCCGTACAACACAAGACTGCCGCAGCATAACTTGCAAGTTTTTCTTGACTTGAAGTACACTCCAAGTGCTAAACTAAAGCATAAAGATAAATCCTGAATTTACGAGGTGATTTTATGACAATCAAGGAAGTCAGCGAAAAATACGATTTATCCGCCGATACTATCCGCTACTATGAACGTATCGGTCTTATCCCTCACGTACCACGCAAGGAAAACGGCATTCGTGATTTTGATGAGGCCGCCTGTGGCTGGGTAGAGTTTTCCAAATGTATGCGCAGTGCCGGTGTACAGGTTGAGGCACTCATCGAGTACGTGGATTTATTCTTCAAAGAAGGCACAGAGGCTGCCCGCAAGGAAATCCTCATCGAACAGCGCGCCCGTCTGCAGGAACAGTATGAGCAGCTAAAAGCTACCATGGACAGACTTGACTACAAAATTGCCCACTATGAAGAAATCATGGCCAAAAACTGTCCCCATTTAAAAGACTGATACGTATCCCCCTAAAATTGCAACAGCCATGCAGGAATATGAACCTTGCATGGCTGTTTTTTATTTAACTTCCACGGCCAATACCTTCGCAATGGCTCCCGGCTTTTCCTGAAAGAGTTCCAGTACCAGACCATCAGGCAGCTGCACCCATTTTTCCGGCTTGCCTTCCATGGCATGTACACCATCATACGCCAGCATTTCCTGCAGGGTAGCAGCAAAATCCTGTACCACAATTCCCAAGTGATGTCCCCTGCCGGCAGCCGGATTATCCGGCGCAGCGACCAGCTGCAGGCCGCCTTTCAGCCACAAATGCTGCAATTTGCCGTCTTTTTCCTTCCGCCGTGTTTCCGTCATGCCCAGAACCTCAGCAAAGAACTTTTGGCTCCAGTCAATATCTGCTACTGTCACTGCAGCATGTTCCAAATAAGATTGTTTTTCCACCATTTTCAGCAACCTCCATGCGTTAAATACGCGCTGGCAAATGATAAGCCTGTTTTACTTACTGATAAAAACGCACAGCCACCTGGCTGTGCGTAAATAATTTACTCTGCCTGCATTTCTACGGCCAGCCTATGCATAGCCTGCAGCATCAGCATAATCGTGGTGGCGCCGGGGTCCTGATGACCTATGCTGCGCATTCCCAGATACGCAGCCCGCCCCTTGCTGGCTTGAATTGTTTTTGTGTACTCCACACCTTTTTGGGCAGCCTCGGCACCTGCCAGAAGAATATCCTGAAAGCTCCGGCCTTCCTCCAACGCCTCCTGCATAGCTCTATCCGCTGGAAACAGCGCGTCGAGCATGGTTTTTTCGCCCTCCACACTTCTACCGATTTGCGAAACCCCCATCGTGCCTTCTTCGAAGGACACCACCCAGTTTGCCACTTCCATACAGCTATTGCCCATATTGGCCATCGCGGCCTGCAAATAAAATTTACCAAACAACGGCCCCGCAGAACCTCCAATTTCTGTAATACAACGCATGCCCACATGCTGAAGAATCTTGCCCATATCTTCCTGTTCAGCCAGTTCAGGCAAATCCTGCAATATTATACGGCAGAACCGGGCCATATTGGTACCATGGTCGCCATCGCCAATGGCATTGTCCAAACGGTTCAGTTCCTCCTCATGCGCTATGATTTCCTGACTAATAGCCTTAAGCGAGGCAAGCATGAATTCTTTTCCTGTCATTCAGCTCGCATCCTCCTTCAACGTCTAAAGACTGATGTATCCGCTGCTGCATCATAAAGGGCTTTCAAATGCGGGTCAAGCCGCATAAGGCTTATCGAAAAACCGCCCATTTCCAGGGACGTCATGAAATTACCAACCATTGTATCATAAACACGTATGCCATGCTCGGTCAAATAATCATGAACAAACTCATTGATTACATAGAGTTCCATTATGGGGGTTCCTCCTAAACCATTTATCAGAACCACCACTTCACTATTTTCATAGTTGCAGTCCAATAAAATGAGGTCCAGCATTTCCTTGGCTGTATCTTTGGCACTCATCATGCCGCACCGCAGAACGCCTGGTTCGCCGTGCAGCCCCATGCCGATTTCCATTTCCTGTTCCCCGAGTTCAAAGCTGAGCTCACCATCAGACGGAATAACACAGGGGCGGCAGGCCACTCCTACGGTGCGCAAACCGGCAGCTGCCCACTCAGCTACCTTCTTCACACCGTAAAGGTCTGTACCCATCTCGGCCTCGGCCCCGGCTATCTTCATTATCAGCACTACACCAGCCAGGCCGCGCCGTCCGACAGACTTATTCTTTTGCGTAGCCACATCATCAGCAATAAGCACTGATTCCAGGGCAATCCCCTCCATCTGTGCCATTTCCATAGCCATGCGGAAATTTAAAACATCTCCGGTATAGTTTACGATGAGGCACAATACGCCAGCCTCATTCTGAACCTCTTTGATACCCTTGAGAATCATATCTGGCGTTGGTGAAGAAAATATTTTTCCTGGAATAGCTGCGTCAAGCATGCCATAGCCCACAAAACCGCTAGGCGCCGGCTCATGGCCGCTGCCGCAGCCAAACACCAAAGATACCCTGTCCTTTTTCAAATTCCGTCTGACCATGATATTCGTGCCTGGCAGCTGTCTGATAATTCCCGGCCTGGCTAAAGCCATTCCTCTTGCGACCTCAACCTCCAAATCTTCCGGTTTGTTGATAAATTTCTTCACAGTATCACCTCTTTGCTCCCTGCATGACAAAAAAATTATTTTATGTCTTTATTCGTGATACAGCATGCTATTTCCTGCTTATGGGGACTTTTATTTTTACAACGCCTTGCTCTATTACGTTTAACCTTCCGCCACATTCTTGTCGCAGCCAAATACTATGCCGGCGTCTTTACGCGCTCTTTCTGCGGTTTCCATAACAGCCAGCGAAATATCCAGACCTTTTTGTACACTTTTATAATCGCCGGCCTCATAAATGCGTGCAAACTCCTTAAGCTCATGTACCATGCGATGGGGATAACGATTTAACTCATACCGCGTAGTCTCGTGTGAACCATGCAGCGATACCTCAACAGCCGCCAGCGCATTAGGGGCACCCACAGCACGCAGCCACCCCTTTTCACCCTGTACGGTAATAAAGCAGGGACTCTCCGAATCCTTGGCGCCTAACGCTACAGCTGTAAACGTCGGATATTTCATCACGAGCACCCCGGAGGTATCAATCCCGTTAAAGCCGATATTCGGCAGATATGACGCCTCTGCCGGGGCACCGAACAAGCCGACAATAAAATTCAAATTGTAGATATTTATATCATACAAGGCGCCGCCGGACAATTCCGGGTTAAATGCCGGCTGCACATCACCAGCCAGATATTTATCATAACGGCTGGAATACTGGGAATAATTGGCTTGTACGGCCGTGATTTTCCCGAGTTTGGGCAGCTGTTCTTTAATCACCTGATAATTGGGCAGGTGCAGCAAGGTTACGGCCTCAAACATGTACAGATTTTTAGCCAGTGCCAGCTCACAAAGTTCCCCGACCTCCGCGGCCGTGGACGCAAAAGGTTTCTCCATAATCACATTTTTGCCGGCCAGCAGGGCTTTTTTGCCATATTCATAATGCACGCTGTTGGTCAGGCCGATATAAACAAAATCAATTTCCAGGTCAGCCAACAGTTCCTCATAGTCCGTATATACCCGGGGAATTTTATATTGTCTGGCCAGTTCCTCCGCTTTTGCCTGACTGCGCGGCCGGGCAAAAATTGCTGCCGCCTCTATCTCCGGCACATTTTGCAAAGCTGGTAAAATCCCTTCTTTTACGATAAAGCCCGTTCCCAAAACAGCTAATTTCATGTCACTCATCTCCAAAAACAATATATACAATCTAATTTCGCTACACAATCATAATCTCCTGCCTGCTTAATTATTTACTTGTGTACAAGGAGTTTACCGTACAGCGGCGAATATATAAAATAATAGTATGTGCGAGCAAGGAGGAAGTTTTATGTTCAAGGCCCATAAAGGGGACATCGTCTATGTCAAGCGCAAAGGCTATCGCCACTTTGGTATCTACGCCGGCAATGACCATGTAATTCATTATCACAAAGAACGTCATCCCCTGCTATGTGATGGCATTGTAACGGAAACCAGCGTGTCAGAGTTTATGTCTGACAGCGATACCCTGTATGTACTTAACGGCATGGATTCAAAGGCCAAATACAGCGCCTTCGACTGGATTATCAAACGGCTTTGGGACGGTGAGATTACAACTTTCCCTCCGGGAGAAACCGTCGAACGCGCTCGCAGCAAAATCGGTGAACACGGCTACAATTTGTTACTGAACAACTGCGAGCATTTTTCCTTTTGGTGCAAGACCGGCATAGCCAAATCCAGTCAGATTGATGAAATCCTCGCCTATCTGCAGCCCTTCATCCCCCATCCACCGGCAGAGACAGCCAAGGCAGAAACAGCCAAGGCAGAATCGCCTGCCGCCGTAAAAGCATAAAGACATAAAAAAATCCCCTGCACAATTCCACATACTGCAGGGGATTTTTTTTACGCCATAACTGCCAAATAACGAGTCATCACCTGGTCCATCATATATTCATAGCACCAGAAAAGATTATCAAGTACCGAATGACTTTCCTTAAGGCGTTTCTGATGGAAATACTGATTTATCGTCTGCCGCGCAGCGATATCATCTTCATCATAGATATCCATCAATAAATTTTTGCTTATAGCATGGTTAAGGCTCTTTTCCTCGGACATCGGCGCCAATAACAACTTATACAGCCTGGTCAATCGCTGGGAAAAATCCTTGACATCCTTCGCCGGGTACTTTTTGAAGTGAATGGATATAATCTGCCCCACAAGCATTTTCATATCCTCCCACTTATCCTCGTTCATGACCCAACGTTTCTGATGCCGCAAATCTTTCTCGATGTACGCATAGGCTCTCAGACGCTCTGCCCAAGACGTTGACAACAGCCATCGATAAAAATTATCCAATGTAATCCCTCACTTTCTCAGCGACTACTTTTTGGCCGAATCTTATCGATCCCAGATCCACCTGAAACCGCTGTTGTCTTCACGGTCTCACATATTCATTTTTATTAACAGCTCTTAGTTCTATAGTCCTATTTTAACCCATAATGCAAATTTTCGCAATACTTAATCTATGTATACTTTTTTACATACACAAAGCCCGTGGGGGCGATTCATTTGCTCCCACGGGCTATTAGTATGCAGTTGTAGCTTTTTGCTTTTAGAACATAAACTTCACCGAAACACCGCCCTGCAGGCCTTGTTTCTTGCCGGCGTAGCCGGTCAGGTTCAGGTCGAGGCTCCAGGGGGATTTTTCGTTGGCCAAAAGTTTGGCGCCCAGTTCGAGGCGGACGCTGCCGCCGCTGGTGTCGGCGCCGCGAATGGCCATGCCGTTAGCGCGGCCTTTGGCCTGGCCGTCCAGCTCGTGTTCATAGGACAGGTCGCCGTAGTAGTTCCAGCGTTCGCGTTTCATGGTGTAACGGGCACCGACGCGGAGAATCTGGCTGGTTACGGCATCGAGGTTGTATTCGTCAAGTCCGGCGTTAAAGTTCATGCCGTCCTTGCGGTTGTAGAAATATTTGCCGTAAACTTCCACAGTATTGCCATCTTTGATGGCAAATTCCTTGCCTACGCCGAGGTGGAAACCTTTGTAGGTGGTGCGTTCGTCATAGCCGTAGCCTCTTACCGTATCGCGAAGGAGGTTGTTGGCCTTTTCATGCATGCTGCCGATACGCAGGCTGCCTTCGACGTACAGGCCGTCGGCTTTCGTCCACTTGCCCAAAAGGCCGCCGCCGGTATAATCCACGGAGCCGTCGCCGCGCTGGGCGTTGTCGCTATGGGTGGAGAAATTGCCCCAGCCATGTTCGATGAATACGCCGTATTCCATGGTGGATTCTTTTTGGACGTTCTTGCGGCCGAGGGCCACAATGCCATTCCACATGTTGACGTTGACATGGCTGCCGGTTTCCTGACGCATAGCGCCGCCGCCAATCTGGGCAAATACGGCTATGCCGTCCTTGCCGATGTTTTCCTTGCGCGCCAAACCTTCTCTTGCCGACAGGATAAAGTCATTGCCAGCGTTAAGGGCAACTGCTGCAGCCTCTGCGGCCATAACGGTGTTGTGCGTCTGGCGGCTTGCGCCTGCGCTTTCCACCTGATAGACCACGTTGCCGCTCGCGTCAAGGACGAGCTTACCGGCACCTTCCGTAGCTGTGCCGACGGTAAATTCAGAACCGGAAGTATCCACTTGGGTGGCCCGCTTGCTTGCAGGGGTCACGTTGCTCTGGTCCAAAAGCGTCATGGTAGAGCCTACGGTCAAGGTTTTGATGCCCGTAAAGGCTACCTGCTTCGCCGTAATGGTTGTACCGGACAAATCCGAAGAGGTGCCATCGCTGATGGTGAGGGCCGGGCTGGTGGAATTCCACGGCAAATTCGTGTAGTTCAGCGTTTGGAAGCCTGCGATATTCTTCACCGACTGGCTGCCACCGGTCCAGGGTTCGTTACTGTTGCCGATGTTCAGCGTATTGCCGGCTGTGCCGTTGTTGCCGCCGATGATGTTGCTATTCGATACATCTGCGCCGCCGTGGAGGGTAATGGTGTTGTTAATCGTGCTGCCACTGCCGCCGCTAAAGCCGCCGTAAATGTCACCGTTTACCTTGCCGGTGCCGATGTCGATGCCATTGCCGGAGGCGTCGCCAGTTGCGCTGTAGCCGCCATAGACATTGCCATTTACGGTGGAACCGCCATCAATGTTGACATTGTTCTCGTTGGCGTTGCCTGTGCCGGTGGTCTTGCCGCCGAGGACGTCACCTGTTACGGTGCTGCCGCCGGTTACATTTGTTTCATTCTTGTTGGCGTCGCCGTCAACACTTTGGCCGCCAATGACACTACCGCCGACATTGCTACCGTCAACATTGGTCTTGTTTTCGCTGGACGTGCCGTTGCCGGAAGTCTTGCCACCGGTAACATCACCATTTACGGTGCTGCCGCCGCTGACCGTAGTTTCATTCTTGTTGGTGTTGCCGCCATTGCTCTGGCCACCGATGACATTACCGCCTACGGTGCTGCCATTCTTGACGTCAGTTTTGTTCTCGCTGGCATCGCCATTCTGGCTCTGGCCGCCAGTTACATTGCCGCTGACATTGCTGCCATCGACATTGGTCTTGTTTTCGTTGGCGTTGCCCGTGCCGGTGGTCTTGCCGCCGAGGACGTCACCGCCTACGGTGCTGCCGCCGGTTACATTTGTTTCATTCTTGTCGGCGTCGCCGTTTTCACTTTGGCCGCCAATGACACTACCGCCGACATTGCTGCCGTCAACATTGGTCTTGTTCTCACTGGACGTACCATCGCCGTTGGTCTTGCCGCCAATAACGTCCTTATTTACAGTGCTGCCACCGCTGACCGTAGTTTCATTCTTGTTGGTGTTGCCGCCATTGCTCTGGCCACCAGTGACGCTGCCACCTACCTTGCTGCCGTTCTTCACGTCAGTCTTGTTTTCGTTGGCATCGCCGTTGCCGTCGCTCTTGCCGCCGTTGACATCACCATCTACGGTACTGCCGTCTACCGTGGCGTTGTTGCCATTGGTATGGCCGTTGCCGCCGGAGTGGCCGCCGTTGACATCGCCGCCGACTTTACTGCCGTTCTTGACGTCGGCATTATTGCCGTCAGCGTTGCCGTCACCATCGCTATTACCACCGTTGACATCGCCGTCCACTGTGGTGTTGTCGACATCGACATCATTTTTGTTGGAATTGCCGTTGCCGCCGGAATGGCCGCCGTTGACGTCACCGCCCACGGTGCTGTCCTTGACTTCCGTCTTGTTTTCCTCGGTGTCACCGCCGCCGTTGGTATCGCCACCGCTAACATCGCCGCCAATCGTACTGCCTCTGACAATGGCCTGATTCCTTCTGGACGGGCCACTGTCACTTTCGCCGCCGATAACGTCACCTTCTACCTCGCTGTCCTTTACATCGGCTTTATTTTCCTGGGAAGGTCCGTCCTCGCTGGTGCCGCCTTTGACATCGCCGCCCGTGCCGTCGTCCTTCTTCTCAATTTTGGAGTTCTTGACATCCACTTCATTATTCGTGGATTCACCATCACCCTGCGCCTGACCGCCGATAACATCGCCCTGATGGCCGGGGTTGTTATCTACAGTTTCCTTAATGCCAATGGCATTCACCGTGGGCACTTCTGTGCCTGCGGCTCTGTCGATGACATAATACAGGTTGTTATCTGCGCTGTTCCAATAAGCATGGCCCTTACCGGTCTGCCCGTTCAGCGTGAAGATGCTACTGCGAATCTTGTTGACACTATCGCCATAGTTGGATACCAATACCATGGTATCGCCCACATTCAGCGTATCCGTGCCCGTAAAGGTAATATTATCCGCATTGACAAGTGCGCCCGTGTAGGCAATTTCACTGTCAGTACGAGCGTATGTGCTGTTCCAGCCCACTGTGCCAAAGGTCAAAGTCGTCGCATTGTTGCCGGTAACGGTATAAACTACGTTGTTATTCGTAGCTGCTACTGCCCCCGTTAACGCACCCTTGACGGCAAGGCCAGACGTAGCGTCATAGGTGTAGGTGCTCTTGCCGGTTTCCTTGGCATCAATATTATTTAAGGTACCATTGGCCTTGACCAAGGTCATGGAGTCGTTAGCGGCGGCCACTTTCTTCTGGTCGTCGCTCATGATCATCCCCAAGCCGCTGATATCGAGGCCGTTGCTGTTGACGCCGGAATAATCGTAAAGGAGGTCACTCCTATCTAAAACCGTGTCACCTTTATTATAGTTAACATTGCCGATTTTAATGGTATTTACCTTGACATTGCCTAAGGAATACTGGAGGGCCGTGCCGTTATCATTTACCTTTACACCTTTGGACTGTGTTCCTGAGAGGGTGATATCACTGTCGGTTTCGCTGTATTCGCCGCTCGCTATATAGGCAATACTGTCAGCAATCTGTGCCCCCGTGAAATAGCCTGTTGGTGTCGCAGTCAGGATATTATAATCACCAACTGTCGTGGGCGCCGTAAAGCCACTGCCGGTTACAGCTATGCCGCTGGCGGCTTTGCGCCAAGTGTCATTTACTGCACCTGTGGTACTGCCATCCCAACCGGAAATATCCACGCTGTCCAAAGTCTTGCCTGTTACGGCATAATTGACCGTATTGGCATACGTTTTAACCTTACCTGTCAAAGTACCGTCAAGCGTTGCCCCATTGGCCAGACTGTAGCTTATATTCTGACTGACCGGTGTACCTTTGACTACGAGGTCTGCCGCAAGGCCATTAGCATTGGTAAGCAGATTCCAGTCATTACCGTTTGCAATAGTATTTGCGTCATTTCCTGTAAAAATAAATTTCAGATTCGTGGCGTCTACGCCGTTAGCTGCTACCGAGAAGGTATAGCCGGTAGCAGGCATAGCCCGGCCAGTCCCCCAGGTCATATTGCCCAGGGTAATATTGTTTACAGTCCTGACCTCGGCAATATATTCCAAGTCACAGCCGTCATTACTTTTCTTCACGCCGCCGGATTTGGTGCCGGAAAGTGTAACCCCCGCACCCTCGTCGCCGCTAAAGGCCGCGCCGGAGGTATAGGCCATGGCACCCGTTACGTCACCGAAAAAGTTTGTTATATCGGTGGTAAAGATGGTTTTATCCGCAGTGGGTGCGGTAAAAGTTCCCGTGCTTACGGCAACATTACTGCCTGTCCACTTATTATTGGGCAGGCCATTGACCGTAGTAGTCGTATCCCAGCCAGACAAATCTATCGAGGAAACCGTCTTATCCGCTACTGTGTACTTTACGGCATTTGTATCTGCCGCTACCGTACCATGCAGCGTCCCCGACGCGGTGATACCGCCACCCATAGCCGCATTGGTAATGGCCTGACTATGGCTTGCCCCCGTCACGTGATTGCCCGTGGTGATTCCTGTGGCGTTAGCAAACAAGGTGCTGTCTGCTACATCCGCAGGCTTGTCAAAGGTCAAATTAGTGGCGTCAATCTTGGTACTGCCATCAAAGGTATAGTTGGCATCTGCAGTACGCTGATTCACTACACCGCCAGCCCCAACGGTCATATTGCCCAGGGCAATATTGTTTACAGTCCTGACCTCAGCAATATATTCCAAGTCACTGCCGTCATTACTTTTCTTCACGCCACCGGATCTGGTGCCGGAAAGAGTAACGCCATTTACCTCGTCGCCGCTAAAAGCCGCACCTGGCGTATAGGCCATAGCTCCGGTTACGTCACCGAAAAAGTTTGTTATATCGGTGGTAAAGATGGTTTTATCCGCAGTGGGTGCGGTAAAAGTTCCCGTGCTTACGGCAACATTGCTGCCTGTCCACTTAGTATCCGGCAGGGTAGTATTCACAGTAGTCGTATCCCAGCCAGACAAATCCATGGAGGAAATGGTCTTGTTGTTTACGGTATAGTTGACACCACCGGCAACAGCAGAAACCGTGCCGGTGAGAGTACCGGACACCTTTATCCCGCCACCTATAGCTGCATCGCTGATGGCCTGACTATGGCTTGCCCCCGTCACGGAATTGCCCGTGGTGATTCCTGTGGCGTTAGCAAGCAAGGTGCTGTTTTCTACCTCCGCCGGCTTGTCAAAGGTCAAGTTTGTGGCGTTAATCGTGGGACTGCCATCAAAGGTATAGTTGGCATCTGCAGTACGCTGATTTACTAAACCGCCAGCCCCAATGGTCATATTACCAAGGGCAATATTCGATACCGCCATTTTGCCGACGGCATACACAAGGTTCTGTCCATCAGCCGAGGCCTTGACGCCCTTATCCTGAGTGACAGTGAAGGTAACACCTTTATCCGTATCCGAGGACGGGGCTGTAGACGCGCCATATTTCTGCGCGCCGGTGATATAGTTATCATCGAAGAAATTTGCCGCACTGGTGGTGAAGATATTCGTCGACGTGCCTGCCGTAAGTGTCGGCGCAGTGAAACCTTCTGCTTTGACGGCAACACCACTCGTCGCTGCCGTCCAGCCGTCAAGGGCTGTGGAAGTTCCGTTCCAGCCTGCGAGGTCAATGCCGGTAATGCTCTTGCCACTTACGGTATAATTTACCTGTCCGAGAGTGGTGGAAACCGTACCGTTGATGGTACCGTTAAACTTCGCCCCGTTGTCAGCAGCTGCATTCGTGAAATTCTGCGTATGCGATGACGCACCGGATGCATAAGTTATATTACTAAAGCTGGCCGGTAAGTCCGTGGCATTGGTCAGCAGGGCCGTGCTGGTGCCTACTGTGCCTACTGCCATGGGATTGGTAAAGGAAAGATTGGTGGCGTCAATAGCGGTCAAATTGCCAAAGCTATAAGCCGAGCCTGCGTCCCTTGGCGTGCCCCAGGCCATACTGCCAAGCGCGATAGTATGCCCATCAAAGGCCTCGGCAAAGTAAGTCAGGTTTCTGCCGCTGTTCGTTGCCTTTACACCGCCGGCTTTATTGCCGGAGATGGTGACGCCGTTATCCTCATTGGAAAAAGCCTCACCTGCAGCAGTATAGGCATGAGTGCCTGTAACATCGCCAAAGAAACCTGCTGTTGTCGTCTCGATAATGTTTATATTCTCGTCTGGCGTCGCGGTAAAATCCCCCGTAGCGACGGCGACATTAGAGCCTGTCCAATTCGTGGGAATATTGCTCGCTGTACCGTCCCAGCTGCCAAGGTTGATATTGGTGAGCGTACCGCTGTTGAGGGTGTACAGTACCTTGTCAGCATTCGCGCCCGTCCCCACTGACACAACGCCTTTTCCCGTACCGACAAAGTTAATGCCCGCCGTATCGGTGAAATTTGCGGCGACTGTGCCTTTGTCATCGCCTGGCTGGGTGATATGACTGCCCGTGATACCCGTTGCACCGGAAAGCAGGGTCATGGAAGCATCCGGCGCATCTGCCGTGCCTGTGAAGGTCAGATTCGAGGCATTGATGGCGGTACTCGAATTGAATGTGTAACTACTTCCGTCCGTCCGTCCCGTACCCCATGTCATGCCCGAGCCGATAGTGACCTCGCTGACAGGGGTTTGGGCGGTACGGGTATAGGTCACCTTGTTATTCGTGTAGCCCGTGTCACTTGCGAGCGCAATAGTGTCCACGTCCGTCTTGTAATGGAGAGTTACGTTATTGACCGTGTCGTTGTCGACCGACGTGTCTTTGATGTCATAACTTGTATGCGTACTGTCAAACGTCTTCGTGGCCGTAGTAGTTGTGCCGGTCCTGTATTTCACCGTAAGGTCGATGAAATTGGTTTTTAAAGTGTCCGTGGTTCCACCGGAAAGCAGCGTCATGGTACCGTAAACGGTAGGTGAAATGGTCATATCCGAAATGTCCAGCGTACCGACGCCGTTAATTCTGCCCGTCGATGAAAGCACCGCTGTGTTTGTATTTGCGAAACTCACTCCATGTAACACACTGGATGTATCCGTATAGCCAATTTTAATCGTCTGAGTCCAATCAATGCCTTTGGAGCCGATTGATATACCCGTGGTGCCGAGGTTCAGGATATTGCCGCTGCTATAAGACGCGCTGTCTGCTTTTCCGCCATAAACCCCTTTGATGCCACTTACTGCCGTGTTGATGTTGATTTTGTTGTTTGTTGCGGATTTGCCGTGGTCGGGAGAAACCCCACCATAAATGATGGCGTCTGCATCTGGACCTGTACCGTCATTAAATGTACCGCCATTAATGGTTACGGTATTGGCATCGGTGTCGCCATATTGGGCAAAACCGCCATAGACAGGGCCGTTTACTGTTGTGCCGTCGTTGATAGTAACGGCGTTCGTTTTTGCGTCATTGCCAGTGCCGGCCCCAGCAGAGCTCGAGCCGCCAAAGACACCGGCATATGTACCGGCGCTAACGACGACTTCGTTGGAATTGGCGCAGTTACGGTAGGTCCAACCGCCATAGAGACCGCCTACAGTTACTATGGCACCGCTGTTAACGGTGACTTGGTTCCCGCTTGCGCCATTTTCACCACGCCCTCCCATGATCTGCTGTTCAATAGTAGCGCCGGAGTTTATGGTGACTGTATTGCCGTTAGCCGCGAAACCAGTGGTATAGCCGCCAAAGGTACCCATAAATACCTTGCCTGTGCTCGCAACAGTAGTATTGTGATTAGATGAATTCTCGGAAGAGCTTAACGTATTACTAATTTTACCATTATAGACATATTGTGTAGTCCCAGTGACCTCGATATCGCCCGCCTCAGCCACAGGCCCATAAAGGCTCCCTCCGCCCAATATAAGTGCCATCAATATAAGACGGGTCAATTCCTTTTTGTTCCGCTTGTTTTTCATCTTGTTCCCCTCCTCGGGCTGTTTATCCCCGTATGCAAACACAAAAAGCCCACCCTCAGGCTGCCGGCAAGCCGCAAGGACTCACCAGCCTCCTGAGAGAAGGCTTATTTGCATCGTTATATACTTGTAGATAAGTGTCTACAGAATAAGCACAGTTGCCCCCCCCGAAAGGACAGTTTCAGGCATAAAAAAACCGCCTGCGTTGTTTTCTTTCCACAATTCCTGCGCTTTCATGCCAGCCCTCTCCTTCCGCGGTGACAACTGCTATCACCAAATCTTTTTCATCCAGCCGCGATAATTTTCCTCAAGGAACTTAATCAGCACGTCAAACATGCCATAAACTTCATCGCCCAGCTGCGTGAAATCCTCTTCCTTCTGCCCGGGCGTAAGCAGGCATACATCGAGCACCAATGCCCCGTTCTGGTCAAAATACAGCTTGAAGGGTTTGAACTTCATATTGTACTCGCTGGCCAGGCGCTGCAGCTCCAATTCGTTCTCCGCCGTCAATGCCTGCGGCGCTACCTGCACACGTACCATCGAGAACACACTGTCATCAAGCAGCACCAACGTCGGCAGCTGCTGCCCCTCCACCGCAATATGCGAACGATACACCACGGTATGCTGTGCGTCGTCAGCTATCTCCTCCACCTGAAAGGCTTTGATTTCCTTTTCCTCCAGATACTTGTTAAAAACTTCGGCCTTAATATTCATACAAAAACTCCTTTGTCGCTTAATTACTCAATGTAATTCGACAAAGGAGCTGCTGATTCCTGCTATTATTTTATTTATTGCACAGATTGTTCCTGCATAAGTTCCCGCGGCAGGTCTGCTTTACCAGTTGGCATCTACATAGCCGTTGGCCGCTTTATCGTCAAGGCCGAATACTTCCACCAATTTTAGCGCAATGTTTTTTTATCCCAGTTAAGGCTTTTCAGCACTGCTATGGTGCCCAATATGCCTTCCTCACGGCCATCTTTTAACGGGGCAAGGCCTGTTCCAGTCCAAAGGAAAAGCGCCTGCATACGCAAGCGCTTTATCGTTATCCGTAAAGATTCCTTGGCAGGCGTGGCGTACCCCTGCATCTCTCGGGTTGCCCCTGTCTAACCATCGGCGTGTGGATGCCACGAAATTGTCCACCTCAAAGAATCTCTACCCTTGTCTTAATTATACTATAATCCCTCACGTTGGTAAAGGATTTTCGCGTTTTTGATATACCGGCGGTATCTTTTTGCCTCCACGTGCTGGAATGTAATGACGGAGTTCATAAATCCTGTCGGATCATTCGATGTCTGCAAGCGTAGGATGAGCTTGAACTTTTTCTCGTTCGTAACAATCTCCTTCAGCACGATTGCCGTGAATGGTTTATTGGATTCAAGGATGTAGTCAGGTTCCTTAAGAATAACCTGCAAATGCTTTGAATACTCTTTGTAATCCTCTGGATGACTCTCCTGAATATGCTTCCTTTGCGCATCCGATAATACCACATTATCGGTACGGATATCATCAGTAACAACCCGATAGATTTCTAAATCGATTTTGCCTATATACTGCACATTGTCAACTGCTTTCACATAATCTCTCTGCTCATTGTATCATTTTTGACCTACCACTTCAACAGCAAAGGAGATTCGACACAAAGCCCGGTGACTGATGAAGCTTTCCCGTAGCGTTAGGCAAATTTGCATAAGCAAAGTAAATAAACGCACTAAGCCCGTGGGGGCTGGTGATATTTTCCGCAGTGTTAGAACTTGTCTAAGCGTAGGAAAACATTACCAAGCCCCCACGGGCGTCTTATTACTATGATGTTAACTTAGAATCTTTGATTCTTTCGCTTCATTTGCCTGCAGCAAATTTCTGTTTTACTAATTTCGCATGGCTGACCATTTCCTTGGCATTGTCCAAAGAGGCCGTTGTAACATCGACACCGGAGGCCATTCTGGCGATTTCGCTGATTTGCTCACGCTCCGTCAGCGGGCGTACCTGTGTGACGGTGGACTCGCCGGCACTGGATTTGGCAATGTAGAGATGATTGTCTGCCATGCAGGCAATCTGTGGCAAATGCGTGATACACAGAACCTGCTTGTACTGCGCGACTAAGGCAATGCGTTCCGCCACCATCTGTGCCGTACGGCCGCCGATACCCGTATCAATTTCATCAAAAACCATGCTGGACACAGCGTCATCCCGGGCAGCAGCCACGGTTTTAATCGCCAGCGCAATACGTGACAACTCACCACCTGAGGCCACCTTAGCCAGCGGCTTTTCCGTTTCGCCGGGATTAGCCGAAAAATACATCATCACATCATCGTGGCCATTAGGCAGGTACTTGCCGGCAGGCTCTATTCTGATATGAAACACCGCCTGCGGCATGCCCAAAGCCGTCAGCTGTTCACCAATGGCAGCTCCCAGGGTGGCTGCCCCTTTCTGGCGCAATTTGGTCAGCTGCGCAGCACTGGCAGCCAGTTCTTTTTCCAGCCTCTTTATTTCCTCAGCCAATCTGGCCATATCGTCATCGTAGTTTTCAATATCGGCCAGCTCTGCCTGCACCTTTTGCTGATGGGCCAGTACGTCCGCGATAGTGGCGCCATATTTGCGGCACAGTCTGTCAATAACGTCCATGCGGTTTTGGAGTTTGTCCAGCAGCGCCGGTTCAAACTCCAGGGACTCCCCGTAATCACGCAGCTCGGCAGCGGCCTCCTGCAGGGAAATATAGGCCTCTTCAACCATATTGCGCGAGTTTTCCAGGGAATCATCGTAACGTGACATGTCCTCAAGGTTGCGTCTGACCTTGGCCAGAGCTCCCAGAACGCCGCCGTTATCCTGATGGCCTACTTCCAGCAGGCTGTAAGATTCTTCTACATAGCCGGAAATTTTTTCCGCATGGGACAGCTTGCGGATTTTGGCCTCAAGTTCCTCGTCCTCATGTTCTTTCAATTCTGCCTCGCTGATTTCCTTGTCCTGCCAGCGCAGCATATCCAGCCGCTGAGCATATTCCCGGGAGGCCTGTTCTTTTTCGGCCTGCTCCTGACGCTTGGTACGCCAGCTCTCGTAAATGTTTTTATAATTGCCCAGAGCCTCGGCCAAAGCATTGTCATAGCTGTCGAGCAGGGCAAACTGGCTTTCTTCTTTCAACAGGGCCAGATTTTCATTTTGGCCGTGTATGTCTACCAGAAAAGCGCCTATCTGTTTTAATACTGTCAGGGTAATATGACAGCCATTTACCAGTACCATACTCCGGCCGCCGCGGGTGACCTGTCTGGTGATAATCAGCAGGCCGTCAGCGTCATCAATGGCCTGACTGGTCAAAAATTCGTGCAGGCCGGCCTGCTTTTCTTCCAGGGAGAAAACTGCCTCCACACGCAGCCAGTCACAGCCGGTGCGGATAGCGTCCGTCGATACACGCTGACCTAAGATGGCTCCCAGGGCATCGATGAGAATCGATTTACCAGCGCCTGTTTCACCGGTGAGAATGTTAAGGCCTGCACCAAACTCCACCTGAACGTGTTCCAGCAAAGCAAAATTCCAGACTGTTAGTGTTTTTAACATCGCCTGTCCGTCTCCTTTACATCATGTAGGATTTGAGCCGCTCCACGATTTGAGGCGCCGCAGACTTAGGCTTTACAATTACGAAAATATTGTCATCGCCGGCCACTGTCCCCAGCACCTCCGGCCAGTTGGCATAATCAATGGCAGACGCTACGGTATTAGCTCCCCCGGGCAGCGTCTTTACCACCACGATGTTTTCACTGTAGTCACAGCCTGTCACCGTATCATGCAGCAGCCGCTGCATACGCTCCTCCGAAAAAATCACCGTATTCTGCAAGGGATAGGCATAGCGATAACGGCCGTCGCCGGTAGGTACCTTTATGAGCATCATTTCTTTGATATCCCGGGATACTGTAGCCTGTGTCACCTTGATACGGCTGGCTCGCAAAGCCTCTGCCAAATCTTCCTGAGTTTCAATTATCTGCTCTTCGATTATTTTTTTTATCAAACCTTGGCGTGTACCTTTCACGCTATCACCTTCTCTTTTCATTATTCATGCACCACTATTCTTCCAGAGTTTCGTCCGCAAAATCTGATAATAGTCCTTGTCCTCAAACTTAATTATGCCGGCCTGCACATTGGATTTCATCACCGTTATTTCATCACCGGGCAGCAGGCGGAAACTCTCCTGCCCGTCAAAGGTCACAATGATATCCTGATGAATGGCGGCGATTTTTATGTGTACCACATCATCTTCACCAACCACCAGGGGCCGCATATTAAAGGTATGGGCACAGATAGGCGTCACCAGCAGCGCCTGAATCGAAGGACTCATAATGGGGCCGCCTGCTGACAGTGAATAGGCCGTCGAGCCTGTAGGTGATGAGACAATCACGCCGTCAGCCTTGTAGTCCATCAGGTGGGAATCATTGATGGACAGGCCCAAATGCAGCATACGGGCTACGCCGCCCTTCGTGACCACCACATCATTGATGGCATGCCCCAAAAACCGTTCTTCACCATCGCTTTTCACAAACCCGGCCAGCAGCAAACGGTGCTCAATGCGGTAATCCCGATTGAGAATTTTCTGCAGCTTGTTTTCCAGTTCGCCGAGTTCGATATCAGCCATAAACCCCAGGGTGCCGATATTTATACCGCACACCGGCACAGCGTAAGCCCCATAGCGCCGGCACACGCCGAGCAGGGTGCCATCGCCGCCAATGCTCAGCGCCAGGTCAGCTGGTACGTGTTCGATATCTTCCACCCCGTAGGCTTCCAGGTCAAAATACCGGGACTCGTCCACAGGCATAATCAGACGGACATCTTTATCCTGATAGAATTTTAATATGCGCCGCAAAACATCAGGTGCCTGCGGCTTGCTCACATTGGGAAAAATAGCAATGGTGCGCATATTGTCAGCTCCTTATTTGTCGCTGGGTTTGTCCAAAGCCCCATGGGCTGCGGCCACCACCGCGCTAATCTGTTCAGCGGTCACTGTATCTTCGCCGTCCTTCCGCTTGGTCAGACGTATGAGATACTCAATATTGCCTTCCGGGCCCTTCACCGGGGAATATGTCAGTGCTAACGGACAAAAACCCAGTTCCCGGGCAAATTCCGTCACCTTGGTGATAACAGCGGCATGCACCTGCGGGTCTCTGACCACGCCTTTTTTGCCCACATTCTCCCGGCCGGCCTCAAACTGTGGTTTAATCAGGGCCACTACTTCACCATTATCAGTAAGCAGCGTATGGGTTACCGGCAAAACCTTCGTCAGTGAGATAAAGGCCACATCAATGGAGGCAAAATCCAGCAGGCTGCCGATATCGTCCGGCGTCACATTGCGGATATTGGTGCGCTCCATATTCACCACACGTTCATCGGTGCGGAGTTTCCAGGCCAGCTGGCCATAACCGACATCGATGGCAAAGACCTGTACAGCGCCATTTTGCAGCATGCAATCAGTAAAGCCGCCGGTGGAGGCGCCGATATCGGCGCAGCGTTTGCCGGCGATTTCCACGCCGAATTCCTGCATGGCTTTTTCGAGTTTCAAGCCGCCGCGGCTGACATAGGGAATGTCACTGCCCAGCAGGCGGATTTCCGCCTCAGCCTTTACCGTGGCACCGGCCTTATCCACCTTTTGATTGTCAACCAGAACCTCCCCGGCCATAATCATGCGTTTGGCCCGCTCGCGGCTGCCAGCCAGGCCCTTTTCCACTAAGAGTATATCCAAGCGTTGTTTTGCCATTATTTCAATCGTTCCTTTATCTTTTCTGCCATCTGTTCCGGCTGCAAGCCGCACAGGGCCAGCAATTCGTCCTGAGTGCCCTGCTCGACAAATTTATCGGGCAGGCCAAGCCGCAGCAGGTTCAGCGTCCGGCCATTGTCAGCCAGATATTCCGCTACAGCACTGCCAAAGCCGCCCAGCAGGGAGTTTTCTTCCATTGTGACTAGCAGGCGTGCGTTAAGATGCTGCTTAAGCATATCCTCGTCCAATGGTTTTACAAAGCGCATATTGACCACAGCAGCAGTTATGCCGGCCTGTGCCAGAATTTCCGCTGTCTGCTGTGCCTTGGACACCATTGTCCCCACGGCCAAAATCGCCACGTCCTGCCCGTCCTGCAGACATTCGGCCCGGCCAATCTCCAGCTTGTGAAAATCTTCGCTGACTGCCACGCCGAGGCCGCAGCCACGGGGATAGCGTATAGCTGACGGCGTGTCCATCTGCACCGCCGTGTAGAGCATATCGCGCAATTCACTTTCATCTTTAGGGACAAAAATCGTCATATTCGGCATGTGCCGCAGATATGACAAGTCAAACGCACCATGATGGGTAGCGCCATCAGCCCCCACCAGGCCGGCCCGGTCAAGGCACAAAGTCACCGGCAGATTTTGCAGGCAGACGTCATGCATGAGCTGGTCATAACCACGCTGGGCAAAGGTTGAGTAGAGCGCCACTACAGGGTGCTTACCATCAGCAGCCAGACCGGCAGCCAGGGTAACAGCATGTTCCTCAGCAATGCCAACGTCATAGAACCGCTGGGGGAATTTGTCCCCAAAGGCCTTCAGCCCCGTGCCGCTGGGCATGGCAGCCGTAATGGCCACAAGTTCACTGTTGCGGCCGGCAAGGTCAATTAAGGCCTGGCCAAACACAGCGGTATATGTCGGCGGACAATCTTTAGACGGGCATTTGCCTGTTGACTTGTCAAATTTGCCAATGCCATGGAATTTATCCGGCTCAGTTTCCGCCGGCAGGTAGCCTTTGCCCTTGGTCGTATGAACATGAATCAGAATCGGTCCATCAAGTTCCCGGGCACGTTCAAAAATCTCCTGCAGCAGACTGATATTATGTCCGTCCACAGGGCCAATATAGTGGAATCCCAGTTCCTCAAAAAGGCCGCCGGGCACGAGCGCCGCCCGTACACTATCCTTTACCACCCGGGCTGTTTTCAGCGCCTTGTCCCCAATGTGGGGAATGCTCATAATAAGGCTGCCCACATCTTTTTTGGCGCGGTTATACTGGGGGGCAATGCGAATTCTGGACAGGTAGTCGCTAAGGCCGCCCACATTTTTGTCAATGGACATTTCATTATCATTCAGAATGACAATGAGTTTTTTCCCTAAATCGCCGGCTTGATTCAACGCCTCAAAAGCCTCACCGCCCGTGAGCGCCCCGTCACCGATAACGGCGATAACCTCATTATTGCGGCCGCTTAAATCACGGGAAATCGCCATGCCGAGCGCCGCGGAAATTGACGTGCTGGCATGACCGACACCAAAAGCGTCATACGGAGATTCACTGCGGTTCGGGAAACCGGTTATGCCGTCTTTTTGCCGCAGGGTATGAAAACTGTCCCGGCGTCCCGTAATAATCTTATGGGTATATGCCTGATGGCCCACGTCCCAAATCAGCTTATCCTGGGGGAAATTAAACACGCTGTACAAAGCCAGTGTCAGTTCTACCGTCCCCAGACTGGGAGCCAAATGCCCACCGTTTTGCGCCACGGTATCCACGATAAACTGACGCAATTCCCGCGCCAGTTCCTCCAGTTCGCTGACGCTGAGGCGTTTAATAACCTCCGGGCCATTTATTTTCTCCAACAATGACATTATGCCACATCCCATCATTTATTGCGTTTTACCAAATAAGCCACCAGTTCCCGCAGGAAGTCAGCCTCAGCGCCAAAAGCAGCCAAAGCCCCTACTGCAGCGTCCACGGCCTCCTGGGCCAGTTTCTGGGCCTCGGCCAGCGAGGTCATGGTCACATAGGTGGACTTATGATTCTTTTCATCACTGCCCACCGGTTTGCCGATAACGTGTTCGTCGCCAATGACATCCAGGATATCATCAGTTATCTGGAAAGCCAGGCCAAAGTTATCCGCATAGGTGGTCAGAGCTGCCAGGGCCTTATCATCAGCACCGCCCAAAATTGCACCGCTGCGCAGGGCTGCCCGGAAGAGCGCCCCCGTCTTGCCCAAATGAATTTTTTTCATGGTATCCAGGGAAACCTGCTTGTCCTCAGATTCCATATCCAGGGCCTGACCGCCGACCATACCATCAGGGCCAGCAGCTATGCTTATCTCGCGTACTACCTGCACGAGCTTATCAGCGCTGACGCCCTGCTGGCGCAGCATGACTTCAAAGGCCAGTGTCAGCAGCGCGTCGCCGGCCAGTGTGGCCATGCCTGCACCGTAGACCTTATGATTTGTCAGCTTGCCGCGGCGGTAGTCATCATCGTCCATCGCCGGCAGGTCATCGTGAATCAGCGAATAAGTGTGTATCATTTCCAGCGCACAGGCCGTGGTCAGATACTGCTCACCTTCAGCCCCCACCGCGTCAGCTGCCGCCATGAGCAGCACCGGACGCAGGCGCTTGCCGCCAGCCATCAGGCTATACTTCATGGACTCGCATAACGTCTTGTCCAAAGGGTTTGCCTCGTTTAATTGCTGCACCAGTGCTTTTTCCACCAAAGCACTTCTCTCTTGCCAGATTTTCTTTAATTCCATTGTTATTCTCCCTTTATATCCAGCGGGGTTTCCGTTACTGTACCATCTTCCACACTGACCACTGTATCCAGCGCCGCCTCTGCTTTGGCTAATTCCTTGAGGCAGGTTTCCCCCAGCTTTATGCCTTCCGTATAGTTTTCCATGAGTTCTTTCAGGCTGCTGTCACCGCTTTCCATCGTTTTGACAATGGTCTCCAGCTTTTCCAGCGATTCCTCAAAGGACAGTTCCTTTTTTCTCGGCATTAACGGTCACCCTTCCCTCATGACTTATCCAGCGTCCGTACCTTTAAGGTACCATCAGCCAAAGTCAGCATCAATTCATCATCAAGCGCCACATCGTGAACGCTGCTTACTATTTTATCACCCTTTACGGCCAAGGCAAAGCCTCGGCGTAAAACTGCGGTCGGATTGATAGCCGCCAAACGGTTCAGCAATATATCCAACCGGTGTTTTTTCCCTTGCAGTCCCAGGCTTAACTGCGCCTGCAGATTTTCCAGCAAATAGTCCAGACGCTGCCGCTTTTCTGACAGGAGCTGCTGCGGATTACGCAGTGCCCTGCTCGCCAGCAGGTTTTCCAGCCGCCAGCGGCGGTCAGCAATTTCCTTCTGCATCTGACGTGTCAGCTGCGCCTTAAGCGCCAGCACCTGACGTCTGACCTCGGCCCGGTCTGGCACGGCCAGTTCCGCCGCCTGCGAGGGTGTTGCCGCCCGTACATCAGCGGCAAAATCCGCCAGCGTGTAATCAGTCTCATGACCTACAGCAGAGATTAGCGGCACCTGTGCGGCTGCGATAGCCCGCACTACTACTTCCTCGTTAAAGGCCCACAAATCCTCCATCGAACCACCGCCGCGCCCGGCAATGATTACGTCTACAGGATACGTACGGGAAAAGAACTCTATGCCCCGGGCAATCTGTCCGGCAGCCTCCGTCCCCTGCACCTGTACCGGATACAAGACCAGCTGTACGGCCGGCCAGCGCCGCTTGGATACACGATATATATCACGCAGCACGGCCCCGGCCGAGCTGGTGACCACACCAATTTTTTGGGGAAACGCCGGCAGCGGCCGTTTTCGTTCCTCAGCAAACAGCCCTTCGGCACTGAGTTTTTTCTTCAGCTGCTCAAAGGCAACAGCCAAATCGCCAGTCCCTTCCGGCATCAGGCTGTCTACGTACAGCTGGTACACACCGTCACGCTCATAGACGGAAAGAGAGCCCCCGGCTACGACCTGCATGCCGTTTTCCGGCTTAAACCGCAGGTATTGTGCCCGGCTGCGGAACATCACACACTTAAGTGCCGAGCTCGCGTCCTTAAGGGTAAAATAGCAGTGACCGGAGGGGTATTGCTTGTAGTTGGAAATCTCCCCTCTTACCTGCATGCCGCTCAGGACAGGCTCCCGGGCCAGCAATTCCTTTATATAGCGATTTACTTCACTGACAGAATGGACAGCCACTAAAATTCCCCCATACACACACAAAACTGCCAGAGCCCTCATTACGGGTCTGGCAGCCTGTTTCCTCAACGAAGATTATTCATCATTGCGCCGAGTATGCCATTGACATAACGGCTGGAATTATCCGTACCATATTTTTTCGCCAGTTCCACAGCTTCATTGATGGCAATATTCGGAGTTATCTTTTCCTCAGAAAAGCCAATCTCATAAGCAGCCAGCCGCGTGATATTGCGGTCCACGACAGCCATACGCTCCACCTTCCAGTCTTTGGAGCTGGCAGCAATCAAGCTGTCTATGGCAGCGAGATTTTCCCGGGTGCCACGCACCAACGTACTAACATATTCACGGTCACGGGCGGGCATTTTTTCTGCCTCGCCTAAGGCCGTATCAATAGCCAGAGTTTCATACTGCTCCTGCTGCCCTTCTTCACCATGATTTAAATCCAACTGAAAAAGCGCCTGCAAAGCTGCTTCTCTTGCTTGTCTGCGACTCATTACTTACCTTTTACCTTCCTAAATATCTTACACTCTTTTTACCGCTGAAAGCGTTCAAAAAACGTCCACGCCTTCTCACGCACACTATCGATAACATTATCATTATTGTCCAGCTGGGTGCCGATAAACAAACCTATCAAGCCGCAACAAAGAACAAAGAACGTATGCCAAAAGCCAAAACACAAAATAGCTGTCCCTAAGGCCATGCCCAACAGCACACCACAGGTCTTGCCGCGATGAGTCTGCCACAGATTTTCTGCCACCTGCCGCAATTCTTCCTTCATTTATCCGTCACCGCCTTAGACCACACGATGTTTCTTTTCCGGCTGCAGGTCTGATACCTCAGACACCACCACATTGATGGGTACATCGGTCAGTCCCATAGTCCGGGCCAAATGGCTTTGCAATCTTTCCGTAAGGGTAGCGGCCACCTGGCTGACATCAGCCTCCCGGCCAACAGTGAGGTCCATATCCATAGAAAGACTGGCCTCGCCTTCTGCCTTGTTTTTGGCCTTGATTTTCACCCGGGCGTCGCGGACGCCATGCACCTCACGGGCCATACGGTCAGCCAGGCTGCGAATGGCCTCCAGTGCGACACGCACCTCACCTTTCGGGCCGGCGTCGATTACATACTCCCCTTTGCTGCTGTACTTCTCTTTTGGTGTCCGTTTAAACACCGCCAGCAGCAGTTTCAGGGAAATGAGGAACATTACGGCAGCCACGCCCAAAGTCTCCGGACGCGGCAAAAAGTAATGCACCTGTTTCAGCCAGACATTTTCCGGCAGTACCTGTGTGGCTGCGGCCACAACCACACCAGCCACAGCCAGGCCTGTCAGGGATAAAATCAGCAATAAAAAACGATTGATTATACTCATAGACTCCGCCCCTTGCCCTTAACGAACGCGGACCTCATCTACCTTTCCCTCTTCATCGGGGAAACCTACACCCTGCACATGGATATTTACTTCAACCACAGACAGACCGGTCATGTTTTCAATGGCCTGCTTAACATTTTCCTGAGCAGCCAGAGCTACGTCCGGAATACGCACACCATATTTTACAATGATATAGAGGTCCACAGCGGCCTCTTTTTCACCGACTTCAACTTTAACACCTTTGGCAAAGTTTTTACGGCCGAGCATTTCCGCAATACCACCAGCGATACCGCCGCTCATACCGGCAATACCTTCTACTTCCGTAGCAGCCAGACCAGCAATGATGCTGACCACTTCATCTGCAATACGAATCGAACCTAGGGAGTTATCTTTTTTTACCATTTCTTTTGCTTGTTCCATTACCCATACCTCCATACTTCAGCACACAAAATTTGTTATTGTATATTTTTCGTGCTGGATACGCTAGATTCCTGCCAGTTTTTAAAATTCCCGGAAAATAGATGGAAAAACTGCCGCACCATGATAATGCGGCAGTCCCAGGTGCATTATATTTATCTTTATCGATTATGCACGCTCGATGTAGTTACCCGTACGGGTATCGATACGCAGTACATCGCCTTCGTTGATGAAGAGCGGTACGCGAACTTCGTAACCGGTTTCCAGTTTAGCCATCTTGGTTGCACCAGTAGCCGTGTTGCCCTTAACGCTGGGTTCACATTCCGTAACAGCCAGGTTTACAGAGTTCGGCAGGCTGATACCGATGATACGGCCCTTGAAGGTCTGGAGATTTACTTCCATGTTTTCCTTCAGGTAGTTCAGGGCGTCACCCAGAGTTTCCTGATTGAGTTCGCTCTGCTCATAGGTTTCCGTATCCATGAACGTATACATGCCATCAGCTTCATAGAGATACTGCATATTACGGGTTTCGAGATGTGCAGCCGGCATTTTTTCGTTAGGGTTGAAAGTACGTTCAACCACTGCGCCCGTTTCTACGTTTTTGATTTTCGTGCGCACGAAGGCAGCGCCCTTACCCGGCTTTACGTGCTGGAAATCCACAATCTGCCATACGCTGCCATCAATCTCAATAGTGAGACCCGTGCGAAAATCAGTACTATTAATCATTAACTTACGCCCTCCAATGAATGCTTTCTAAGCTTCTAATTTCAAAATAACAGACACATTATAGCATATCTTTCCCGTGTTTTACAAGATTTTACCTGTAAGTTTTTCGTTTCTCTGCTCCCACAACGAAAAAGAACCGGCATCACTCCACTGACTCCGGTTCTTCTCTAAAAAGATGTAAGGAAATGGGATACTGGAAACTGGGATATGTTTCCAGAGAAGAGACCGATAGGTTCTAAATAAAAACTGGTGGGATATCCAGTTAATCTCCTATCGACACCTTTAGTGTAGCATATTTAGCTGTAAAAATACACCCCTTTTAGAAAAAAAGTTTCATTTTTAATAAGTTTTCTGTATTTTTACGAATTTAATAAAACCGTAATTATTTTTACCAGCCCACCACTTCTGCTGCCATTTTCTATCGAATTATAACGCCGTTGTTCCAGTTTTGCCATTTGGCGTTTCAACGAGGCGGGAGATATGCTCGCCGCCTGTTTTGGTATTCGTGCCCCCACCTGCTGAGGTGGGGGACATTTTCTTGCCTCGTTATAGTAAATCAACTGCAAAAACTGTATAATAGAAACAGACTTTTTCGGGAAGGGGATTTACCAACATGGCAATCTATCAAGCAAAAATATTCGGCATTGTTCAGGGAGTAGGCTTTCGTCCGTTCGTGGCCCGGCTGGCAGACCAGTTCAACATTTACGGCAGCGTCTGCAACAAAGGCCCCTATGTGGAAGTTTTCGCCCAGGGAACAGAATCTGACGTGCAGGATTTTTTGCAGGCTATTGCCAATGAACCGCCGGAACGGGCCAGTATTTTAAAAATCGACAGCCAGCCCCTCACCCTGCCCGAGAACTACCGGGATTTTCAGATTATCGAAAGCGCCAAGGAACGGGGAGCCATCTTTGTGTCCCCGGATATTGCCACCTGCGACAAATGCCGGCAGGAACTGTTTAACCCCGAGGATAAACGTTACCTGCACCCCTTCATCAACTGCACGGCCTGCGGCCCCAGGCTGACCATACTCGACTCCATGCCCTATGACAGAGAACGCACCAGCATGGGGGAATTTCCCATGTGCCCATCCTGTCAGGAAGAATACACCAGTCCGGCAACGCGGCGTTATGATGCCCAGCCGGTCTGCTGCAATGACTGCGGCCCGGAAGTTTACATTATCGGGGAGGAAGATGTACGCGGTGCTGCGGCCATCACCCGTACCCGTAAGACCATCATCGACGGCGGCATTGCCGCCATAAAGGGCATCGGCGGTTTTCATCTCTGCTGCGACGCCGCTAATGCCGCAGCCGTGACCAGATTGCGCCAGTTAAAGCTCCGCCCTGTAAAACCCTTCGCCCTGATGGCCAGAGATATGGATGTCATTGAACGGGAATGTGAACTGGAGGCAGGTCAGGCCGAAATGCTGACAGGCCATCAAAAGCCCATTCTCCTGTTAAAAAGGAAAATGACAGGCCGCATTGCCGACATAGTGGCTCCCGGCAATCCAAAAGTCGGCATCATGCTGCCCTATACGCCGCTGCACATGCTGCTCTTTGACTATCCCGACGGACTTTATATGCCCGACACGCTGATTATGACGAGCGGCAATCCGGCCGGCGCACCTATCTGCCGTGATGACGAAGGGGCGCTGGCTGCCCTCAGCGGCTTCTGCGACCTCATGCTCTCCCACAACCGCAAAATCCGCATTCGGGCTGACGATACGGTTATGGACTGGCTGGAAGGCCAGCCCTATATGATTCGCCGCAGCCGCGGCTTTGCCCCCCTGCCGTTTATGCTGGATATGGACTTACAGGGCGCAGTGCTCGGCATTGGCGGCGAACTGAAAAACACCTTCTGTGTCGCCAGCGATAATATCTTTTATCCCTCTCCCTATGTCGGTGACATGAGCGATTTACGCACCATGCAGGCATTGCGGGAAACCATCACACGGCTGACGACACTGCTCGAAACGCAGCCCGAGCTCGTGGCCTGTGATATGCACCCCCGTTACAACACCGTGACTGTTGCCCGGGAGCTGGACCTGCCGCTATTCCCGGTTCAGCACCATTACGCCCATATTCTGGCCTGCATGGCCGAAAACAATTATACCAGGCCTGTTATCGGCGTTTCCTTTGACGGTACAGGTTATGGTACTGATGACACCATCTGGGGCGGCGAATTTTTGCTGGCAGACCTGGCCGGCTTTAAAAGACTTGGCTCCATATCGCCTTTCCGGCAGGCCGGCGGTGACAAAGCCAGCCGTGAAGGCTGGCGCGTAGCCCTCTCCCTGCTCTACGATATGTATAAGGACAAGAAAAAAACAGCTGCCCTGGCCGCAAAGCTCCAGCTTTGTACGCCGCAGGACATGGACGCCATGTTCTTTATGCTCGATAACAACATCAACACCATTATAAGTACCAGCGCCGGGCGGCTTTTTGACGCTGTCAGCGCCCTGCTCGGCATTCGCACAAGCTCATCCTTTGAAGGTGAGGCCAGCATGTATCTGGAATTTACCGCGCAAAGCTGGCAGGATAACCATGCCTCTCAGCTTACACCGCCACCGCCGCAGACTTCCACCGCCCAGCTCTTCGCCTATCTGGTGACAGCACGGCTGGCAGATACAGATACCGCCAAACTTGCCTGGGAATTTCATTTCGGTCTGGCCCGCATAATCAAGGATTTCTGCATAACCGCGCGCCATAAAACCGGCCTAAATGTTGCCGCCCTCTCCGGCGGCGTGTTCCAAAATCATTTACTCACGGAACTCGTCAGCCAGCAGCTGCAGCAGCATGAATTTACCGTCCTGCGCCACAGTCTTATCCCTCCCAATGACGGCGGTATTTGCCTGGGGCAGGCGCTGGCTGCCATGTATCACTTAAATCATAAAGGAGACTCTGCATGCTGATTAGTATTGGCCAGCTCCTGGCCTACACTCTGGTACAGACTTTTGGGGTGTCCATCTTTACCCTGTCACTCTACCGTCTGCAAAAAATCGCCGGTGTTTACCGCCTGCGTGCCTTTTTCTATCTGCTGCTGGTCAATGCAGCCGGCGCGCTGACCTTTGGCCTGGCGCCCTGGCTGCAAACCAGCAAACCGGTAGCTGCCGGCCTCTTTATTTTAGGCATTCCCTTTATGCTCCTCAGCCATCTCTGGTTGTTTTGGCAGCGGCGCTAAGTTGTAAAAAAAAATTGTACACTGTGAAATATCATGGTATAATTTGAATAGAGATACTATCCTGCCCGCAAATGCAAGGGAGGGATTGTTATGGGTGGTGCGAGTGGCATCGGCGGTTTCGCCTATCACTGGAATCTGGTCGCGTCAGGCATTGCGTGTGTAAATGCAACTTCTATGACTTCAGATTCCACACACCAAGACTCTAACAAACCAGACTCCTCTGCAAAACGTAATACTGTGGAAAGTGCTACGATTACCAAGAGGATGTCTGACGGTGATATGATTATTATGCGATATGATAGACGCGCCAGAGTTTCCGACTATTCTACGGCAAATTACAGCGGTAAACAGGTTAATTTAACGGCTTAATTGATTGGCGTATTTTCAAGGATGGATTTGGCAGGCAGGAAAGTATCTCAGTGAACTGTACAGCAAGTAAAAAAACCGGCTGAAAGCCGGTTTTTGTGTTTATTAAAAACTTCAAAGGAGAACGCAATGAATTTAAATATGCCGCAATTATATTACAGCAAGCTCATGCGGGCTATTGTAGAATTTGATATGATACAGGACGGAGACCATATTCTGCTGGGCATTTCCGGGGGCAAGGACAGTATTTTCCTGGCCTACGCCATGACTATCCTCAAACAGCGGTTAAACAAGGATTTCCAGCTGTCCGCCCTGACCATCAATCCCCAGTTCAAAAATGAGCAGGGCCGTCCTGCCCTCTTTGATATCGAACGGGCACGCGAATTCATGGCGCAGCTTGGTATCCCCTACGATATTATAGACGTGGATATCGCCGGCACCATCGCCGCCACCCAAGACAAAAATCCCTGCTATACCTGCGCTTTTTTCCGCCGGGGGGCTATCAACCGTTATGCCATGGAACACGGCGTAAATAAAATCGCCTATGCCCATCATCACGATGACGCGGTGGAAACCTTTCTGATGGGGCTGCTGTACTCCGGTCAGCTCCACACCTTCACACCTGTAACCTATTTGGACAGAACCCAGCTGACCGTTATCCGGCCACTGGTTTATTTCCGGGAAAAGGAAATCCGCAAGGCCATAAAAATTCATGGCTTTGACCCGGTAAAATCCCCGTGTCCCCATGACGGGCACACGGTCCGCCAGGAAATCAAGGAGCTTATCGCCAAATTGGAGCCACAAATTCCTGACCTCTACGAGCATTTGGGTTCGGCCATGCGCCAAGGGGCGTTAAAGGAACTTTGGCCGGCAGCCAAAAGCCGGGAAGAAATGCGCCAGACCTACTTTGCTTATAAAAACAAATAACTCACAGCCCAGTTCACGTCAGGCTTTATGCAGTGCCGTGATTTGGGCATTTATTTTGTCCAGCAGATCCTTTAGTTCTTTATTCTCCGTAAGTTTATAGGCAATATCGAGGAAATACACGCTATGCTCGTATTTCTTGTTGGCCAGCATGGTTTTGCCATACTGCATGGCGGTTTCAATAATCCCGGCATCCGGGCCGATGGGAAAGCCGTACTTTTTGCCATAGGACGCCATGGCGCCGATTGACGGTCGCTGGGCTGTGCCTTCAGTTTCCTCATGGATATATTTCAGTTCTGCCTCGGCCTGATAGCGTCCTTCCGCATCAGCAAAGCTCATGCTAAGCAGATAGCAGCCAACCGCCTCGTCCCACATCTGCTTTTCTACAAAGTAATAGCCCAGATTGCGATAGCCATGGGCTATCTCGCGGCGCTTGTAGGCAATCGGGAAAATCGCAATTGTCAGCTCCTTGAACTTTTCCCATTCCTTGCGCTGCTTGAAAATCTCGGCATGCTCAAAGGCAATATCAGCGCTCATGGGATTCCAGTCCATCGCCACAGCCAGGGCCTCTTCGGCCGCGTCGAGTTTTCCCAGCTCAAGCAGCACAGAACCGTACATCGCATAAAGCCGGTTCAAGGGCTCTTCAATATCAGAGGCTTTGACCTGCGGATTCCGGCTTTGGAACATCACCATTTCCATCAGCGTGTTAAAATCGTAATAATCCGCCCGGCCATCATTATAGAGATTAAGCGCCTCGAGCTTTTCAATTTCTGCCTTGAGAATAGCCGCTGCCTGTTCGGCCTGTTCATGCTGGCACAAATCAACAGCCTGTGTCAGTTTTTCATTTATTTCTTTTGTCAGTGCACTGCTTTGCAATCTTCCTGCGCCTCCTGTACTATGCTGATTAAATCAAGAAAAAGCCATGCCGTATGCGGCATGGCCTTGTTTTTTTTAGGCTTTAACCAGTTTGTAGTATTTCTTTTTGCCCTTCTTGACAATGGCCTCGCCATCTTTGAAGTCAGATTCTGTCAGGACATAATCCGGGTCGCTGACTTTCTCGTCATTGAGGGACAAGCCATTCTGCTGAATCAGACGACGGCCTTCACCCTTGGAGGCAAATACCTTGCCAGCCACCAGCGTGTCAAGCAGCTTTGCGTCCACTGCAGCCGTCATTTCCGGAATATCGGCACCGGCACCACTGCCACCGAACATAGCCTCTGCGGTTGCCTTGGCTTTTTCAGCCGCCTCTTCCCCATGCACGATTTTCGTAACTTCATAAGCCAGGACCTTCTTGGCCTCATTGATGGCCGCGTCTTTAAGCGCACCCAAACGGCGCACTTCGTCCATCGGCAGGAAGGTCAGCAGGGCCAGACAGTTTTCCACATCAGCGTCATCAACATTACGCCAGTACTGATAGAACTCATACGGGCTGGTCTTTTCCGCATCCAGCCACAGAGCACCACCGGCGGTCTTGCCCATCTTCTTGCCGTCACTCTTGGTGAGCAGCTTGTTGGTCAGGCCGTACACGGCCGTGTTGTTCTTGCGGCGGTTGAGTTCCACACCGGCAATAATATTCGACCACTGGTCATCACCGCCCATTTCCAGCTTACAACCATAACGGCGGTTAAGTTCCAGGAAGTCATATCCCTGCATGACCATGTAGTTGAATTCCAGGAAAGTCAGACCTTTTTCCCAGCGCTGCTTATAGCAGTCAGCAGCCAGCATGCGGTTGACCGTAAAGCAGGCACCTACTTCCCGCAGCAAGTCAATGTAGTTGAGCTTGCGCAGCCAGTCACCGTTGTTGACCATAATGGCCTTATCATCGCTGAAATCGATAAAGCGGGCAATCTGCTTTTTAAAGCACTCACAGTTATGCTCAATATCTTCATCGGTAAGCATACGGCGCATATCAGTGCGGCCGGAAGGGTCACCTACCGTACCTGTACCGCCGCCCACCAGGCAGATGGGACGGTGGCCGGCACGCTGCATATGTGCCATAGCCATCAAGGCAATAAAATGACCAGCATGGAGGCTGTCCGCCGTGGGGTCAAAGCCGATATAGAAAGTAACGCGTTCCTTATCAAATAACTCTCTCAGTTCTTCCTCATTGGTGCACTGGGCAATAAAGCCGCGTTCCTGTAAAGTGTCAAATACGTTTGCCAACAAACTCGCTCCTTTTATATATTAGTTCCTGCCCTTGCCTACACTGGCCCCCGGCTCGGGTGCTGCCACAGGCGGTGCTGCCGGAACATTGTTTGGTTTACTGTCATTGCCAGACTGGTTACTCTTGGCTTTCTCTGCCGCATTGTTTTTATTATCCTTTGCGTCAGCAGGCTTTTTATCAGTCTTTTTCTTGTCGTCCTTCTTCTTGAGTTCCTGTTTCTTATCATCCTCAAGTTCACCGACGCCGCCATAATTGCTCGACCTTGACCCGTCAAAATTCCTGGCTGGTGTCTGCGCCGTAGCCTTTTTCATGAACGCCTGCCAGATTTCGGCCGGCAGCATACCACCCATAATACCCCGGGTAGGCGTGTTATCATCATTGCCAACCCAGACGCCAGCTACCAGATCAGGTGTATAGCCTACGAACCAGGCATCGTTGTAGTTACTGGTGGTACCCGTCTTGCCGGCAGCCGGACGGCCAATATTAGCCCGCGTACCGGTGCCCTTTTTGATAACATCTTCCAGCATATCCGTAAGGTCTGCCGCACTGGCCTCACTTACAACACTACGCTGTTTGGGTTCATTCTGTTCCAGAACCTTGCCATTGCGGTCCAGCACCTTGACGATAACTACGGGTTCCACATGAATGCCCTTATTGGCAAAAGTACCATAAGCACTGGTAATCTCCAAGGGCGTTACGCCTTTGGTCATGCCGCCCAGGGAAGTAGCCAGTTGTCTGTCATTGGCAGGGCCTTCCAATACAAATGTAGAAATCCCCATTTCCTGAGCGTAATAGATGGGCTTATCAATACCCAGTTTCTGGGCAATCTTAACTGTGGGCACGTTCATGGAATGACGGGCCACTTCCCGCAGCGTTACCTTGCCGCTGAAATTACCGCTGCTGTTCTGCGGACGCCAGCCATTGATATCAATGGGGCTGTCGTTAATAACCGTATTCGGCGTGAATTTGTTCTCCAATGCCGCTATAAAAACGAACGGTTTAAAGGCGGAACCAGGCTGGCGCACAGCCATCGTTGCCCGGTTGAACTGGTCATTGCCACGGCCGCCCACCATGGCCTTTACATAGCCGTTATGGGGGTCAATAGCCACCAAAGCCATCTGCGGCTGAGCCAGACCGTTGCCATCTGTCTTGTAAGTAGGCAGCTTATTCACTGTTTCCTCGGCAGCCTTCTGCATATCTATATCAAGCGTGGTATAGATTTTGAGGCCTTCCTTATAAACAGCGTCAGCCCCGTATTTATCAATCAGTTTCTGCGTTACATAATCAATAAAATAGGACGCTGTCGTCTTGTCCGTGCTCTGGGACTGCTTAACCAGTTTCATATTCTCTTTTTTGGCCTTCTCTGCCGTTTCCCGGTTGATGTAGCCATACTTTTCCATCTGATCCAGAACGACAGCCTTACGTTCCTGCGCCGCCTGTAAATTATTCATCGGAGAATAATAGTTCGGGCTTTTGGGAATCCCGGCCAGCATAGCACACTCGCTGAGGTCAAGCTGCTCCACATCCTTGCCGAAGTAAGTCTGCGCCGCAGCCTGCACGCCATAAGCGCCCTGACCAAAGTAAATCTGATTGAGATACATCTCCAGAATTTCCTTTTTGGTATACTGACGCTCCAGCTGCAGGGCCAAGAACACTTCCTGTATCTTACGGGTAAGGGTTCGTTCCTGCGTGAGATAAGCATTTTTGGCCAGCTGCTGGGTGATAGTTGAACCACCTTCGCTTACCCCATGACCGCGGATATTAGTATAGAGTGCACGGGCAATGCCCCGCGGGTCTACACCGGAATGCTCGTAAAAGCGATTGTCCTCTACAGCCACGAAAGCATCCTGCAGCTGCCGGGGAACCTGAGCTATTTTTACCGGACGCCGGTTCTCAGCAGCATGCACATTGGCAATCTCATTGCCATTGATATCGTATATCTGTGAAGATGCCGGTGGCAATATGTCATTGGCCAAATCAGGCTTCGTATTCATACTGGCTGTCAAAAAACCACAGCCAATGCCTGTCAACATTACCAGGACCATAAGTCCAAAGCCTAAAACAACACGCTTAACAGTCCCACCAGATTTTGCAGGACGTGTCTGACGGCTCGTATTAGAACGTTTATCCATGAGCTGCCTCCTTAAATTTATACCTACTTATTGTAGCACAACCAATCGCTCATGTCACGCCAATATAAAAAGACATCTGCCTTGTTTTTCCTCCAAGGCAGATGTCCTGAAAATTATTTTAATACTTAAGCCTGAGATGCTGCCGCACTATCGCTGTACCTCTTTTCCTCCTGATCCATAACGATGGTTACTGCGCCATCGCCAGTGATATTGAGGCAGGTACGGAACATATCGAGAACACGGTCAATACCGGCTACCAGAGCCAGACCTTCCAGCGGCAGACCGGCCGTCTGCAGCACCATGGCCAGCATGATGAGACCGGCACCGGGAACACCGGCTGTACCAATGGATGCCAGCGTACCGGTGAGGATAATCATCATCATCTGACCCATAGTCAAATCAACACCAAACACATTGGCAATGAAGAGGGAGCAGACCCCCATGTACAAAGCCGTACCATCCATATTGATGGTAGCGCCCAGAGGCAGAACGAAGGAGGAAACCTCACGGGATACCCCTAGCTTTTCCTGACAGTTCTTCATGTTGACAGGCAGTGCTGCCGCGCTGGAGCAGGTGGTGAAAGCTATCATCATTGCCTCACTCATGCCCCGGAAGAATTCCATGGGGGTATGGCCGCCCCAAACACGTGCCAAGGTGGAGTAAACAAGAACAGCATGGATAACACAGCCGACAGCCACGCAGGCGATAACCGACATCAGCGGCAGGAGCACTGCCGGGCCGTTTTTAGCCACTACCGGCAAGAGCAGGGCAAATACACCAATCGGTGCAAATTCCATAACGATACCGATAATCTTGTAGGTAACTTCAGCAGCTGCATCAAAAAACTTCATCAACAGCTGTGCCCGTTCGCCGCCAACCTGGACAATACCAATGCCCACAAAGAGGGAGAACACGATAACCGGGAGAATCTGGGCTTTAGCCATTGCATCAATCGGATTGGAAGGAACCATCGCTACCAATACCTGCATAACACTGGGCGCCTCTTTAACCTTTACTGCCGCATCACTCGCCATGGAAAGTCCAATCCCCGGATGTACGAGACCTGCAATGCCGAAACCAATCAAAATAGCCACCGCCGTAGTTGCCAGATACATCACTACGGTCTTTGCTCCGATACGCCCCAATTTCTTGGTATCTCCAAGGCTGGTCATGCCGACAACCAAGGAGAAGAAGACCACAGGCACAATCATCATCTTGATAAGATTGATGAACAACGTACCAATCGGTGCAATCCACCAATTGATGAAGGGTAATGCCGGTTCGCCGGCAATCAGGCCGACTACCACCGAAAGTACCAGAGCGATAAAAATTTTGATGGAAAGGTTCATAATATCACTCCCTTTACAAAATAACACCAATAAATGCACTTCCATCTGCTTTTATTATAAGAATTTTCGTAAAGAGTGTCTATATATAACGTCCATGTGTATTGTATACTTAATTATTTTTCAATTCAGCGCGCACAGCCGATGTTTTCCTTGCCATCATCGTTGTTCAGCAGGGTTTGCAAAGTGATACTCTCCAGCACTTCGCTGATGCTGTCGCAGACTTTTTCCCAAATCCCCCGCGTAACACAAGCGCAGGCTCTGTCACACATCTGCTCCGCAGCTCCGGCTTCGGCCAAAAGGCAATCCACCACCGCAATCGGCCCTTCCACCGTAGTGATGATGGAGCCAATGGTGATTTCCGCCGGACTCTTGGCCAGCATATAGCCCCCCTGGGCGCCCCGAATACTTTTAACGATGCCGGCCCGCCGCAAGGGCACCATGAGCTGCTCCAGATAATTTTCCGACAGCCCCTGTCCCTGAGCCACACTCTTTAAGGAAACCGGCCCCTCCCCGTAATGAAGTGCCAACTCATAAAGCGCCGTCACACTATATCTGCCCTTGGTTGAGATTTTCATAAGCCACCTCTGAAATTCCGAGTAAATTACTAAGATTTGTCTTTCAATATAGCAAAAAAAAATACAACTGTCAAAGAGTGTTTACATACATAGGAACTGCCGAGACTTGAATAAAGGTTTGGAACAGGCTATCCTAAATCAGGCTGGCCTAAGATAATTACGGAGGTATAGCAATGAGCAATAAGTATTTCTACCCTGCTATCTTTGAACCGGAAGATATTGGTTTTTCTGTTTATGTTCCTGATATCGCTGGTTGTATGACACAAGGTGACAGCCTTGATGAAGCACTTGATATGGTACAGGAAGCCATTGGTCTTATGCTGGAAGATGTTGCAGAAAAAGATTACCCAGCGCCATCCAATCCTGCTGACCTTACCACTACCGGAAAACAGTTTGTAATGATGGTGGTCTTTGATAAACTTGCCTATGACAAAAATATAATGCCAAAGCAGTAAAAAAGACCTTGTCCATACCTGCCTGGCTTAACAAACTGGTATTGGAAAAAAATATCAATTTCTCCAATGTTTTGCAAAATACGCTGGTGAAGGAACTTAATATCTAAAACAAAGGCGTGGAAGGAAATTTAAACCTCCACGCTTTTGTTTTATTGCAACTGTGCATCTAATTTTTGCAAATGATTTTCAACATTTTCTTTTGTAACATAATAACCAAAATCATCGTTGCCATTATGAAATATACGGTTGATTATCATATCACCTACCAATGGCCGATAATGGCTAGTTTCGTAATAATAGTAATTATTCGTTGTAATGTCATTCAAGCCGCTGAAATCATAATAGTCCATTATCTGTGCCAGTTGATATTTGAATTCATTAAATTCCTGCATATTTGTATCGCGATAAGTAACTGCATTTATAGGATTGATAAACACAATCAGTTCTATGCCTTTCTCATCACAAATTTCTTTTAGCTGATGAAGTTCGCTTATCGTTTCTTTTATACGATTTCCTTCGTAATGCGTTGGATTTAGGAATCTCACATCCATTAGATGCTTTTCAATATCAGCTTCTATTAGTTCATCAGGCTCAGGATGCAATGGACGTCCAGTACCATAAATGTCAAAAATACTGCCTTTTTTCTCTGCTGATGTATCTGGTCTACGTGGTCTTTTCATTAAATAAGAAAAGTATGTTTTCATATTCTTTCCATCCTCGTAAGGTATGCGCAACCATTGCCCCTTGTGTATTTCAGGACTTACCCTAAAGGAAAAATCATCAATGCCAATCATAACCTGCTTAATCACTACGCCATGTTTTATCATCATCTTTAAATCATCCAACCATTCTGCAGGTATGCCCTGTGAATACGTCATATTGTAATATTTAAGTCCATTGCTGATTTTTTCTAAATCAATATTCCCAACCCTGGACGAGCCAAAACAAAAGGCATTGTATTTTTGCGGTGTTGAAAGTATATAACGCATTTTTACGAAATGCTGGTTCGGCTCAACGCTCCTCTTTTCACTAAAATCTCGATTTAACAAACCAGATGTGTCAAATTTATAATTCCACACAATAGTAACGGTCATAACAACCATCAAAATTCCCATGAGGCGCAAAACATATTTTTTCATTTTCTCAAAAGTCCTCTCCCCTAGAATTGAAAATATAAAAATTCTGAATAGTTGTTGAGCTGCCATATCGCCCAAATTAGCATAATTGCCGTTACCACTAACCATTTATTGTTTGCAGTAAATCTCTTCATCATAACAAGTGGGTTGGGAATTACTGTAAGTACGGCTACACCTGCGATTATAGCTGCCAAGTGCTTAATATCCTCTCTGTTTGCATTAACGATAGTCTGCCAGTCAAACATGCTCCCCAGCACTGACATAGCTTCACTAACACTGCCAGCTCTGAAAAATACCCAGCAAACAACCACGCACAAGAAAGTCATTCCCCAATTCAAAACTTTAGGCAAAACTATCCCTGTTTTACGCCAGGCATGATTTATCATCAGCAATGCGCCATGCAGGCCGCCCCAGATTATAAATGTCCAGCCTGCACCATGCCATAAGCCAATTATCAGCATTGACACAAAGAGATTGCGCATTTTCTTCAGTTCGCCATAACGATTGCCTCCCATGGGAATATAAAGATAGTTTTTTACCCACAGTCCCAAAGTCATGTGCCAGCGGCGCCAGAAGTCAATGATACTATGCGCTTGATAAGGCGAGTTAAAGTTCACCGGCATTTTTAAATTGAACAGCAGTGCAAGACCAATAGCCATTTCACTGTAGCCAGAGAAATCAAAGTAGAGCTGCAAGGTATATCCCAAAGCTCCTACCCACGCCTCCACGCAAGATAATGTGTCTGCGTGACCAAAGGCTTCATTGACATAAATTGCCAGCTTATCGGCAATGATAACCTTTTTAAACAGGCCAAAGGTGAAGATAGTCAATCCTAAGGCAATATTTTCATAATTGATACGAAAAGTCTTATCTGCAACAAACTGCGGTATCATCTCTTTATGGTTGATAATCGGCCCTGCTATCAGGTGTGGGAAGATGGTAACGAACTCGCAGTAAGTTATAAAAGACTGATTTTTAGCCTCACCCCGATAAGCATCCACTAAATAAGCTGTCTGGGTAAATGTAAAGAACGATATGCCCAATGGTAGTACGATATGAGGCAGGTCAAAGAGATTAGCTCCGGCCACATCATTAACTGTGCTCAGGAAAAAATCCGTGTACTTGAAATACCCCAACAACAAGACATTGATAACGATACCAAATGTCAGCCAGCCCTTATGACCGTTGTTCGCCTCCAACTGCCTGCCCACTAAATAGTTAAAGCATATCGAGCCAAACAGCAACGGCACATACCGTACATCCCAATAACCATAAAAGAAAAACGACGCCAGTACCAACCATAGCGTTGCTAGTTTCTTCCTACCTTTATGTCCCAAAAAGAAAAAACCCATGAATGTCAGGGGAAGAAATAAAAAAATAAATTCATAAGAATTAAATAACAAACAGAGAACTCCCTTCATGCTAGTATATGTGGAAAACCTACACTATCATAGCACAATTGTCCCCCCCCCGCAAGACAAATAAGGCTAGCCATATTTCATCGGCTAGCCTTATGTCTTGCAAGCATTTATTTTAACTTAAAAGAAAACTTTCTCCCCGGAGTTATGTATTTTAACATAAAAATTTCTTCGTCCAACACCTGAGCCGCTACGTTTACGCGGTTGTCAGCCGGCTGGGGATTTTTGATGATTTCCAGTTCCCCCATGTAGCGGAGGTAGTCCTTGTTATCAATGGTGACGGCTCCCAGCTTGCGTTCGTAATTATTTTCCGGCTCGATGGTGCCCTGAATGAGCCCTCGGCTTTCCTGGGCGCGAATGGCATCCCTGGCCTCGTCCTCTCTTGCCGTAAACGTATGCCGCAACAGTTCCTGCTGTACACTATCCTGCGTCAGCATTTTTGCCGCGAGTACGACTTCATCCTGCTTTAAGTCAGCGACCGCTTGCAATTCTGCTGGCAGCGGCAGGCTGTCGCTGATAAATACAGAATCAATGCCCAAAGCCGCCAGATGTCTGGCCGCTTTATCCGTTTGCCAGCCACGATGGTCTTCCAAGGTAGGCAGGCCCTCAAATAGCGGCGCGCGCTGTTTGCCCGAACTGGGCACAAAAGCCCCGACCTTTATGCCCAGCTTTTGCAGCATTGCGTTTTTCCGCTGCAAAGTTTCCTCGCTGATACCTGTGCCCCGGCGCGGATAGAAGTTATGCAGGGCGTCAATATGAGAAAAATCTGTGCCTGCCGCCTGTAACTCTGCCAGGATTTGCTCAGTAATCGTACTGGCATTTAACTGCAGGCGTATGCCCTGCTGATTGTGGCTGAGCATGGCTATCTGCACGGCGTCATAGCCGTAATCGAGCCGCAGGGTGGTAATGCCCAGCTGCTTAAAGGCTGACATGTCAAACTCTGTCATATCCAGCATTGCCAAAGTCCGGGGTGACACGTCAGAAATAATCTCCATATCGTAGCGCCGCGCTGCCGCCAAAAGCTTCGCCAGTTCTTTTTTCAGCACCGCCACATTGGTTTCGGGAATATGCAGGGACGTAAACACACGGCGAATACCATATTTAGCAGCTGCGTCAAGCAGCTGTAAATTTTCTTCTAAGGTATTATCCAGTCCTGGATACAGGGATATGCCATTTTCCATCAGACTGTCCCCTCCTGCCTCAGTGCCTGTGCCAGATGGCCGTCAGCCCTGGCCAGCGCCGCCTGTCCTGCCGCAAAATCCGCTCTGGTAAGATGAATAAATATCGCCAGCTTGGCATTGCCCCGCGCCTCACTCAGGGCTGCAATACTTTCCTCACGGCTGCAGCCCGTGGCCTCCATAACGATGTTTTTGGCCCGTTCCTCGAGCTTGGCATTAGACGTTTTCACATCCACCATCAGATTGCCATAAACCTTGCCCAGCTTTATCATCGTGACCGTAGACAGCATATTAAGCACCAGTTTTTGTGCTGTCCCGGCCTTCATACGCGTGGAACCTGTCACCACCTCTGCCCCCGTCACCGGCAGCAGGGCGATATCCGCATATTCTGCAATAGCCGCATTCGCTGAACAAGCCAGGGCTATCGTGGCCGCCCCGAGATTTCTGGCATATTGCAGGCCGCCGATAACATAGGGCGTACGTCCTGAGGCAGCAATGCCCACCAGCACATCACCCTTGCCAAAGCCACGCTCAGCCAGGTCCTCTTTGGCCAGCTCCGGATTATCCTCTGCCCCCTCCTGCGCCTTGAAGATGGCTGGTATGCCACCGGCGATAACGCCTTGCACCAGTTCCGGCTCTACGCCATAGGTAGGCGGACACTCCGACGCGTCCAAAATTCCCAGCCGCCCGGAGGTGCCGGCACCCAGATAAAACAGCCGTCCGTCTTTAGACAATCTGTCCGTAATAATATCCACCGCCTTAGCAATTTCCGGCAGGATTTTTTCCACAGCCAGCGCCACCTTTTTGTCCTCGTCATTGACGATTTTTACCATATCCAGCGTGGACAGTTCATCAATATGGGCGCTGGCGGGGTTACGCCGTTCGGTGCTTATCTTTTGCAAATCCAGCATGAAAATTTACGACTCCTTTTCTTCTACCGGGTCATCAAAGCCCAGCACATAAGCAGCAATGAAACCTACAATATAGGCCACAAGTACGCCTAAGAGATAAATGGGAATATTATTGGTAGTACCAGCCAGAGGCAGCCCGGAAATCCCCATGGCTGACGCACCGACCATAAAATGTGCCTGCACCGCGCCGCCAAAAGCACCGCCAATACAAGCCCCGATAAAGGGACGCCCCAGGGGCAGTGTCACGCCGTAAATCAAGGGTTCACCTATGCCCATAATACCTACGGGCAGGGCCGAGGCTATTGTTTTCTTTAAAAACTTATTCCTGCTCTTTACATAGACAGCCGCAGCCGCTCCCACCTGTCCGGCACCAGCCATGGCCAAAATTGGCAGAAGAATGGTCACACCATACTGAGCGATTAAGTCCGCATGAATCGGTGTCAGTGCCTGATGAATGCCCATCATGACCATAGGCAGCCACATGCCGGCCAGTACAAAGCCCACCACTGCGCCGCCAGAACCCACAGCTCCGGTAGCCGCTGCGCCGATAGCCGCCGAAATCACACCGCCCAGCGGCTGCAGGACAAAAATCGCGGCCACGCCGGCCAGTAAAAATGTCAGCAGCGGTGTCAGGAACAAATCAAGCACCGTGGGTACCAGCCGGTGCAGACGTTTTTCCAGCCAGGCACCGATAAAGGCTACCAAAATTACGGCGATAACGCCGCCCCGGCCTGGTACGAGTTTAGTCCCATCAATCACTACATTGGCCAGTCCCGGGTGACTTATAAGCGCCGCCAGCGCACCGCCTAAAATCGGCGTGCCGCCAAAGACCTTGGCCGCATTATAACCGACAAAGAGATTCATGCCCCAGAACACCGCATTACCGGCTACCGCCAGCAGCTGCCAAGTCGGTGAGGTTGTTATTGTGGGCCATATTTTAGCCGATACGCCCAGTATCCCCGTCAACAGGCCGCAGGCAATAAAACCGGGAATCAACGGAATAAAAATGCTGGCAATTTTTTTCAGCAGCAGCTTACCCGGCGTCGCATTTTTCTCCCGGATTTGCTGGTGCAATTTCTTGCCATCACCGATTTTAGGCTTATCTTCCGCAGGCCCCAGCAATTCATTGACCACCGTGGCCACCTGCGCGGCTGTACCAGGTCCTAAAATAATCTGCAGTTCTTCCTCGGTATCGTTAATTCCCATGACACCAGGTACCTGCTTTATATTATTCAGCAGTGTATCATTCTTCTGCCGCAGCTGCACGCGCAGTCTGGTCATGCAGTTGTAAGCAGAGATAATATTCCGCTTGGCCCCCAATATTTCATAGAGCTGTTTGCCCAATTCCTCACTCTTCATAATAAATCCCCCTCATATTCCTAAAATCTTTCCGGCCAGCAGCGGTGTAAATAATCCCCCAGCCGCTTTTCCTGACCATTTTCACTGGGCTGATAGTAATGCGCATTTTTGAGCTCCTGCGGCAGATAAGCCTGCTGCGTAAAATGCCCCGGATAATCATGCGGATAAATGTACTCCGTGCCATGCCCCAGTTTTTCTGCCCCCTTGTAATGGGAATCACGCAGATGTATGGGCACCACACCGCAGTTTTTATGTTTCACATCGCGCATGGCCGCAAAAATACCTTCACAAGCCGCGTTGCTCTTAGGCGCTGACGCAATATAAGTAACGGCCTGTCCTAAGGTAATCTGTGCCTCCGGCATGCCGACAAACTGCACGGCATTGGCGGCATTCATCGCTACCACCAGCGCCATGGGATCCGCATTGCCCACATCTTCCGAGGCACATATCACAATACGCCGGGCGATGAATTTCACATCTTCGCCAGCTGCCAGCATGCGCGCCAGATAATGCAAAGCCGCGTCCGGGTCACTGCCGCGCATGCTCTTAATAAAGGCTGACACCGTATCATAATGATTGTCACCCTTCTTATCATAACGCTGCACACGCTGGCCTAGGATTTCCTGCACCATGTCCAGGGTAATCTCGCCACCGGTCAGGGGCAGCATACTGGCCGTTCCCTCCAGAATGTTCAATGCCATACGCGCATCACCGCCCGCCATCTGCGCCATGCCCAAAATGACCTCGTCACTTACGGTTATCGGCTGATTTCCCAGTCCTCTTTCCTTGTCCGTAAGAGCCTGC
>NZ_CAJODG010000029.1:0-2270 GCF_905233635.1 Selenomonas sp. AE3005 | reverse complement strand
CCGCACAATCCGCACCCGCGAGAGCAAGGCATGATTGACTTCAAAGAAGGGGTTTTCCGTAGTCGCGCCAATGAGAATCAGCCGCCCGTCCTCCACATAGGGCAGTAGCACATCCTGCTGGCTCTTGTTGAAACGATGAATTTCATCGATAAACACAATCGTGCGCTTTTGGTAAAACTTCCGGGCATCATCGGCTTCCTTCACAATCTGCCGAATATCGCCAATGCCAGCCGCCACTGCATTGAGCTTCTTGAACTCGCTCCCCGTCATACTGGCAATCATCTGCGCCAATGTAGTCTTGCCGGTACCGGGCGGACCATAGAAAATCATGGAGGATATCTGGTCTTTTTCCATCATCTGCCGCAGAAAACGGCCGCTGCCCACAGCCTCCTGCTGTCCCACGAATTCATTAAAGTTGCGGGGCCGCATGCGCTGTGCCAGAGGCGCAAACCGCGCAGCACTGCCACTGCCGGTACTGCTTTGGTTTTGTGCGGCCGCCGCAAATAAATCCATTTCCTCAGCCATCGTTATTCTCCTTTGCCCGTGGAACCAAAGCCGCCCTGACGTTCTGCCCCGGCTCCTGCCTGGTCATTATCAGCGGTCAAATAACGCAGGAAAATGCCCTGCGCGACCCGCTCGCCTTTATGGATGACAAACTCATCCTGGCCCATATTGACCAAGGCCACCATAATATGTCCCTCGTTGCCGGGATTGTTGTAATAATCCGCATCAATAATGCCCACGCTGTTAGCGAGCATTAAACCATGCTTAACTGCCATACTGGAACGGATATTGAGCGTCAAGACCTCACCTGCCTGCATATAGGCTTTCAAGCCCGTAGGCACAAGCACCATACCGCCAACAGGCAAAACGCAATCTGCCGCTGCCTCGATATCATACCCCGCACTGGCACCCGTCTGCCGCAAAGGCAAGTGAATATCCTTATCCTGCCACTCGCTTACAACTTCAAAACCTCGTAATCTCATAAAAACTCCTTAGCATAAAAAAAGAGAAGCCAGCCTCAGCAAGACCATAGCCCCTCTGCAAAACTCTGCTAATATTATAACGCCGTTGTTCCAGTTTTGCCATAGGCAAAACTTCATCTTGGCGTTTCAACGAGGCGGGAGATATGCTCGCCGCCTGTTTTGGTATTCGTGCCCCCACCTGCTGAGGTGAGGGACATTTTCTTGCCTCGTTATAACGCCGTTGTTCCAGTTTTTCCATAGCCGCCTATGTCATATCCTGTAAAAATAAAGAGCTGCTGCATACGTGCGAAAGTATATACAACAGCTCCTGCCATTTGCTTGTTATTTTGCCCGTGCTGCCATTTCTTTCATCAGCCAGTCATGAATAGCTTTGTTATCTGCCTTACCATCAACGGTATTCTCATCAAGATAAGTTGCTTTGAAATAGCTGGGCATCTGTTCGCTGATAAGCTGAATTACCCAGGCACCTTTGTTCTCACCAATACCGTAAATGGCATCTTTATTTACGGCATAGTTCTGACGCACATCCTTCAGCAGCGAACGCATAATCTCCATGCCCTCGGTATTGGAAAGCCGTCCGACACGCTGCTCAAAATCCTTTGTCGACTGCACGGTCAGAACGATTGCATACTGCTGGTTGCGCTCTAATTCATCCACCCATGCACCTACGCCGTCCGGCTGCTTCAACAAAGCCCTGCCATCCGTTTCTCCGTTCACATCATTGACGACAACAATCAAGGGATAGCTCTTACCGGCATCATACCAGCGCGGCAGGCAAATCTGATAGTCAAGTTTTGACTGAATGAGTTCCGAGCTGACAAAGCGCTGGGAGGCCAGCTTTTTATCCTCACTCGAATCCTGACCGGGCATAGCTGTCTGCACTGCTCCCTGCGAAGCCTGACGAACCTCCGCATGCGCCATAGCTCCAAAGCCGACACTAAAGCCCATCGCCGCAATAACTGCCGCTGTCACCATTTTTTTCTTCTGCATGATAATAACCTCCTTACGGATATGCAAAAATCAACCCTATGAATATACTTCGCCATATGAACTTTAATCCCTGCCTATTTCACAGAAACTTCTATATTTTTTGTAAAAACGTGACATTTCTTCCTTGCCTTCCTCACGAATAATATGAAATATGACCTTTGGCTGCAAAGGCGCATTTTCCCTCCCCACTGCTGACGTTATAACGCCGTTGTTCCAGTTTTGCCATAGGCAAAACTTCCTCTTGGCGTTTCAACGAGGCGGGAGATATGCTCGCCGCCTGTTTTGGTATTCGTG
>NZ_CAJODG010000028.1 GCF_905233635.1 Selenomonas sp. AE3005 | reverse complement strand
AGCTATTTCCGCAAGTGGCGACCCGAAGGGGACTTGAACCCCTGACCTCCGCCGTGACAGGGCGGCATTCTAACCAACTAAACTACCGGGCCGTCTTTATTATGCCGCTGTCGTTCAGCGACATGTATTATTATACGAAGGAGTCCCCTGCTTGTCAACACCTAAAATTATCATTTTTGCATAAACAGGAAAATTTTAGGCATTTATTTTAGAAAACGCCGGAAATATCCGTAACTTTTTTATACACGGAACGGTCCATTTCATCAACAGCACGCCATTTATCCGCCCCATCGTTTGCCGAGCGCGTGAGAATCCGGCTGCCCTCCTGTTTAAAGAACACCACCTGCTGCAGCTGAACCGCGCCCTGTTTATCGATGTGCTTGACCTGTGCCTGCCACTGATGATTCTTTTTGTCCGCAGATACCGAACCGGCGGCAATATACACCTTATCACCTTCGAAGGTATATACAAATTCATCCTTGGCCGGACACTGTTTTTGTGTTTTTACGGCTTTGTCCTGCTGTTTTTCTGCCTCAGGCAGCACCGGAGACGTCTTTTCCGCCTTTCTGCTGGCCACTATCACAGCCTGGGTGCTGTCTGTATCAGCCTGGCTCTGCTGCCAGTACAGGCCTGTGCCTGCCAAAACCGCCAGTAACAAACCTAAAGCAATTTTTCGCTTATCCATGTCTACCTCCGCCTTAATCATTCTGACCATAATAGTATAGCATTTCCTTACAAATTTTGCTAAAATTGTAAGGAAATATTTTTTATCGAGGTGTTTTACTCTTCATGCAATCTACTACGCGCAAGCCACGCCTGGCAGCCATCGAGTATATCCGTGGCATATCCATGATGGGAGTTATCGGCATTCATATCGGTTCCCAGTACATCATGAACCCGGCGGCCAATATTCACTTGGTGGCACTACTCGAAACCGTCACCCGTTTCAGTGTCCCCATCTTCTTTTTCATTTCCGCTTTCGGTCTCTTTTATAATCTTAATATCAATGAGCCCTTCGACTTTAAATCTTTCACCAAGCGGCGGCTCAAAACCGTACTCATTCCCTATTTAGCCTGGTCATTATTATATCTCGTGCATGACGGCCTGCTCTACGGCGTCGGTTTCCCCGATCCGCTGCACCTGTTGTCCATTCTCTTTTTTGGCAATGCCAAGTACCAGCTGTATTTCATGGTGATTCTGCTCTGGTTCTACCTGCTTATGCCCTTGTGGATTGCCATCGTCCGGCGGCTGACCATGCCAAAACTGGCCGTCCTTTTGGCCCTGCAGATTGCCTTTGACTACTGGTCTAGTTTCAGCTCCGGCTTTAACCTCTATGTCTACAGCCTGCCTGATAGCAGCCTGTTAAAACCGTTTTTAATGTACCGTCTCAATTACTGGGTGCTGCATTATTTCTTTATCTTCCTGCTGGGCGGCTATCTGTCCGTACACAGCCAGCAGTTCATGGCCTTTATGAAGGCCAGCCTCCGGGGACTGACGTGTTTCTTTTTCTTCACCTTGGGCGGTCTGCTGACCTACTACTACGAAAAAATCTTTTTTGACGGCTACACGCCCATGGAGGCTATCAACACCGCCCATCAGCTGTGTCCGTGGGGCATAATGTACACCATAGCCGCCTCCCTGTTCTTCTTTGCGGTCTTTACCTATGTAAAGTTCCCTCCGTCCCTCAGCCAGGCTCTGCACCTGCTGGGCAAGCATTCTTATTTTGCCTATCTGGCCCATCCCCTGTTCATCACCTATATCGGGCTGATGATTCAGCATAAGGGGCTGGTAATGACGGCACCGCTGATTATCGGCTTTTACTGGGGCGCACTGCTGCTCTCCCTGCTGGCTGCCACAGCCTGCCGCCGGCTCGGCACCGCCGTTCCTCTCATCAACAAACTGACCATCGGTGTCTATCCGAAAAAATAAACAAGCATAAAACAGGCTGCTGCACAGCTGGCGTTAACTCCACCGCCGTGCAGCAGCCTGTTTCAATATCATCAATATTTTTCCTCGAAATGTATTTCTTCCTGTATATCATCATAAAACGTATAGCTGCCGCGGCAATAAGCCTTGCTGTAATAAAGGGCCTCATCGCCGCGTTTCAGCAATGTATCGAGGGACACTTTCATGTCTTTGGTCGACGCAATGCCAATACTCATCGTCAGCCCTTCCAGAGCCTTATCAAGCTGGAAGAATTCTTCCGCCTCGTCACATAGTACATCTAGCCGCTGCTGAATAGCCGACCGTTCCGGTACCGAGAAGATAACCACCGCGAATTCATCACCGCCGAGGCGGCTGACCATTTGCTCAGGAAAAGCTCTTTTGAGCAATTCTGCTACCATCATTAACGCCGCATCGCCAGCCTGATGGCCGTACGTATCATTAAGCTGTTTAAAATGGTCAAGGTCTGCGTAAAACAAGGTTAAATCCCCGGTTTTACGGTTCTCCTCCACATATTGGTAAAAATACCGGCGGTTAGCCAGGTGCGTCAAACCATCTGTGCGTGACATTTGCAAAATCTGTTCCCGGTTGGCATATTCTTCGGTAACATCATAGGCCACACCAATATTGCCAATCATATCGCCATCCTCATCAAAGATAGGACATTTATAGGTTTCCAAATTCCGCACTCCCAGCTTGGAGTGAAGTACCTCCTCTTTAAACATCGTCGGCTTTTGCAGCTTGGCAATAGCCACGTCTGTTTCCAGACATACATACTCACCTTCGGCATACTGCTCGGGAGTAATCCCCCAAATCTCATAATGCTGCTTGCCAACAATATCAGGCATCTGCTTGCCAACCATCTCGCAAAAGCCCTGATTGACTTTCAAATGATGGCCTTCCATATCCTTAAACCACAAGAATCCCGGCATGGTATCCACTATGGTCTGCAGGCAATTTTCCGTATCCCACAATTCCCGCTGCCGGTATAAATCATCAGCCAGCCGCTGCACATAAAAATGCCATAGCTCAGGCGTAAAACTGTCAGGCCAGACATTATGCGCCCGTGTAAGCTGTGCAGCCGTCAGTTTATCCGGCTCATCAGTGCAGATAACCAGGCAGGCATTCTCTCCCACCTTGTCATTTATATGGGTAATATCGCCCACGTCATAGCTGTACATGATTACCGCAGAACACTTTTCCTTAGGTGCCAGCGTCACTTCCGCCAGGTTTGCCGCTGTTTTTATCTTGATATGGCCGTTGGCAGGCAGGATTATATCCTCCACCACCTGCTGGACTTTTTCCCCAAAGCCGATTAAATATATCAATAGATTACAGATATACATCCCTCAGCACCCCTTAAAAAATCCCCCAACTAAAGCCCAACCAAACATCTTTATTCCCTTGTTATTCTCCACAGTATCTGACAATTCCTGCTAACTTTAACATAGTCCGGTAAAAACAGAAAAAAATTCGCAGCCCGTCCGCCGACAGGCTGCGATTTTACTTATTTAAATTCTACAAATTCATCAATCCGGGCGCCGCCCTTTATCATAGGCTCAACAAAACTGCGCCATACATTGAGAACAATCACCCGGGGATGGTCAGTATCCGCCAGAGCCCGTTTCAGAGCCTCGGCAAATTCCTCCTGCGTGGAAACCGTTTCGGCTTTAATGCCAAAACTGCCGGCATAGGCGGCATAATCCATCTGGTAGTCAAATTCACAGGCAATGTAACGTTCCTTGTACATGACCTTTTGCAACTGGCGAATCATGCCCAGACTCGTGTTATTGACAATCAGGGAAATAATCGGCAGCTGCAGACGGGCAATGGTATAAAACTCATTGCCTGTCATCTTTATGCCGCCATCACCGGCCACATGGATAACCCGGCGGCTGCCGCCGTAGTACATCTGCGCCCCCATGGCTGCCGGCAGGCCAAAGCCCATCGTACCCAGGCCGCCCGAGGTCAGCCAGGTGCGTGGTTCTTCGATACGCAGGTGCAGGGCAGCCCACATCTGGTGCTGGCCAACGTCCGTGGCAAAAGCATAGGGCTTACCCTTGGTATTTTGCGCCACCTGGTGCAAAGCCCAGGGCACAGTCAGCCGGTTGACATGATAGTCGTAGTCGTAAGTTTCCTGCCAGCCCTGAATCTGCTGCCACCACTCGTCCAGATGGCCCGTGGCGTCCTGTTTCATCAACAGGTTTAAGATAACCTTCATATCGCCAGCCAGTCCCAGACTGTTGCCGATGTTCTTGTCAATCTCTGCCGGGTCAATATCAATATGAATAAACTTTGTATCCTGGGTGTACTTTTTGACATTGCCGGTCTGACGGTCACCAAAACGGCTGCCAATGGCAATTATCAGGTCAGCAGCTGCAATGGCATGATTGGCGGCTTTTTCGCCATGCATGCCGGCAAAGCCAAGGGACTGCGGATGTTCACGGGAAATAGCCCCCAGCCCCATTAACGTATGGGCCACTGGCAGATTATATTTTTCCACAAACGCCTCTACCTCAGCCGTTGCACCTGCGGAAATAACACCGCCGCCTACGATAACCACGGGGCGCTGGGCCTTGACGATTTCCTGCGCTGCCTCTGCGGCACAAATGAGGAAATCAGCGTCCGGCTTGCCGGCTGTCCTCGTGTTCTCCACCGCCGCGGCAAAAGGCACTTCCTCAAAGAACAAATCCCGGGGAACATCGACGAGTACCGGACCGGGACGGCCTTTTTTTGCCAGGGCAAAAGCCTCCCTGATGGTACTGACCAGCAGCTTGGCGTCCTTAACCTTGTAGTTATGTTTGGTAATGGGCATGGTCACATCAAGAATATCTGTTTCCTGAAAAGCGTCCCTGCCCAGCAGGGAAGTATCCACCTGTCCGGTAATGGCTACCACGGGAATTGAATCCATAAAGGCCGTGGCAATGCCCGTCACCAGGTTAGTGGCCCCCGGTCCGGACGTCGCAATACAAACGCCCACCTTGCCTGAAGCACGGGCATAGCCGTCAGCTGCGTGGGCGGCGTTCTGCTCGTGGGTTACCAGAACCTGCTGTATCTCCTTGCTATCATATAAAGCGTCATACAAGGGCAGTATCATCCCCCCGGGATAGCCAAACACCGTATCGACGCCCTGTTCTTTTAAACATGCAACGACTGCCTGTGCTCCATTCATATATTACACCCTCTCGCTGATTATTTTGGTCATTTCACTGGTATTGACCTTGGTAAAGCCGTCCTTCCACAAATCCGGCGTGCGGTAACCTTCAGCCAAAGCCTTGTCCACAGCCGCCTCAATGGCATCAGCTGCCGCCTCCTCATGCAGGGAATATCTCAGCAGCATAGCCGCAGACAAAATCGTGCCAATCGGGTTAGCAATCCCCTTGCCGGCAATATCCGGCGCACTGCCGTGAATCGGCTCGTACAGGCTCGTACTCGTGCCAATGGACGCCGACGGCAGCATGCCGATGGAACCGCCCACCACAGCCGCCTCATCAGAGAGAATATCACCAAAGAGGTTGCCCGTCACGATAACATCAAACTGCGTAGGCTTTACGGCAATCTGCATGGCACAGTTATCCACATAGAGATTGCCATACTCCACTTCCGGATAATCCTTGGCTACTTTTTCGACCGTTCTGCGCCAGAGACGGGATGTAGCCAGCACATTTGACTTGTCAACAGACGTCACCTTGCCGCGGCGCAGTTTGGCCGTGTCAAAGGCGAGTTTAGCAATGCGCTCCACCTCGGGCACGGAATAGTTTTCCAAATCCCAGGCCCGTTCCACGCCATTATGCTGCTCAGACTCGCATTTTTCCCCAAAGTAAATGCCGCCGATAAGCTCGCGGACAATGACGAGATCCACGCCCTTTACCAGTTCCGGTTTGAGCGGAGAATATTCCACCAAAGCGTCTGCGACCTTGACCGGGCGCAGGTTGGCATAAAGCCCGAGTTCCTTGCGCAGGCCCAAAATGGCTTTTTCCGGACGCTTGGCCGGGTCTACCTTATCCCATTTATCGCCACCCACAGCTCCGAACAGCACACCATCCGCAGCCTTGCAGGCATCAATTGTTTCTTGTGGCAGGGGTGTACCGAACTTGTCATAAGCCGTGCCGCCGGCGTCATGATACGCAAAATTTAATCCTAAGCCGAATTTCTTGTCGGCTGCCTGTAACACTTCTACCGCAGAATCCGTGATTTCCTTGCCAATACCATCACCGGGAATAACTGTAATTTTATATGCCATAGGATTTCCCTCACTTATTCTTCTTGATGTATTCAATAAGACCGCCGGAGGCCGCAATTTCCTGCACAAAGCCCGGCAGCGGATGTGCGTGGAACACATCACCGGTGGTCAGGTCCTCTATAACACCTGTGGATACATCAACGCGGAGTTTATCATCGGCGTTGATTTTTTCCACGTCATCACCGATTTCCAGCAGGGGCAGGCCGATATTGATACCGTTGCGGTAAAATATCCGCGCAAAGCTGGCGGCAATGACCACGGGAATGCCGCTGGCCTTAATGGCTACCGGTGCGTGTTCACGGGAAGAACCACAGCCGAAATTGCGGCCGCCCACCATGATATCGCCCTCCTGCACGTTCTGCGCAAAACTTTCATCGATATCCACCATACAATGGCTGGCCAGTTCCTTGGGGTCAAAAGTATTCAAGTATCTTGCGGGGATAATGACGTCCGTATCAATATTATCCCCATAACGCCAAACTTTTCCTTCTAACTTCATCACTGTACCTCCTCTGCCGTGGCAATTCTGCCCAAGATTGCACTTGCCGCCGCCACATGAGGGCCAGCTAAGTAAACTTCACTATCCACGTGTCCCATACGGCCGCGGAAATTGCGGTTGGTGGTCGAAACGCATTTCTCACCGGCCGCCATAATGCCCATATAACCGCCCAGGCACGGGCCGCAGGTCGGCGTGGACACTGCACAGTCCGCATCAAGGAAAATATCAATATAACCGCGTTTCATGGCCTCCTTATATACGGCCGGACTGCCGGGAATGACAATGCAGCGTACACCGTCAGCCACCTTATGGCCCTTGAATACTTCAGCGGCAATCTGCAAATCCTCCAAGCGGCCATTGGTGCAGGAACCGATAATTACCTGCTGAATGGCAATGGGTTCTTCGATATCCTCCACCCGTTTGGTATTGCCCGGCAGATGGGGGAATGCCACTACCGGTTTCAAGGTTGACAAGTCAATTTTCACTACCTGGCAGTAAACAGCGTCATCATCGGCTGCCACCGGCTCAAAAGGCTTTTTCACCCGGTCTTTGACATATGCGGCCGTGATTTCATCATAAGGGAAGATACCTGCCTTGCCGCCAGCCTCGATGGCCATATTGGAAATGGTCAGGCGGTCCGTCATAGTCAGCGACTTCACACCCTCGCCGGCAAATTCCAAGGACTTATAGAGCGCACCATCAACGCCAATCTGGCCAATCAGCGTCAGGATAACATCCTTGCCGCTGATACCGGCAGGTTTCGTGCCCGTCAGTTCAACCTTAATGGCCTGCGGCACCTTAAACCAAGCCTCGCCCGTGGCCATGGCGGCACCTAAATCCGTGGAGCCCACGCCCGTGGCAAAACCATTGACCGCGCCATAAGTGCAGGTATGGGAATCAGCACCGATGGTCAGCATGCCCGGCGCTACAATACCCTGCTCCGGCAGGATAACATGTTCAATACCGACACGGCCCTGCTCAAAATAATGCACAATCTCGTGTTTGACGGCAAAGTCACGCACGATTTTGGCAAGTTCAGCGGATTTAATATCTTTGGCCGGCTGAAAATGGTCAGGAACCAGCGCAATTTTTTCCTTATCAAAGACCGGACGGCCAATGCTTTCAAAAATTTTGATAGACGGCGGTGCCGTAATATCGTTGGCCAGCACCATATCCAATTTGCAGGTCACCAGCTGGCCCGCTTCCACGCGTTCCAGCCCGGCATGTTTGGCGAGAATCTTCTCGCTCATTGTCATACCCATGCTCTCACTCTCCCTTATTCTATAAGAAAAGCCTTCCCGATAGGTGGAAGGGAAGGCTTCTCACTACTGTTTAATTAAAACATTCGACTTAAATGGACATATTCCTGCTTTTCAGGAGTTTCATATTAGTCTTTAGCTAAATCATCAGCACCCTTGAGCCACGGCATCATATTGCGGAGATCCTTGCCGACCTTCTCAATCTGATGTTCAGCATGCAGACGGCGCTGAGCCATGAAGTTTGCACGGCCAGCTGCACGGTTTTCGAGCAGCCAGTTGCGGGCGAAGGTACCATCCTGGATTTCTTTCAGGACTTTCTTCATTTCCTTCTTCGTTTCTTCCGTGATGATGCGCGGGCCTACCATGTAATCGCCATATTCAGCCGTATCGGAGATGGACTTGCGCATCTTCGTGAAACCGCCTTCATAGCAGAGGTCAACGATAAGTTTCATCTCATGGAAGCATTCAAAGTATGCCATTTCGGGCGGATAACCTGCTTCTACGAGCACTTCGAAGCCCGTCTGCATCAGCTGGCAAACACCGCCGCAAAGGACTGCCTGCTCACCGAACAGGTCTTCTTCCGTTTCATCGCGGAAGGTCGTCTGCAGAACACCGGAACGCGTAGCACCAAGACCTTTGGCATAGGCCAGAGCGAGGTCAAAGCACTTGCCGGAAGCATCCTGATAAACAGCGAATACAGCCGGAACACCGGAACCTTCCGTATACGTACGGCGAACGAGATGACCGGGGCCTTTCGGAGCCACCATGAACACGTCCACATTAGCGGGCGGAACAATCTGCTGGTAGTGAATATTAAAGCCATGTGCAAAAGCGAGAGCACTGCCATCCTTCAGGTTCGGCGCAATCTCATTTTTATAGACATCGGACTGCTTCTCATCCGGAATCAGAACCATCGTGATATCTGCTTCTTTTACTGCATCAGCAACATTTTTAACCGTCAAGCCATGTTCTTCAGCAACTTTCTTGGACTTGGAACCTTCATAGAGCCCGACCACAACATCAACGCCACTCTCTTTGAGGTTCAGAGCATGTGCATGGCCCTGGCTGCCATAACCAATGATTGCCACTTTCTTGCCATTAAGAACTTCCCAATTTGCATCCTGATCATAATAAGTTTTTGCCATAATACTCTCTCTCCTCACAATGTTCATAAATTGTATGTTCACCGCGTTCCAACGCGATAAGGCCTGTACGAATAACCTCGGCAATGCCATAGGGCTTTATAAGATTCAAAAAAGCCGTAACCTTGTCATCGCTGCCTGTCAGCTCAAAAATGACCATGGAGGAATCCACATCCACCACATGAGCCCGGAAAAGCTCGGCCATTTTTAAAACATCCAGCCGGTTGGTGTCATTCGCCTTGACTTTTATCAGCGTCATACCGCGGCACACAGCATTTTTTTCATCCAGGCGCTGTACAGCCTGCACCACGGGCATCTTCTCCAGCTGTTTGATTATCTGCTCAATGAGCTCTTCATCGCCGTGAATAACCACCGTGATGCGGGAGTATCCTTCTTTTTCTGTAACTCCCACAGCCAAACTGTAAACATACTTACAACCCGGACCAGCACACCAGTCTGATTTTCCACAAACACAGACAAGACATGTTTCATCCTGCAATCCCCCTCTGGAATCGTACATCATACACAAACATAATAGCACGTTTGTGTACCACAATTCAATATGTAATGTTGTAAATATGTATACATTATTGCGCGAATAAAGTTTTTTGTCAATACAATTATGTAACATTCAATGATAATATCTCACCTTTTATAAATATTATTCCACCTTAAAAGTACACAATCCTAAGCTGCGCGTCCAAAGATGATACATCTGTATACTTCCCAAGGTCAAAAAGATTTTCTTGTTACTTTTTTTTAAAATTATAACGCCGTTGTTCCAGTTTTGCCCGTTTCAACGAGGCGGGAGATATGCTCGCCGCCTGTTTTGGTATTCGTGCCCCCACCTGCTGAGGTGGGGGACATTTTCTTGCCTCGTTATATTTTCTTCTCTTTTGAACTAAAACTTTGCTAAACGGCAGGAATTAAGCGTACAAGAGAGAATATAGATATACAGTTGGAAAATTGCATTGTAAACAAAGGATAAAAGGGATACTGTAAAAGATTCGAGAGGTGTTAATTATGTTAAGTATTTTCGATGGCGGCCGCAGAGCTGAAGCTGCGCCCCAGACGCCGTCCCCCGTTGCCCCGGCTGCGGTGAATCTCACCGATATCAAAACAGCCTATCTAAGCAAGAACGAGCTTACAGCGCTGCGTTTAAAGGAACTGGCGGATGTAGCTGAGGGCTGTGCCTTCATCATCGGCTTTCTGTCGCCGGATTTGGATGTTCCTGAGATTGCCCGTCAGATTAAGCAGGAAATCCCCAGCAGCACCAAACTGACCCTGATGACCACTTCCGGAGAACTGTGCCGTCCGCAGGGCAGCGCCACTCTTTACTGTGACGCCGCTGAACATCGCGGAAAAATCCTGTTGCAGGCCTTTTCCAAACGCATGATTGAAAATATTTACACAATGCACATCCCCCTGCCGGATGCTGACTTGCGCAGCGGTTCCGTAGAAATGTCTGTTAATGACCGCGTAGAAGCCATCCGCCGTGAGGTCGAAAGACACACACCGCCGTTCCGTCTAAGCATTGGTCATTGCTTTGCCATGGTCTACATAGATGGTGTATCAAACTGTGAAACCTTCGTGTCTCAGGCTCTGTTTGCTTCCGGCAAATTCCCCATTCCCTTCATCGGCGGCAGTTCCGCCGGCAACCTTGACTTTGCCCATACATATATCTATGATGATGGACAATGCCTCGAAAATCATGCCGTTATTTCCATCTTCCGTCTTAAGAAGGACTATCGCTACGGCATCTTTAAATCTCAGGCTGTGGAGCGCACGGGGACTGATTTTACCATCGGCTCAGCCAACAGCGCCCTGCGCTATGTAGAAAGTGTTGAAGGCCCCGAGGGAGAAATACCATTTCTGGATGCCTTGAAGGATTATTTCCATGTACAAAGCGTAGCTGAGGTACAGGAAAAAATGCAGGGCTATACCTTCGCCACGGATATCAATGGCGAAGACTTTATCCGTACACCTTCCGGCTATGATGAGGACAATTACCGGGTCAACTTCTTCTGCGATGTGGTCACCGGTGAAAAACTCTACCTGTTAAAGCGTATTTCCCTTTCCCAGACCCTCAGCCGTGATTTGAAAACCTATGCAGCGAACAAGCCTCAGCCGGTCGGCGGCATATTAAACGACTGTATCCTGCGGCGGCTGGGATATCCCGAGGAAATCAAGCATGTTGACCAGTTCAAAGATATTCCCGTAGCCGGCTTCTCCAGCTTCGGTGAAATCGCCGGCCTGCATGTAAATGAAACCATCACGGCTATCTTCTTCTATCATGTCCCCTCAGGAGCAAGTTTCTCTGATGCGTATGTCGATAATTTTGCCCAGATTTACGCCAATTGCAACGCGTTCTTCTTCAACCGCATTATTGACAGACAGAAACATACAGAAACCCTGAAGGATAATCTCATCGGCATGTTCCAGGATTATCAGGCAAAAATGCCGGATATCATCAAAACAATCATGCGCATGTCCACCGATGTCGACCAGATTCAAGCCGCAATTAAGCAGCTTTCCGGCGGTATTGACGAACAAAACAAGCTCTTCAATCAGCTGACCAACCGCAATCGGGAAATCACACCTAAACTGGATATGCTTTCCCAGAGCACTCAGAAAATAAACGATGTAATGAAGCTGATTAACGAAATTGCCGCCCAGACCAATCTCCTGTCCCTCAATGCTGCCATTGAAGCTGCACGGGCAGGCGAAGCAGGCCGGGGATTCTCCGTCGTGGCTCAGGAAGTCCGCAAGCTGGCAGAAAACACTCAGACCAATGTCCACGTTTCCGATGACGCTATCAGCTCCCTGATTCACGATGTCAACGAAATCAACAAAATCCTCATCGACAACAAGGACTTTGAGCAGCAAATCAACGAGTTTGATGAAAACTTTGACAAGCAGATGCGTGCCCTGCACAAAAACCTTGATGAAGGTATCTCCCATATTCAGAAATCAACCAAGTCCATCAAAGCACTGGATGCCATCAATGAGCGCACCAGTGAGGAAATGGAAAAACTTACCACCATCATTCACAACATCGAGATGGGTATTTAAAAACAAACAAACTAAATCCCCCCCGGCAACTGCCGGGGGGATTGTTTTATGTCTTTTAGAATTTGAATTTCTGCAGGGAGTTTTGCAGGCTCTGGGCCAGTTCTGCCAAAGCCGTGCTGGCATCAGCAATTTCCGCGGCCGATGCGGACTGCTCTTCGGACGCTGCCGAAACGCTTTCCATTTCTGTAGCCACCAAGCCGCCCTTTTGCATAATGCCGCCGGACTTAGTCTTGATATTCTGGGTATCCTGCTCAACAGCACGGAGTTCCGTGGTCATTACCTCAGCCTGATGAGCTACCCCCGTAGCGGCATCGTAAATGCTCTTAAAGGTATCCCTGAGCTGTTCTACCGAGGCGGTACCCTCTTTTACTGCGGCACTGCCTTTCTGCATGGAGGCCACCGCATCTGCCGTTTCCGACTGAATACCACTGATAAGGCCGGTAATCTGCTGGGCGGCATCCTGTGAGGCCTCTGCCAGTTTTCTTACCTCGTCAGCTACTACGGCAAAGCCACGGCCATGTTCACCGGCTCTGGCAGCCTCGATAGCGGCATTCAAGGCCAGCAGATTGGTCTGCTCGGCAATGGACGAAATAGTTTCCACAATCTGACCGATTTCCTGGGAGCTCTGCCCCAGCTTGTCAACGGTTTCTGCGGAGCTGTTTACTATCTGTGCTACGCTGTTAATCTGATTTACAGCCAGCTGCACAGCCTCATTACCTTCCACTGCTGCCGTATTGCTGGTCCTGGCATGTTCAGAAACCATATCTGCCGTCCGGCTCAGTTTCTCAATCGAGGTCACAGCATTTTCGATGGAATCCATAGCATCTGCTACATCCTGCTGCTGCTCAGCTACAGCACCGGCAGCATTGGTTACGGACTGGGCTACCTGCTCAGATGCCTGTGCCGACTGCTGCGAGCTGGCGGTCAGCTCCTCAGACGACGCTGCCAGCTGTTCGGCGGTCGTACTGGTAGTCTTCATAAGGGCATTGAGTGTCGTCCTTACAGCATAGACTTTATCGGCCATTTCACCGAATTCGTCACCACGAACAATGGTTCGCGGATGTTCACTGAAATCACCACTGCGCAGCCGTTCCAGGGAACGCATCATAGCCTTTACGGGGTCCGTTACTTCCTTGGTAATCCACAAAGCTACGCCTACCATGATAATCAGGCCTACCAGCAGCTGAATAATCATATTACGGACGGTAGCTTCTGTATCAGCGTCATTTTCGGCATTGAGCGCCTCAGCGCGGGTATTTTCCAGTTCTGCCATTTTATTGATATGCGGGCCGATAGCATCCAGAAGTTTGGAACCTTCTTTGTTATACAAAGCCCTGCCGGCCTCGTTATCGCCTTTTTTACACAACGCTACGATATCCGTAAAATTCTTTTTTGCCTTTTCCCAGCCAGCTTTATAGGCATCCAGTTCCTGTTTCATTTCCGGCGTTTTGCCCGGTGTCTTTTCATACTGGCTGATACCATCTTCGACGAATTTAACGCCGTCCTGAAATTTTTTCTCCAGGTTCTGCATACGGTTGGGGTCATCCTGTACCGTGGTCATGATAATCATCATGGCCTGCGAATAACGCGTACCGTACCGCATGTCACTCAGATATCCCAAGGATTTTACCGACTGGCTGTACATAACCTCCATGTCTACCTGAGCCTTCTTAATGGCCGAATAGCCGGAGTAGCCGATTATCAGCATGCCAATTACGGCAACGACTGACAGAATCAGCAATTTGTAGGCCACTCGCAAGTTTTTTACAAATCCCATGTCTCCTTCTCTCCTTTATAAAAAAATATAATCCATAAAGCTATTACACCTTATGGATTATATTCGTGAGAGACCGTGTTTCTCCTGCCATCGGTTGCTATTATTTAATTATTTTTCGTCCAAAAGGTCCACGAGTTCATCGTAGTCTTTTTTCAACTGATAATACTCCTCGGCAATTTGCAAAGCTGTAAGTACTGCAATTTTGCGGTCATCAAAACTTCGCACGGCACGGGACATGATTTTCATCTTTTTATCTACGGCTGCGGCAATCATTTTGATATGTCGTGGATCATCGGTTTTGAGAGGATAACTGTTGCCATAGATTTCCACTACAACCCGCTCAGTGGACTGCACATTCTTGTCTGCCATTTTTTCTCACCCTTATGCACGCAACTTGGCGTCAAAATGTTTTTCCACAGCTTTAAGAATATTATTGAATGCGGCATCCGCCTCTTCATCGGTCAAGGTCTTATCCTTGGACTGGAACTGCAGGTTGAAAGCAAGGCTCTTCTTGCCTTCTTCTACATGTTCACCGGTGTACACATCAAAGAGCGTTACGCCCTTAAAGAACTTGCCGCCATTTTTGGCAATAACCTGTTCAATAGCACCGGCCTCAGCGTCCTTGTCCACCACAATAGCCAGGTCACGCGCCGTAGCCGGGAACTTGGGCAGGCTGTCAAAATGGAAGTTCTTGGCCGTATACTTCATGAGCACTGCCACGTCCATTTCAAACAGGTAAACCTTCTGTTTAATGCCAAAGTTTTCGGCAGCCTGCGGATGCAGTTCGCCGATGGTGGCAATGACTTCACGGCCTTTCTTAAAGAGTGCCGTCTTGCCCGGATGCATGGCAAAATGCTCACCGGCCTCTATCGTATACTTGGAGATAGAGAGGCTCGCCAGCAGTTCTTCCACCAGGCCCTTCATATCGTAGAAGTCAATCATTTCGTTAGTCTGGTTCCAGCCTACAGCGTTGCGGCGTCCGGTCATCAGGCCCACGAGTTTTACAACTTCTTCCGGCTGCTCGGTTACCGGCAGCTGTTTCGGGAAGAATACAGGAGCTACGTCAAAAAGGCGCAAATCCATATTCTTACGGGAGAAGTTACGGGCCGCATTTTCCATAATGCTGGTCAAGAGGCTCGTGCGTACCAGCGGATAATCATCCGTCAGCGGATTCATAATGGGTACAGCCTTGCGCAGTTCACTGTCAGCCGGCACCAGTAGTTTGTCCAGCAAATCCGTATTGGTAAAGCTGAAGGAAAGTTCTTCTGTCATTCCCAACGATACCATAATGTTTTTTATCTTGTCAATAAAATCCTGACGCGGGCTCTGCTGTCCCTGCATTACTGCCCCCCAGGGCAGGGACGGGGCAATATTGTCAAAGCCGTAGATACGGGATACTTCTTCGGACAGGTCTTCCATGCAGGTGCAGTCATTACGCCAGGAAGGAACCTTGGCCATAAACCCGGCACCTTCGGCGCGCACGTCAAAGCCCAGGCTGGTGAGAATTTCCGTCATTTTCTCAGCCGGCAGCTGCGTGCCCAGACGGGCGTTAATCTGCTCAGCCGTGTAGCTGATTTCCGTCTGCGCCTTCTGCGCAGGATATACATCAACAATGCCCTGCGTTACCGTGCAGGCCCCCATGTCCTGCAGCAGCTGGCAGGCACGGTCCAGAGCCCGGGGAATAGCCGTCACATCGACACCGCGCTCAAAACGTCCCGAGGCCTCCGAATGCAGGCCGCAGGCACGGGAAGTACGGCGAATGCTGGCCCCGTTGAAAGATGCGGCCTCGAGTACGATGGTGGTCGTCTTTTCCGTGACTTCGGATTCCAGGCCGCCCATGACACCGGCCAGACCAGCCGGCTTTTCACTGTCGGCAATGACCAGTTCCGTGCCCTTGGCAATACGGGAACTGTCATCAAGTGTATGGAGATTTTCGCCTTCTTTGGCCAGACGTGCGGTCAGGCTGTGACCGGCAATTTCATCATAGTCGTAGGCATGCATGGGCTGGCCGAGCTCTACCATGACAAAGTTGGTCACATCGACCACGTTGTTGATAGCGCGGATACCGGCAGCCTCCAGGCGCTGCTGCATCCATTCCGGGGACGGGCCGATTTTTACGTTTTTGATAACACGAGCCGCGAAACGGTCACACAGGTCGCTGTCAATGCCAATCTTAATCATATCAGCAGCCTTAGCCTCGTCATCTTCCTTAACCGTGATTTCCGGGTAATGGGGTTCGTTGCCCGTCAAAATGGCCGCCTCACGCACCAGTCCGAAAACACTGAAACAGTCAGCACGGTTAGCCGTCAGTTCAAATTCCAGGACAACATCATCAAGGCCGAGCACGTCTTTGGCCGGCACACCAACCGGAGTATCTGCCGGCAGAATGTAAATGCCGTTCTTTTCCTCTTCCGTCAGCTTGCTGAGGTCCATCTTAAGTTCTTCAGCGGAGCACAGCATACCGTTAGACGGCAGGCCGCGCAGCTTGCCTTTCTTAATGTGCAGGCCGTTCGGCAGGTGTGCACCGACCATAGCGACCGGTACAATCTGGCCTGCGGCCACATTCTGGGCACCGGTGATAATCTGAATGAGTTCCTGCTCACCGACATTCATCTGGCAAATCTGCAGATGGTCAGAATCCGGATGCGCCTCGAGTTTTTCAATGCGCCCCGTCACCACTTTGTCGAGACCTTCATCCGCGCGGATAACATTTTCCACGGGAACACCGGCCATCGTATATTTATCGGCCAGTTCTTCGGCCGTTTCGTTAAACTTTATATAATCGTTAAGCCATTTAATGGAAACCTGCATGTTGTAACCTCCCTATACTTAGAACTGGCTCAGGAAACGTACGTCGTTATCATAGAACAGACGCAAGTCATCAATGCCGTAGGACAGCATGGCGATACGCTCTACACCCAGACCGAAAGCAAAGCCGCTGACCACCTTCGGATCATAACCGCTCATTTCCAGCACATGGGGATGAACCATGCCGGCGCCCAGGATTTCCAGCCAGCCCGTGCCCTTGCAGACCTTGCAGCCTTCACCGTGGCACATCACGCAGGAAATATCAACTTCGGCCGACGGTTCCGTGAACGGGAAAAAGCTCGGACGGAAACGCACGCCTACGTTTTCGTTGAAAATCTGATGCAGGAAGAGTTCCAGCGTGCCCTTGAGGTCAGCAAAGCTGATACCCTTGTCGATGACGAGGCCTTCCACCTGCGTGAACATCGGGGAATGCGTGGCATCGTACTCATCGCGGCGGTAAACACGGCCCGGGGCAATCATGCGAATCGGCTTATTGGGTTCGTTAGCCTGCATGGTACGCGCCTGTACCGGCGAAGTCTGGGAACGCATGAGAATTTCATCAGTAATATAGAAGGAATCCTGCATATCGCGCGCCGGATGGTCCTTGGGCAGGTTCAGCGCCTCAAAGTTGAAGTAATCGCGCTCAATTTCCGGACCTTCTTCCACGCTAAAGCCCATGTGGACAAAAATATCCTTAATACGCTGCAGGGTCAGCGTCAACGGGTGCAGATGCCCCTGCGGCACCGTGCGCCCCGGCAGCGTAACATCAATCTTTTCACTGGCCAGTCTTGCCGCCATTTCCTTGGCTTTAAGTTCGCCAGCCTGGGCATTGATAGCCTCTTCCACTTCTGCTTTGGCAATGTTGACAATCTTGCCGACTTTCGGACGTTCCTCAGCCGACAGGCTGCCCATGCCACGCAGAATAGCGGTGAATTCACCCTTCTTGCCTAAGTATTTTACGCGGATATCGTTAAGTGCCGTCATATCTCCGGCGGCTTTGACTTCAGCTACGGCAGCTGCCTTTAGCTCAGCAATCTTTTCTTCCATATTTACCTCCTGCTAATCTTTTACGCATAATCAAAAAAGCCCTCGCCCCTGCACAATCTGTGCACGAGGGGCGAAGGCTAAGGAATTACTTTCGCGGTACCACCCTGATTTATCACTTAAAAACTTCTTAACGCGAAGCACACGTCCGGCATTTCCTCCGAAAAGCTCCCAAGCGAACTTTCAACTCCCGGCATTATCTCCTTCCCAGCAACGGAGACTCTCTAAAAATGCCCGCGAAGTTTACTCTTCTTGTTCATCGCCACAATACATAAAATTGTAGCATAAAGACCAGCGGAATGCAACGAAAATATGCACCTGAATTACTGTGCCGGCTGCTCTTTCACCCATTGTGAGTATTTCTTCGCAAAGTTCGTGCTGCGGTTAGCCTGCACATAAGCGTAGAAGCTGCGTATCTTCTGCGCCCGTTTCTTTTTTTCACGATTCTTCCAGCTGTCTTTTTTGCCTATTTGAAACAGATTTGTTCCCCCTAAGGCGTACTGACGGGCTGCGATATCTGCAAGAGCAACATCAGGATTGCATAAAATGTCATAGAACACGGCAAAGGTCGTCGTGCGGCCGTGTCCGGCGTGGCAATGGAAATGCAGCCACGCATTACGGGGCAGGCTGGCATAAAACGCCATAAAGTCGTCTATATCCGTGTCAGCCGGGGCTGTCTGGTCGGTAATGGCAATACGCTTGTAGCGCATTCCCTGCTTGGCGGCAATATCTTTTTCCATCTCTACAGTTTTTACCTGCACCGTACATTCACCGAACAGCTTGGTATCCGTTTTCCCCAAGGGAACAAATTTTACCTGCTGGCCCACGATAGACTGCAGCAGTTTTTTCTCGGCCTGTTCTACCGCCTTGGTGCTGAGATTAAGATTGCCCCTGTTCCCTTTTACGTAACTGCTTACCGGCAGGTCGCCATTGACAAAACCATGGGATTCCCTGCGTAAATCCACCACGTAAATGACAGCGTCCTTCCCCGCTTTACTGCAGATTTTGTCTTTTACCAGCGCCAGCCCTGTGCCGGAAAACTCCGCACTGGCAGAACATCTAAGTTTATCGAGCCCCTGCCGCGAAGGCAAAGTCTGCGGCTTATTGGTAAACTCATCGGTCATAAAACGCCAGCTGCGCGGCAGAACCGCGCCTGTTTTGGCATCCAGCCGCCACTGCGGCTCCGTCTGTTTTTCCGCCGCCTGCGCTGTAGCCAGCAGCGTAACCAGCAAGCAGCAAACCGCCACTAAGATACTGCCCAGTTTTTTCTCCCTAAGATACTTATGTCTAAACATACGTTATACAACCTCCCTTGCACACGTAACACCATAAAACAGCTTTTCATTTAAAGCTTACCAAATATTATTTCGTCATAATGCCAAAAAGTCCTTTAGCTAATCCTGACGGCCTTATCTGCTCTGCTCATTTGTCCCCGGACTTTTTTCCGTAACATTGATAGCCGCCCCATTCTCTGTTATACTTATAGATTGGGATTATATAATAGAAAATCATATCCAAAAGGAGTTTGTTTTTAGATGATATTAAATCGTAAATCTGTTGAACTTTTGGCTCCGGCCGGTACTTGGGACGCGCTGGTGGCTGGTGTGGAAGCCGGTGCTGATGCCTGCTACTTAGGCGGCAAGCATTTTAATATGCGTATGCACGAAGGCGACTTCAACTTTGATGATGAAATGCTCAAAAAGGCTATCGCCTACACCCATGAACATGGTGTAAAACTCTACATCACACTCAACAACCTCATCAGTGACGAAGAAATCCCGGCCCTGCGTGAGTACCTGGCCTATCTCAATGAAATCCGTCCGGACGCGATTCTGGTACAGGACTTTGCGGTACTCGAACTCATTCACGAAATGGGCATTAAAATTCCCGTGCACACGTCCGTCATGATGAACACGCACAATGAGCACGCTATTGAAAAACTCAAGGAATACGGCATTACCCGTGTCGTTGTTGGCCGCGAAATGACGCTGTCCGAACTCTCCCTTTTCCGTGAACGCACGGGCATTGAGGTGGAATACTTCATGCACGGCGATATGTGTATCAGCGAAAGCGGCCAGTGCATTCACTCCGGCGTGGTCTTTGGCCAGAGCGGCAACCGCGGCCGCTGCTTGAAACCCTGCCGCTGGGCATATCAGTTAATCGATGAAAAGACAGGTGAAGTGCTCGACAAGGACAGCGACGGTGCCTATAAGCTGGCCCTCAAAGATATGTGCATGTACCGCCATATTCCCCAGCTCATTCAGGCTGGTGTGTTCTCCTTCAAAATCGAAGGCCGTATGCGCCCCGCGCCGTTTATCCGCCGTATTGTCAGCACATACCGCCAGGCCATTGACGCCTATATCGCTGACCCGACGGGCTGGCAGCCGGACGAAGAAGGCTGGAAGAACCTTTACGAGAACCGTGCGCGCGACTTTACGACCACCTTTGCCTTCGGTTCCCCGGATAAAAAGGACATTGGCTTTGACGGCACGCGTGAACCGCGTTTCTTCAGCGACGCCGTGAAGGAGGCCGGTTTCCAGGACGAAATCTTAAAGCAGGAACGCGATATTGACAAGGAAAACTCTGACCATCGCACCCTCAGCGTCCGCGTCAACACGGCAGCCGCAGCCAAGGCTGTTATTGACAACGGTGCTGATATCGTTTATGTCGGCGGTGAAGCCTTCCGCCCCAACAAGCCCTGGAGCCTCAAAGACTTCGCTGACATCATCGCTTATGCCAAAGGCAAGGCCAAAGTTGTCATCAATACACCGCGCACGACCATGCGCCGTGAATGTGGCGAACTCGAACAGTTCTTCACCACTCTGAAACAGCGTGAACTCAAAGCTGATGGTGTCATGGTCAGCAATCTCGGTTCTTTGAAACTGGCCAAGCGACTGACGGATTTGCCGGTTCAGGCTGATGTATCCTTCAACCTCTTCAACCATCTGGCCGCCAAGTTCTTGAAGGAAAATGGCCTGACCATGGGAACGGCCTCCTACGAGCTCTCCTTCGAACAGCTGCGCGAAATCGTGGAAAGCTCCGAACTGCCCATCGAAGTTGTCGTCCATGGCTCCTACGAGTCCATGATTTGCGACCACAATATTCCGGGCATGAGCCTGCCGTTCTTCAACGAGCTCAACAATCCCGAAGTGCTCGACCGCCGCTATGCCCTGCTCGACAAAGCTGGCGAAAAACACTCCCTGCGCATTGACCAGTTCGGCCGCAACCATATCTACTTTGCCAAGGACCTCTGCCTCTATCCGTACCTTTCCAAGTTTAACGGCTTAGGCGCTTACCGCATTGAGGCGCAGGACTACGCGCCCGAATTTGCCGGCATGGTCACCCGTATTTACCGCACGGCACTCGATAACCTCACAGCCGGCAAAGAGGCCTTCCACGCTGACGACCTCGAAACGCTCAAAAAAGGCCCACGCGAACTGGGGCTTGGCACCTACCGTTTCCGCCGCAGCCGCAACTCCATCTAACCTAATTATTTTTGAGGAGAGGGAAATATGGAAAGCAAAAAATTTATTGGCCCTGAGGCCATTATCGCCAAAAAGAAAAAATACATCATGCCCTGCTTAGGTCATTTCTACAAGGAACCGGCCCAGATGGTCAAAGGTTCCATGCAGTACCTTTGGGACAGCACGGGCAAGAAATATCTGGATATGTACGCCGGCGTCTCTGTCATGAACTGCGGCCACTGCAATCCGGAAATTCTGGAGAAAATGAAAGCCCAGATTGATGAACTCCAGCATGTCTGCAATATCTACCTGACGGAAAACTTCGTGAACCTCGCGGAAAAACTGGCAGAAGTCACCCCGGGTGACCTGCAGAAATCCTTCTTCTGCTCCACGGGTTCTGAGGCCACGGAAGGTGCCTTTCTGCTGGCCTCCGTCTACACAGGCAACAGCGAAATCATCGCCCTGCGCCATGGCCTGCACGGCCGCACCAAACTGGGCATGAGCGTAACTGGTCTTACCATGTGGCGCACGGACCCCAATCCTGTTGGCGGCATTCACTTCGCCCCCAACCCGAATTGCTACCGCTGCCCCATGAACAAAAAGTTCCCGGAATGTGATTACGCCTGCGCCAATGCCATTGAGGATTTGATTAAATCCTCCACCTCCGGCCACCCCGGCGCCTTTATCGCCGAAACCATTCAGGGCAATGCCGGCTGCGTTGTGCCTCCCCAGGGTTACTTCAAACGCGTCAAGGAAATACTTGACCAGTACAACACCCTGCTGATTATTGACGAAGTGCAGACGGGCTTTGCCCGCTCCGGCAAGATGTTTGCCATCGAAAATTATGATGTCGTGCCCGATATCATGTGCATGGCCAAGGCCCTGGGCAATGGCGCGCCGATTTCCGCCTTTATCTCCACGGCCAAGATTGCCGATACCTACACCCGTCCCGGGGCCTCGACACTCGGCGGCAACCCGGTATCCTCCACCACGGCTATGGCGGTGCTCGACTATATCGCCGAACACAAACTCATGGAAAACGCACAGGCCCGCGGTGAACAGCTCAGAAACGGCCTGCGTGAGCTGCAGCAGAAACATCCCGTTATCGGTGATGTGCGCGGCCTCGGCCTCATGGACGGCGCAGAGTTCATTCACGCTGACGGCAGTCCGGCACCCGAAATCCTCGACGATGTACTCGAAACGCTCAAAGACCGCGGCTTTATCATCGGCAAAAACGGTGTGGACCGCAATGTAATGGCTTTCCAGCCGCCCCTCGTCATCACCGAAGAAAATGTCAACGACGTCCTCAATGCCTTGGATTTGGTGCTGACAGAAAAGAAACTCTAATGTTAATACCAGCTTGACAAGTCAAGCTGACATATCAAAAAGACCTTGACCAGTCACTGACCGGTCAAGGTCTTTTTATTGCTTATTTATCAGCCCTTACGAGCATTCTTAGCGTTACGGCCGCGAACGGTGCGGTCAAGGATAGTCTTGCGCAGGCGGATATGTTCCGGCGTTACTTCTACCATTTCATCATTATTGATGTATTCGATAGCCTGTTCCAGGGACAGAATCCGCGGCGGCGTCAGGCGAATAGCCTCATCAGAAGAAGACGTACGCATATTGGATACGTTCTTCTTCTTGCAGGGGTTGATGTCGATATCGTTATCACGGGAGTTTTCGCCCACAATCATACCTTCATAAACCTGTTCGCCCGGCTCGATGAACATTACACCACGGTCCTGCAGGGAGAAGATACCATAACCGGTGGTTTCACCCTGTTCGAAAGCAACGAGAGAACCGTGCGTACGGCCCGGAATATCGCCCTTGTACGGAGCATAGCCATGGAATACATGGTTCATGATACCGTTACCCTTCGTGCTGGTCAGGAGTTCAGAACGGAAACCAATCAGGCCGCGGGCCGGAATGGTGAATTCGAGGCGCATGTAACCTGCCGTCTCCGTCATGTTCGTGAGCTCAGCCTTACGCGTGCCCAGACCTTCCATAACAGCGCCCATATATTCCTGCGGCACTTCGATGGTCAGGTTTTCGATAGGTTCACAAAGCTGGCCATTGATGGTTTTGTAAACTACTTCCGGCTTGCCAACCTGCAGCTCATAACCTTCACGGCGCATGGTTTCGATAAGAATGGACAGATGGAGTTCACCACGGCCGGAAACCTTGAACACATCGGCAGAATCCGTTTCTTCGACCTTCATGGCTACGTTAGTCTCGATTTCCTTGTAGAGACGGTCACGGAGGTGACGGGAAGTTACGAACTGACCTTCACGGCCGGCAAACGGGCTGGTGTTAACACCAAAAGTCATGGACAGCGTCGGCTCATCGATGTTGATGGTCGGCAGAGCCTCCGGATTTTCAGCGTCAGCTACGGTGTAACCGATGGATACATCACCGAGGCCTGTCAGGGCAACAATTTCACCCATGCCGGCAGCCTCGCTCTCCACGCGCTGCAGGCCCTGATAAGTGAATACCTTACCGATTTTAGCCTTCGTTTCCTGGTCGCCATTGATGATGGCTACATTCTGGTTCGGCTTAGCCGTACCGCGAATGATACGGCCGATAGCTACACGGCCGACAAAGGAATCAGATTCGAGTGTCGTTACCATCATCTGCAGCGGTGCGTCCGGGTCACCATGCGGAGCCGGGATTTCCTTGACGATGGTTTCCATCAGCGGCTGGAGATTGTCATTGTCATCATCCATGCTGTACTTAGCTACACCATCACGTGCCGTAGCATAGATAACCGGGAAGTCGAGCTGGTCATCGTCAGCGTCGAGTTCCATGAAGAGTTCGAGAACTTCATCATAAACATCATCTACACGCTGGTTCGGCTTATCAATCTTGTTGATAACAACGATAGGTTTCAGTTTCTGCTCCAAAGCCTTGCGCAGCACGTACTTCGTCTGGGGCATCGGACCTTCAAAGGCATCAACGAGCAGGACAACGCCGTCAACCATGTTGAGAACACGTTCAACTTCGCCGCCGAAGTCAGCATGGCCCGGGGTGTCAACGATGTTGATTTTTACATCATTGTACATAACAGCCGTGTTCTTGGACAAAATGGTGATACCGCGTTCACGCTCGATATCGCCGGAGTCCATCACGCGCTCAGCTACCTGTTCATTGGAACGGAATACATGACTCTGCTTGAGCATTGCATCTACCAGCGTCGTCTTACCATGGTCAACGTGGGCGATAATTGCAATGTTTCTCAGCTTTTCATTGGTCGTCATACTCATTCTTTGTAATATGCCTCCTAATTTATAAAACAAGAAAGGATACAAATAACTGTATCCCCTTCAACTCAACATAACATATAAATATTAGCGTAAGGAGCCCCGCCTGTCAAGCAAATGTTACGGCTGCGCCAAAAAAATCCTTTTGCTAAAAATATTAGTTTTTCAATCATTTTTACGAAAATTTTGTTATAACGAGGCAAGAAAATGTCCCCCAGGCACGAATACCAAAACAGGTGGCGAGCATATCTCCCGCCTCGTTGAAACGCCAAGAGGAAGTTTTGCCTATGGCAAAACTGGAACAACGGCGTTATAATGTTACGTGGGGACTTTTTAATGTAGTTTTATCTTCATTATTCAGAGGGGAGGTACATCACTGTTTCCCCAAAAGCAGTGATATGTATTTATGACTAAACAAAAAAAACTGGGCATAATTGCCAATGATGAATGGCTGGCTCCCTACGAGGAGGCCATCAAAGGACGCCACGACCACGCTGTATGGAAAATCAATCAGCTCACCCAAAACGGCAAGCGTACCTTAAGCGACTTTGCTACGGGCCATCTGTACTACGGCCTGCACAAGCAGGGACGCGGCTGGGTGTTCCGTGAATGGGCACCAAACGCCCTGGCCATTTACCTTATTGGCGATTTCAGTGACTGGCAGGAAAAAGAGGAATTTAAATGCCGTCACATTCCCGGTACCGGCGACTGGGAACTTGTCATTCCGGCCGGCAAAATCAAGCACAAAGACCTTTACAAAATGAAAGTCCATTGGCGCGGCGGCGAAGGAGAACGCATTCCTGCCTGGGCTACCAGAGTGGTGCAGGATGAAGAGACAAAAATCTTCTCCGCGCAGGTTTGGAACCCTCGGAACAAACACACCTGGCATGATGAAAAATTCAAGCCTGACACTGCACCGCTGCTCATTTATGAATGCCATGTCGGCATGGCGCAGGACGCAGAAAAAGTCGGCTCCTACAAGGAATTTACCAAAAATATCCTGCCGCGTGTAAAGGCTGACGGCTATAACTGCATTCAGATTATGGCCATTCAGGAACACCCCTACTACGGCAGCTTCGGCTATCATGTCAGCTCCTTCTTTGCCGCCAGCAGCCGCTTCGGCACCCCGGAAGACCTCAAAGAACTCATTGACACCGCCCATAAGATGGGGCTGGCCGTCATCATGGATATCGTCCACAGCCACGCCGTCAAGAACGAAGTGGAGGGCCTTGGCAATCTCTGCGGCGACCCCAACCAGTTCTTCTATCCCGGCGACCGTCACGAGCATCCAGCCTGGGACAGCCTTTGCTTTGACTACGGCAAGGACGATGTCCTGCACTTCCTGCTGTCCAACTGCAAATACTGGCTGGAAGAATTCCATTTCGACGGCTTCCGCTTTGACGGCATCACCTCCATGCTTTACTACAGCCATGGCTTGGGCGAAGCCTTCATGAGCTACGGCGACTACTTCAACGGCCATCAGGACGACAACGCCATCTGTTACCTGACGCTGGCCAACAAGCTGATTCACGAAATCAAGCCCAACGCCATCACCATTGCCGAAGATGTCAGCGGCATGCCGGGACTGGCCACCAAGTTTGAGGATGGCGGCTTTGGCTTTGACTACCGTCTGGCCATGAACGTACCGGACTACTGGATTAAGACCATCAAAGAGCAAAAGGACGAAGATTGGAAACCATCCAGCATTTTCTGGGAAATGACCAACCGCCGGGCCGATGAAAAGACCATTTCCTATGCCGAAAGCCATGACCAGGCGCTCGTGGGCGACAAGACCATCATTTTCCGCCTCATTGACGCTGATATGTACTGGCATTTCTCCAAGGATAACCGCAACTTCATGGTTGACCGCGGCATTGCCCTGCATAAGATGATTCGTCTGGTCACGGCCTCCACGATTAACGGCGGCTACTTAAACTTCATGGGCAACGAGTTCGGTCATCCCGAATGGATTGACTTCCCCCGTGAAGGCAACGGCTGGGGCTACAAATACGCTCGCCGCCAGTGGCACTTGGTAGACGATAAAAACCTCTGCTATCACTACTTAGGCGATTTCGACAGGGAAATGCTCGCCACCCTCAAAACGGTAAAGAATATCCAGAAACAGCCGGTAGTGGAAATCTGGCATAACGACGGCGACCAGGTACTGGCCTACAGCCGTGGCGATTTGATATTCGTGTTCAACTTCTCCCCCACCCAGTCCTTCCCGGATTACGGTTTTCTCGTACCCAAAGGCAGCTACAAGGTGATACTCAATACCGATGCCAAAGAATTCGGCGGCAACGGCCTGGCTGACGACAGCGTCATCCACAAAACCAACTTCGACCCGCTTTACGAAAAAGACGGCAAAGAATGGCTGAAAATCTACATCCCAGCCCGCAGCGCCGTAGTGTTGAAGAAAAAATAATATCAGACACAAAAACTGACAGGTCAAAAATTTGACCTGTCAGTTTTTTGTCTGATATTATTTGTAGTTAACAGAACTTCCAAAATACTGATATTACTAACTGCTTCAACTGGTCAGTCAATATAGGAATTGTAGCTATCTCCATATTTATGATGATACAAACAGCGAATAATGGAGAGCGACAGCGGCGAATTTCGTGCCTTTCGATCTATTGGTGTCAAACTCGGATTTGTTTTACAATAAGCCCAGCAAACACCTTCATCAAAGGCAAAAATCCATTCCAGATTATTGACACTTTTCCCCGGTAACACCTGCTTTACATAGCCAATAATCTGCCCACCTACAACATATTTTGTTTTCTCCATAACAGCATAATATTCAATACCTGCTTTATCAGTGTAACACCAATAATCATCAGCATGCGCCACAGAACATAAAGATGTATTCATAAAGAAGCCCAGCAGCAAGATTAACAATACTTTTTTCACTAAGCTCATCCTCTCCATGAAATATCTAATTTTGATTATAAAAAACGTAACAACTCATCTAGGCTATAATTGATTTCAGCGATATTGCATTGCTACATCAAAAATTGCTTGTGCACGAGCATCACTTTCCATAGATAACAACGGATATGGATTGTATCCCCATCTGCCATTACTCATCTGCATAAAAGACCAAACCGTATCATAGAGCAAACGGCCATTCTTCACTTGTTTGACATTTACTTGAAACCATTGTTTCGTATATTGACGATTATGCGGCTCAATATACTTATCCTTTATAGTTTCCGTACGTACGTAATAATCCCCAGTATGGTCAGTATATGCCCATACATCTTTTGCTTCTGCACATCCCTGTTGCATTCCGCCCTGTACACCACCTAGTACAATAGCTAAAAGCAAAGTTATTAGTATTTTATACAGACACCTCATTATAACACCTCCAAATCATTTGTCTTTCTGTCGCTAGAATTCCAATCCTAATTTACTTAAATTCCCAATGCCTGATACAAACTTAGCGGTATCACCCTCTGCCATGAACCATATGTATAGCCTTGCATGTCTCCAAAGAACTTCATATTATACGCCGATACAAACGCAACTTCAGCCAGATTGGGAATAAGTGGTGCTCCCTCAGCATGTCCATAAGTACGATTTAATTCCCATTTTACCCATTGATTTTTCTGATTGGAATAATGGTATACAGTTTTACTGTCCCAATTATAGAAGAACACATGAGTTTGAACACTGCCACGCTCACCTGTATCAACATTTACAGAAATTGTATTGATAGCTATTCTATATTTAGGTGGATTATATAGTTGCACGTCAACAGATGAACGAATACCGTATATCCCATAGCTCTTAAATCCATCCACAAATACCAAATTACCGTTATCCAATGTCGGTGGATATGGATTAGCAGCAAAGACACTTTGACATGTCAATGCAAATAACATCATAAAGGCTAAGACAATCTTGCGCATATCAAACATCTCCTATCTAATGAACACTACCGCACACATTTCTAAGAAATGAGCACTCTGATTGGCCGTTAGCACCATATTGGCATCGTTCATAGACAAAACAGGATAGCTGTTATGTTCTGTAACGCTGACGGCTTTGACCACCAAAGGATTACTTCCTGCCCGAGAAACATTCCCTGTCATGCTACTGGTATAGCTGGCCATCCCATGAGCAATTACCCTGTCATAATCAAGATTCTTGTAACCATAAATTGCCTGCTGATTTTCGTTACGAATAACTGGAGACATGACAGGTTTCAAACCTAAACCACGGCAATCTACAATAAGCCCGGTATACCCTCCTGCTGATACAGTATTATTATTTGTTTTTTCTTGCACAGGAGCGCTTCCATTATTTACAGTCTGATTTTGATTGATAGTTTGGTTCTGATTTACAGTCTGATTCTGATGTACAGAATTGTCTACATTTATATTGATTGTTGGTTTTGGAAACTCTTCTTTTTCCACAGGCTTAAACACGGCCTTGGCAATAGAATTTGTCACACCGAACAGCGGAACTTCCATAACCACAGTGCAATTATTATACTCATCATAGCTTTCGGACACAATCTTAGCTCGCTTCACTACAGCCTCAAACTGCCCACTAACTACATCACCTGTGGAAATATTATCCGCAATGCTGCTATTGCCGGAAATCTGAATTCCCTGCCCCTGTTCAGCCAAACGCCGATAGGCATCGAGAATTGCTGCCTGATGTGCCATAATACGTGCATGACCGGGATTTTTCGCACGCGCCGGGTCAGCTACGCCATATCCTGTGCCGCTGATAATCTCTCTATCCCAATCCGTGACTGCACTGCCCTCAGCAAACGTCTTAGTAATGTTTACACTCACCAAAAAGCCAACGACTACCCAAAAGCATACTATATACCTTATCATTCGCATGTGTATCCGCCTCCTTGATTTACATACTCCAACCTGCGGCAATTCGACATACACGTCCATTTTCTATGCCAAAGACCAACTCACAATCAGCCGCACCCTTGTACAAGTACTGAGATGAATTTTTAAAAGCTGGCTCCCCATATTTGTCTATCACCTCCGAAGCACGACTACCAACTTTAATACCAGCTGGTGTAGCTAATCCATTTGCCGCTGTACATAAAATTAAGTCTGGTGATTCTCTACGCTCACTATAGAAGTAAATCTCAAACGAATCACCATACTTCCAATGCTCTACCATGTCTTCTACTGCTTTAGACCATTTTTTTGTTTTATCATTTGGTTCACCATAAATACTCTGGATATAATCCCTTGAAGAACCCAATGGCGATATTCCCCCTATTGCAATCTGTTCATCACTCAGCAAAGACTTTGGTTTCTTATAACTTGAATCTCCATTAGAACCAGATGAACCATTATTTCTTGCTCGGTCAAATAGCACATTTACCGCACGCAAAGGATCGCTACCCTCAATGCCTTGATAAGTGCCACCTGGTGCATGATATATGCCATTGTTAAAAAACACATAAGGAAATGACGGCGAAGAACCGGAAGTATCAGCAGTGTTCACTACCAGAACTACCTTTGCCGAAACCGTTGGCTGACCATCCCACGTACTAAAACTGCATGTAGACAAATCTGCCATATACCACATTGTATGGTCAGGCCCCATATACTTCATGCCTACCAGCAACAAATCATGATTATCTGATGCGTAATAACCACCTTGCCCATCATTAACTAACCCTAAAGCTTGCACAGCATTAACATTTACGAAAAATATCATCGTACATAGCCATATATACATACAGAGTTTTCTAAAAAACACATTACATCCCCCACATCCAATAAAATAATCACAACATAATCCCCACAGCCACTCCATCAAAATGAATGTTATTGGAAAATTCTAGTTCATATACTTTTCCGCTAGGACTTCCCCACCTCATAACACGCGGTGTTGGGAAACCTGTATTTGACCAGTTATCCCGAATAAGCGAGGTCAAAAACAAAGCATCTTCAAGATCAATAATCTCATTTCCACACGACTGTATAGCCATTAACGGCACAACACTGGCATTATAACTTTCAAAATTTTTCCCATCAATTATAGCTAGTGAAATCATTTGCAAATATCCTTCGGGATTTGCTACAGCCGACACCTGTACTTTTCCCAAGGTCTTACTATCTACTAATAAGCAGCTATAAAATTCCATACCGCCCATGCTGTCAACCTTCTGACGGAAACTAAATTTCCCCATACTGTTCCCAATCAAATTGTTAAAACTCTGCACAAAGTTCGACATAGTAGCAGGGTGTATTTCCGCCTGTGCAGCTTCAGCAACTGCTAAATTCAATCCCATAACAACAACCATAACCCATGTTACAAATAACCTTTTCATAAGAATCCCTCCTTCTCCTGTATCAACCATCTTTTTACATTCCACTTCTTTAAATAACATAGTTGCTATTTCATATATAAATCATATATCAACTGCACATCAATCTCTCGCAATACTAGCACTTAAAATATTCCTTAATTTTTCCAATCAAAGCTGAAACATCTTTTCCATTATCATGATAAGCTTGCAGAAAAGGTGACAAAATCAGTTTTCGTTCCCCCCAATACTGGAAGTAAAAATATTTACCACCACTAATCTTTTTACCATTATTTTTTTTCGGTTCTACAGATATTGGCTTATCTGCTATTTTTATCTTTACTGCCTTTTGTTCTTTTAGCAGCCTTGTTACCACTTCAGTAGTAGCAAAGAAAAATACCCATGCATCTTTTTTTGTATTATCATCTATAAATTTTAGCAAATTATTTAAATACAGCATGTATTTTGGGTTTTCCACCATTTTTCCAGCATTTATCTTTATTTCATTAGATTTAAACGGAATGAGCTCGGCATTAAGCGTTGGATATGTGTCCAACTGCTTCAAAAAGGCTTTTGACACCTGCTTTTCATCTCCACAAGCGTCTTGAAAGTCTTTCCAGGTTCTGTATTCTCTATTTCCTAATAGGGCAAAATGAATACGTATCATCAATCTATAAAAATCACTCCATACACCATCTTCCGCTATCCATTGATATATATTGGTACTTTCCTGGGGCCTTTTATTATTGTATTCGCTAACTTTCCCCTTTGGAATATAGAAATCTACCATATCCTGCCATTTTGTTCTATCCCAATAGAATCTTTTCGGCCAGCGTCCTTTTGCAATGCCCGGATTCATCCCAACCCATACAAAATCAAATTTTGCTTCATCGCCTCCAGAACAGCAAAAAGGCAAGAACTCAAAACCACTGTCGTTTTCTAACATAAGTTCCCCCTTATCAACTATTTTCCCAAGCATTTCACATGAATCTTGTAGCTTTTCATGAAAATCTTCTACCATTTCATCCACTAAAATTGTTTTCTCATCAATAATATCTCCCATAAGCGACAAAAAAACCTGTTGATGCCCCATAAAATATACCTCCCTTCATCCCCAATATATTCTTTTACTAAAGATTATCTCATATTTTTCTCTTTATACTGTTCGTTAAGTATTTCATGAAGCGAACTATCATTGGGATTAAGTTCTATTGCTTTTTTTGTATCACTAATTGCTAAATCAATTATCCCCAACTTTTCATACGATATACTTCTCAACATATATAATTCAACCAACACTATTTTAGGCGTATATTGACTTGCATATTTTAAAGCATTAGAAAAATCTTTGACTGAATTATCATATTCTCCATTCTTTGCATACGCCAGGCCTCTTTTTTTATATATCTCTATACTTTGAGGATTGATTTTCAAAGCGGCATTGAAACAATCCATTGCTTTATTATAATCTCCTTTAATCTGATACAATACTGCAAAACAAGTATATATTTTTTCATTTTTTGGCTCTATACTTAAAGCAGTTTTTAGATATCTTATAGCCATGTCGAAATCTTTTTTTTGAATATATGCTCCACTAAGGTTAACATATAGGGATGTATTTTGTGGATCTAAATTTATTGCTGTAATATAATCATTTATGGCCTTATCATACTCCCCTTTGTTATTATATGCATTTCCTCGATTCTTATACGCTTCCCAATATTTCGAATTCAAACTAAGTGCTTTATTATAATCTTCTATACCTTTATCATTCTCCCCCTTTATGCAATATACATTTCCTCGATTATTATACGCATACGTATATTTAGGATTTATACTCAAAGCTTTATTATAATCTTCTATCGCTTTGTCATACTCCCCTTTTCTACAATATGCATTTCCTCTATTAGAATATGCTTCCACAAATTTAAAATCAATGCTCAAAGCTCTATTGTAATCTTCTATCGCTTTGTCATACGCCTCTTTGTCACAATATATACGTCCTCGTATATTATACGCATCAGCACTTTTAGGATTTATATTCAATGCTTTATTACAATCTTCTATGGCTTTGTCATACTCTCCCTTGTCAGCATAGGCACTTCCTCTATTATAATATGCTTCCACAAATTTAAAATCCATACTCAAAGCTTTATTGTAATCTTCTATCGCTTTATCATACTCTCCCTTGTCAGCATAGGCATTTCCTCTATTATAATAAGCATATACCTGATTAGGCTCTATACTAATACTTTTATTATAATCTTCGATGGCTTTGTCAAACTCCCCCTTGTATGCATAGGCATTTCCCCGATCATTATACCCTTGCATAGATTCATAATTTATAGACAAAGCTTTGTTATAATTATCTATTGCTTTGTCATACTCGCCCTTATCACAATATGCAACTCCTCGATAATAATATACTTTTTCATCCTTTGGATTTAATTTATTTGCTTCACTTACCAAGAACAGCATTTTATCATAATCGCCACGCTCGTACGCTTCTCGGCTTTGCTCAAGTTTTTGATTGGCGAGAAATATTTGTTCCTGTGCCTTCGCTTTTATTTGTAATTCCTTCGTGGGAAGCTTTTGTTTTTTTAATTCATCAATTCTTCGTCTTATTTCCTGTGTTTCCTGCTCCTCTTTGGCGATTGCACTTTTTAAATATCGATAATTCGCCTCTTGATTCAACCGTATTTTATTGCTTTGTGATAATGATATGTCGATATAGTTTGTATCTACTTCCGCAGTTATATTCGCTACAATCCGCACATCTCCACTTGGCAAAGCTTTTTTCTCCGTATTCTGGCTGATAACCTGCATTGCACCGCTGACCAAAATATTTATTCTGTCCTCTGTTACCTGTACTTTCTCCATACGAGTATATGTTTCCACATAAGCTCCTGCTTGTTCTGCCGCCCGTTGCTTAGCATAAGCCAATGCCCGTTGTTCAGCTACTGCAGGTGTCTCATAATCACTCATTGTATACTCGCCTGTCCCTTGAAATATTTTCTTCTCCGCACTGACAGCTTGCATCCCCAACAACAACACCAAACACATTAGTATAATTACCTGATATAGTTTACAATATGCTTTTTCCATAATCTTATCTCTCCAACATAATTTTTACCAATTCTTACGTTTTTCTTCATATGCAATCTGTAGATTATTTTTTACATTTTCATCGTTTGGCTCTATTGCTAATGACTTACTAAAATCATCTATTGCTTTATCATAGTCTCCCTTTCCATAATACGCTCTTCCCCTATCATTATATACAACAGCATTTTTACTATCCTTGTTCAATACATAGTCATAATTATATATTGCTTTATCATATTCATTCATTTCTAAATATATATCTCCTATACGTTCATATATAACTAAATATTCACTATCTATGTCTAAAGCCTTTTTATATACTTCTATTGCTTTCTCATATTCTCCCCTTTCTTTATATATCCCCCCCATAACAGCATATGTCTCTTTAATATCCCTTTTTAGTTCTAATGCTTTAGCTAAATATATCAATGCTTTACTATAATTATTTTGCATTGAATAACACAACCCTATATTATGATATGCATATGCACTTTGTGGATTAAAGGTTAATACTTTACCATATATCTCCATTGCTCTACTATAGTCTTTACTATTTAAATATATATGTCCTAAGTTATGATAGGTCGTTTCAAAATTTGGATCATTTTCTAAAGCCTTATTGTAATAATATATTGCATTTTCAATATTTCCTTTACAGTTATATGCATATCCCATTGCATTATATGACCATGCATGTTTATTGTTGATTGACAATGCCCTTCTTATATCTTCTATTGTCTTATCATAGTCTTTTAAATATCCATAAGATGCGCCACGTGCCGCATAAGCTCTATGATTCTTTGGATTTATCTTAACTGCCTCAATTGCTTCGCGAAGTGCTTCTTCATATCTCTTACTATCCCACAACGTTATTACTTCATCGATTTTTTGATTACATAAAAATATTTGCTCTTTTTCTTTCACCTGTATTTGCAAATCATTAACTGGCTGATATTTTAATTTCATCTCTTCTATTTTATTTTTTAATTCTATGATTTCTTTATTTTCTTTAAAATATTCTTCCTGGTTCTGTCTATATATCTCTTCTATATCCTGTAGGTCTTTTTGATTGCTATTCATTGCTTTATCTAATAAATCTGTATCTATTTCAACAACTATATTGTTTATAATATGTATATCACCATTTGGCATGGCTTTTTTTTCATTCTTATTTTCTACAATGTGCATAGTTCCCATAGTAATAATTTTCACTTTATCATCTGTTATTTGGTTATTATCCATACGAGAGTATGTTTCTACATATACACCAGCCTGTTCTAGTACATGTTGTTTTGCGTATCTAAAGGCCCTTTTTTCAGCTACAATAGGTGTTTCATAATCACTCATGGTATATTCACCCGTACCATGAAATAATCTCTTTTCAGCACTACCCCAAGGCATAATCAATAGCATTATTTGAAAAAAACATAACACCACCTTAAATAATCTAAATTTCACAATTCATCCCTCCAATTTTGATAATCTATCTAATGTTTCAGTGATCTTTTCTCCATGTTCCACAATATTAGAAACTTCCAAAAATTTACGATAATCAGCAATGGCATCTTCTTTTTTTCCCTGCATCTCATAGGCCTGTCCTCTGCCGAAGTAACATTCGGCTTCGTTGGCATCAAGTTTTATTGCCTGATTAAAGTCCTGCATGGCAGACTCTAGCTTATTCATAACTACATAACACTCGCCACGCCGAACTAGACCTTTGGCGTACGAGGGATGTTCTTTTATTACCTCATTGAATATTTCCAGAGCCGCTGCGTATTTGCCTTGCCTTTGCAAAGCCTCGCCATCAGCCAGCATTGCTGTAACCGTGTGACGCATTGCTTCGTTATATTCCTTTTTCGCCGCTTCTTTTTCCTTCTGCTGCGCTTCATGTTTTGCCTTGACTTCATCCAAAGCCTTCTTTTGCTTGAACTGAGCTACTTTTTCAGCCAATGCTTTTTCCGTTGCATCTTCGTCTATATCTCCTACTAAAAAAGCTTTTATCCGTAATTTTCCATCGGCCATAACTTCTTTGTCAAAACGTTTTTCTCGGACTTGTACCAAGGCGGTTGCCAACAGCTCCACTTCATCCTTAGTAAGTTCTGCTGATTCTGTCCTACTTTCTCCACAGATATATACCGCTGCTTGTTGGGAAATACTGCGCATAGCCTCCTCATAAGCTTTATCTTGTGCCTGCTTCATTGTTTCGTTATCTTCCATGATGTATTCACCTGTGCCGTTAATGGTGCGTATTGCCGCCTCCACTTGCACAGATACCCTCCCCCATCCTGCGACTAATCCAAGAGCTAATAATCCTATACAAAATTTTTTACCTGCGCTCATTCTCCCACCCCTTATATTTTGTTTATTCTGAAATATTACATTGTGGCAGAAAAACCATGATATTCCTGCCATAAAAAAAATACAGTTTCCAGCAGGAAATAATTTATAATTTGTCGAATTGTTTCGATAATATATATGAGGTCATATAATCAAGGATTCTTCACGTGGCAGAAATACGATGGTTTTTCTGCCACTTATTCGTGTGCCCATTTATGAAACGTGGGGCGCGATACTCCCAGCCGGTCTGCGGCTTCACGTTCTGATATTATGCCCTTTGCCCAGGCATCACGTATAAGGGCAAAGTTTTTCGGTTTCTTTATGGGATGTCTGCCTAACCGTACACCGCGTTTTTTCGCCGCAGCCAGGCCTTCCAATGTCCGCTGATGGTTCATTGCGCGCTCTTTCTCCGCCACATAAGAAAAAACTTGAATCACCAGATTGGAGATTAGTTTTGCCGTGAGGTCATCGCCATATCTGTTTCGCGTGTCTAAGAGTGGCAAGTCAAGCACTACTATAGCTGCTTCTTTTTCTCTGGTGATGATATCCAACTGCTCCAGCATTTCATCATAGTTGCGCCCCAAGCGGTCTAAACTCTTTATGACCAACACATCCCCACGTTCGAGTCGTGTCATCAATTCTTGGTACGCCGGTCGATCAAAGTCTTTCCCACTTTGCTTGTCCACATACACATATTCATCAGAAATACCGAATTCCTCCATGGCTATTCGCTGTCTGTCCTCTTTTTGCGCGGTAGTGGATACGCGGATATACCCATAGATAATTCCATCGTTGTTTAATTTCATAAGCATTCCTCCTTCAATCAAGCTCAAACAACACTTTCATTGTAGAGGAATCCTTGATTACTTTATATAATTTTCTATCTGCCTAAAAAATTGTACGCATCTTTTAGAACTTTTAGCGTTTTTCTGGCCTCTTTTAGTTCATGTCGCAACCTGATAAATTCAGCAGTTTTTTCACTTCTTTCCTGTCGCAACCATCTAGTTAACGTGCTATACCCCATACCAAAGTGTTGCGAACATTCGTATACTGTCAGTTCTTTATGACAGTGAACATACTCCAATACTCCCAACTTGAAGTCTTTGTCATATTTTTTCATAGTTTCAACCTCTTTATATTTTTGCTTTTATATTTGCTTTTGTTTTTGCTTTTGTTTTGTCACAATATTATCACTGAATTGTCAGTACTGTCAATATATGATATTATTGTGGTGTATCTAATCGCATCTCACATTTTCAATATAAAGGACTTATCTATGAAAAATACCGATGTCAGCAAAAAAAAACAGCGCATCCTTGATGAAATGAATGCGCCAACAGCCGATGAAATGGGCCTGCATAGGACAGCCCTGCATATACGTAATAAGGATTGGTGGCAGATAGCATTGTTGGCCTCTGACCAACAGCGTTCCGCTAATGATGTTATTAACGAGGCCATTTGTGATTACATCAAGAATCACCAGCAGGCTCAGGACGTTCGTGATGCTCTCAGCGAGCGTGTTGCCTCTATTGAGAAAAAAATTATCAAACTGCAAGAGCAATACGACGCTCTCAGGCAGTACCTAGAACATTGAGCCACAATGTTCGATAGCGCGCTACTGGCTAAAAATCAACATCCCCCCCGCAGCGCCATGGTTTTGAAGAAAAAATATCAGACACAAAAACTGACATGTCAATGTGCTTTTTGACCTGTCAGTTTTTATATCTGAAACCAATCGCGGCTGACAAGTCAAATGTCAGCCGCTTTATATATATATATATGGATTTTTTTCATTATCAAACCATTTATAAGTTTTTATGAATATGCGTTTTACCGATTCGATTCTTGATATCTTCGATGGATGGCAGCTGTTGGCGGAATTTCTCCGGGATTTCGTCAGTTATCCTGTACTCGCTGACACCAATGGGCTTATTGATATCTCGCAAGGCATATTCGGCAATCAAGTCGTTCTTACTCTTGCACAGGAGCAAGCCGATAGTGGGCGCGTCCTGCTCTGTCTTCAGGATATTATCCACTGCCGACAGATAGAAGTTCAGCTTGCCGGCATATTCCGGCTTGAAGTCACCCGTCTTCAGCTCTATGACCACATAACAGCGCAGTTTCAAGTTATAGAAGAGCAAGTCCAGGTAGAAATCCTCGCCACCGACATTCAAGTGATACTGATTGCCCAAGAAAGCAAAACCAGCACCAAGCTCCAACAGCAGCTTGGTCACATCGGTCACCATAGCTTTTTCTATGTCTCGTTCCAGCATATCCGCCTTGAAAGGTATAAAGTCGAAAATATAGGGGTCTTTCATCATCTGTGTGGCCAGTTCACTCTGTTGTGCCGGGAGCCTGTTTTCAAAATTGCTGATTTTATCGGCAGTGGCTTGTCTGGCGTACAAATTGCTTTCTATCTGGTGAACCAGCACATTACGCGACCAGCCATTTTCCGCACACGCCTTCAAATACCATGTACGTTCATCTTCTGTAAGTACTTTATCCATTATGACCACGTTATGCCCCCAAGGAATTTGTGCAACAACCTGTTGCACAAATTCCTTATCAGGGTAAGTTTCTGCAAACTTGGCCATATATTTGAGGTTACGCACGGAATAGCCCTTGGCATCAGGATATTCCAGCCTTAGGTCACGGGATAGGTTCTCGATGAACTTGTTTCCCCAGACCTTATGCCTATTGATGGCCTGTCCAATGTGGTAGTACAGCAATAGCAATTCACTATTGACCTTTAATGTTGCCTTATACTGCGCTTTTTTGATTGTAGCCTTAATTTCATGTATGGTATCTAAATAATCAGCCTGATTTATTAACATTTCATACTCCGTAACATAATACAATCTTACATATCCATGCGGGTCTATACTCCATTCTCATATTCTTCATTCCCATAGACATTTCTTTCCCTGTGGCAGATATACAACGTATTATCGTAAAAACAAATCCAACCAACAGGATTTACCGCATAAAAATGGAGCTCACCTATGAAAAGTATAATATTTGTCGTAATGAATGTCCACTCTACCAATTACACAACTTTCATATTTCATAAGCATGCATTATTTTGGACATAGCCAATTCCTTAACATTGTCTAATCACTTTTGTTTACGTCAATGCATCTTCCAGGGTTATCTTTTTTATTTTCTCCGCCTGCTTGATAATCTTTTTGGTATCCTCACCGGTCAGATTGTTGTCAGTTATGGGGGAGATTTTCTCTTGCAAAGTTAGCGCAGTATCGCGTTCGCTGTTGGCAAGTTTTTCTATGGGCGTGTCAGCCTTTTCAGCCTTGGCTTTGCCTTCTTCTGCAGCTGCTTGTACCACATCATTGGCAGTCGGCTGACGCTTGCCATTTTCTTCAGCCTGGTCCTTTATTTGCTCGTCTGTCCGTACCGACATGGATAGTTCGCTGCTGCGGAAATCAATTTCGGCGCCCAGGTAATCTGCGCGATTTTTAGCCACGGCCAGTTCGCCTCGTTCCAAGAGAATCTGCATCGTATAGGCCTCCTGCAACATGCCCTCGGCACTGATTTCATCTTTGGCTTTTTCAATACCTGCCACGGCCTGATTGAGCTGTGTTTGCATATACATCAGCCAGGCCAGCTCATCACTGGGCGTAAATTCCGGGTGCTCGGCGGCCATTTCGTCCTCTATGGCAAATTTTTTCTGATACATTTCATGCAATTTTTGGTCAGGCGACTTGCCTTTTTCCCGCAGCTCGTCTATTTCGGCCTGCAGATCTTCTTTTTCCTTATCTGTAAGGGTATCTGTTTCGCTGTTGAGCCGTTCTTCCAATTCATCAGCGCGTTTGTTGCATTCTTCTCGCTCGGCTTTCTTAGCTAACAATTCATTGAGTTTCTTTTCACCTTCGGTCATAAAATCTGTCTGCGTAAGTTTTTGCAGCGGTTCTTGGGAATCAGCATAAAGTTTCCGCCCTTCCTTACTGATAAAAACCTCTGCCGCTTTGCCGATTACGGTATCATCATCATCTTTTTGCAGTGATGTGCCCTTTTGCATTTTCTGCCAGACAGTTTCCGGCTGCAAAGAATTAGTCTTATGGAAAAGAGTTTGGTCATTCTCTTCTACCCGGGCTATCATGGCCATTTCCATTCCCTCCTTGTGAATGCCATAACCTTCCTATCTTGTATATCGAATATTCTTGTAATAACGTAAGTAAAAACGGCATTACAAGGGATAGTTTTTCCCTTTGTAATGCCGATTCTATTATTCTATTACCAGTCCTACGGGGCAGTGGTCACTGCCGAAAATCTCGTTGTGAATGGTGGCGTCCTTAATCTTTTCCTGCAGGCGCTCGGAGGCTACAAAGTAATCTATCCGCCACCCGGCGTTGTTGTCCCGGGCCTTTCTAAGGTATGACCACCAGGTGTAAATCCCGGTACGCTCGGGGTACAGGGTACGGAAGGTATCGATAAAGCCGGCCGCCAGCAGTTCCGTGAATTTAGCCCGCTCCTCGTCGGTAAAACCGGCGTTATGATGATTGGTCTTAGGATTCTTCAGGTCAATTTCCTGATGGGCCACATTGAGGTCCCCACAGACCACCACCGGTTTTTGCGCGTCCAATTTGCACAGATACTCGCGGAAAGCGTCCTCCCATTCCATACGATAACTGAGACGCTCCAATTCCCGTTTAGAGTTCGGCGTGTAAACCGTCACCAGGAACATGTCCGGAAATTCCAGAGTGATTACCCGGCCCTCATGGTCATGTTCTTCAATGCCCAGACCATAGGTCACATTTAACGGCTCAATACGGGAAAACACCGCCGTACCGGAATAGCCCTTCTTTTCCGCGCTGTTCCAATACTGTTTGTAGCCGGGCAAGTCAAGAATTGCCTGGTCCGGCTGCATTTTTGTTTCCTGCAGGCAAAACACATCAGCGTCGAGCTTGCAGAATGACTCCATAAATCCCTTTTTCAGGCAAGCCCGCAGGCCATTGACATTCCAGGAAATTAACTTCATCGTCATGCCTCCCTTATGGCAGCGTCTTGAACTGAGCTACCGGCCAGAACACGAGCATAGCCTTGCCCTTGATGAGGTTAAAAGGCACAAAGCCTACATCAGCAAAGCGGCTGTCCTCGGAATTATTGCGGTTATCCCCCATCACAAAGACGGTTCCCTTAGGTACCGTGGATTTGGGATATTCGCTGCGCGTCGGTTCCAAAATATAATCTTCGTTAAGCAGCTGGTCATTGACAAAGACCTTGCCGGCTTTGATTTCCACCGTGTCTCCGGCCGTAGCGATAACGCGTTTGATAAAGTCACGGCTGCGGTCACGCGGATATTCAAAAACCAGAATCTCATTTTTCTGCGGCTCGCGGAAGTTGTAGATAAACTTATTGACCACCAGCCGTTCCTGCGACTGCAGGGTGGGCCGCATGGACGGGCCGTCAACAATGTATAGCTCTACGATAAACTCGCGAATGAAAAAGGCCAGTACCACCGCAATGACGATGGATATAAGCCAGTCCTTTGCTTCTTCGCCTAATGAACTCATAAAGGGTTCCTCCTCTTGCTGTGTTTTAGCTGTATTACGCTAATGAAAATAGGGACTGCTCGAAAGCAGTCCCTATCGGTACGCAGATTAGCGTTTTTCTTTGATACGAGCAGCTTTACCCGTAAGGTTGCGCAGATAGTAAAGTTTTGCACGACGGACAACACCGCGGCTAACAACTTCAATCTTAGCAATACGCGGAGAATGAACCGGGAACAGGCGCTCTACGCCGACGCCGTAGGAAATACGACGAACGGTGAAGGTTTCACGAACGCCAACGCCCTGACGAGCGATTACGCGGCCTTCGAATACCTGAATACGCTCACGGTTGCCTTCGACGATTTTTGCATGTACGCGAACCTTATCGCCAGGTGCAAAAACAGGAATGTCGCTGCGGAGCTGTTCTTTCTCCAGAGTCTCGATGATGTTCATTTATTTTTCCTCCTTAACCAGACGTTCGTGGCAAGCTCATGCCTGCTCAGAGGACCGTCCACATACCTAGTTAGTTTACCATAAAAGCTAAAGGCCAGCAATACCTTGGAAAAATATTTTTTGTTATTTATTTCCCTGTACGGTAAACACAGAGTCTAATAGTTTGCGCGTGTACGGGTGCTGGGCTGACGTTATCTTATCCCCCGGCAGTTCTTCCACTATACTGCCCTGCTGCATAACGGCTACGCGATGGCTGATAAGGCTGACCAAAGCCAGGTCATGGCAGATAAAAATATAGCTGACGCCCTGTTCCTTCTGAATCCGCGCCAAAAGTTTGGCAATGCTGTCCTGTACGGACACGTCGAGTGCACTAGTGGCCTCATCGCAAATGATGATTTCCGGCTCTAAGATAAGGGCCCGGGCAATGCCGACGCGCTGGCGCTGACCGCCCGAAAGCTCATGCGGATAACGCAGGGCGATTTCCGGTGCCAGTTCCACCTGCTGCAGCAGGTCTACGGCTCTGGCCTCAGCCTCCTTGTCGCTGACCTTGGCAAAATTACGCAAAGGTTCGCAGATAATATCGCGAATCCGCATTTTCGGATTAAAGGCCGTCGCCGGGTCCTGAAAAATCATCTGGATATGCTTGGCCATCTGCCGGCGTTTTTCCCCGGTAAGCGTCGTGATTTCCTCACCCTTGAAATAGATATGACCGCTGGTGGCCGGGTGCAGCCCCATAATCGTGCGGACAAAGGTGGACTTGCCGCAGCCGGACTCACCTACGAGCCCCAAGGTTTCGCCGCGGTGGAGCTGCAGGCTCACATCTTTGCAGCCCGTAAACTTTGTGCCATCATTCTTAGTAAAAATCTTACAGATTTTATCTGTGGACAGCAAAATTTCCTTATCCGACATAGCGTGTGCCTCCAATCTCCGGCACGGCCTTTAAGAGCGTCTGAGTGTAAGCGGCCTTGGGACTGCCAATGACGTCAGCCGTATTGCCGTATTCAACCACCCTGCCGCCAGCCATAACCATGATTTTGTCCGCCATGTGCGCCGCTACGCCGATATTATGGGTGACGATAATCATGGCCGAGCCGGCCTCATGGACGACCTGCATGAGCTCGTCCACAATCTGGGCCTGTGTGGTTACGTCGAGGGCCGACGTCGGCTCGTCAGCGAGCAGCAGCTTAGGAGCAAAGGCCAGGGCCATGGCGATACCGACACGCTGACGCATGCCGCCACTAAGTTCAAAGGCATGGGATTCCATAACCCGCTGCGGGTCAGGCAGGTTCATACGGGTAAGCAGCGAGCAGGCTTTATCCACGGCCTCGCTTTTGCTCAACGAGCTATGCAGCTGCAGATACTCTACAAACTGCTTGCCAATGGTCTGCACAGGATTGAGCATATTGCCGCTGTCCTGAAAAATCATCGCAATGTCCTTGCCGCGGATAGTGAGCCATTCCTTGTTGCTTAAATGGGCAATATCCCGGCCGTCAAAATTTATCTGCCCGGCAGCCACCTGCCCGTTACCGGACAGACAACCCAGCACGGCACGGATAACAGAGGTCTTGCCACTGCCGGATTCACCGACAATGGCCATAATCTCCCCTGCTGACAAGTCAAAATTGACGTCTGACACCGTTGGTTTGCCCTGATATTCAATAGATAATTTTTTTACGTCTAAAAGCATGTTTGCTTCCTTTACTTATTTAGCCGGTTTGATAAGGTTCGTAATCCAGTAATAATCAGACGGATACATCTTCACACCGGCGAGAACCTTGTTGCTGATGATATTGGTCTGCGGATAACCCAGGAACAGAGCCGCACTATCATTTAAGAGAATCTGCTGAATCTCAATAATCAGCTGACGGCGTTTGCTCTTGTCAAATTCGGCAGCCAATTCATTGAACTTGGCGTCAAGTGCCGGGTTGCTGTAGCCAGAACCATTCTGCGGATTGTCACCGTTGTTGTTGGTTTTCCAGTACCAGGTAAGGAAGATTTCCGGGTCACCGGTGTTGGCCGTGGTGATGTTGGAAATCAAGAGGTCATATTCGCCCTTGATACCCATCTGGTCAACGAGGTTGTAGTCAACAGTCTTGATATTGATGTCAAAACCGAGTTTTTTGAGGTCAGCCTGTACGGCCTCAGCGTAAAGCGGCAGTTCAGCACGGCTGTTGTAAACAACGAAGTCGAGTTTCAGCGGCTGGCCATTCTTGTCGCGAATGCCGTCGCCGTTGGTATCTTTCCAGCCTGCCTCATCGAGGAGTTTGGCAGCTCTTTCCGGGTTGTAGGCATTGGGGTCAGTCAGCTGGTCAAAACCATAATCCATGGAGGGCGGTACAGGAGCCTTGCCCGGCAGGAAGGTGCCTTTCAGGAGAACCTTGTTATAGGTTTCACGGTCACAGCCGCAGATAAGGGCGGCACGCACTTTATCGTCTTTCAGAATTCCCTTGTGGTTCAGACGGGCCAGCACCGTGCGCAGGGAAGAAATCTCATCTACAAAGAACTTGTCATTGCCGCGGAAGGTATCCATATCGCCGGCAGCGATGTTTACAGCCATGTCCACTTCACCGGACTGCAGGGCCATAGCGCGGGTGTTCGGGTCATCGATAGACGGAATTTCTACCTTTTCAAAGGGCACTTCGCCATCCCAGTAGTTGGGGTTCTTCTTCATGACGGCTTTTTCCTTCACGAAAGATTCCACCATGTACGGGCCGGTGCAGATGGGGCCTTCCTTAGCAAAGTCGCGGCTGCCTTCAGCACTCGTGTCCACGATGATGAACAGGGGGTCAGCCAGGAATCCCGGCATATTCGGCATGGGCTTTTCCGTCACGATGGTCAGTGTCTGCCCCTCAGCCTTGATTTCCTTGTACTTGAAGAATGTCGCAGCGCGGTTGTTCTTGGCAAAAGCGCGTTCAATGGATGCCTTGACAGCCTCTGCCGTCAGCGGATTGCCATTGGAGAACTTCACACCCTCACGGATTTTGAACGTCCAGGTCGTATGGTCATCGCTGATGCTCCAGCTTTCGGCCAGCCAGGGCTGTACGTTCATCTTGTCATCGAACTTCGTCAGGCATTCGCCGAGGCCGTAGCGCATAACCACCCAGCCAAAGAAATTCTGCGTCGGTTCGAGCGTATCGGCAAAGTTCGTCACGCCGACTTTCAGCACACCCTTGTCGGCACTGCTGTTATCCGCACCACAGCCGGCCAGCATAACGGTCAGGGCTGCACCGCACAAGCCGAGGCTGACGGCTTTCCATAACTTCTTCGTGTTAAAAATTTTCATGTCTCAAATCTTCCCCTTTACTAAAAATATTTTATTCCTGCCGTGGGTCGAGAACGTCCCGGAGGCTGTCTCCCCACAGATTGAATATCGCAACGACAATAAAGATGGCCAGACCAGGATAAATCATCAGCCAGGGAGCTGTCTGGATATACTGGCGGCCTTCATTAAGCATCAGGCCCCATTCCGGCGTCGGCGGCTGGGCACCAAAGCCCAGGAAGGAGAGCCCCGCTATTTCCATCATCATCGTCCCAATGTCCATGGCACCGGTTATAACCACCATCGGCATGACATTGGGCAGGATATGACGCCACAGAATACTGCTGTTCTTAGCCCCCTGAATTTTGGCTGCCTGAATAAAATCCTGATTGCGCAGGCGCAGCACCAGACTGCGCACCAGCCGGGCATATTTAGCCCAGCTGACAACGAGCAGCGCCAGAATTGTATTGACCACGCTGCCCCCCAGGATACCGGCAATGGCAATGGCCAGCACGATACCGGGGAAAGCGAGCATCATATCCGCAAACCGCATAAGAATATTTTCCAGCCAGCCGCCAAAGAAACCGGCCAGCACGCCTACCAATGTCCCGACCATGGCAATCATAGCCACCAGGCACAGCGCCATAAAGAGGGAAATCTGCGTGCCGCAGAGAATCCGGGAGAAAATATCCCGTCCGAGCTTATCCGTGCCCATGAAATGTTCTGCCGACGGTGTCTGCAAAACAAATTTCATATTCCCGGCCATGGGGTCCTGTGGCGCAAGATAAGGGGCAAAAATGGCCAGCAAAACAATCAGCACGACCAGCCCCGTATAAAAGGCAAATAATTTATTTTCCCGAAAAACCGTCATCAATGGGCCTCCTTTTTCAGCCGCGGGTCAAGGTAGACATAGGACAAATCCACCAAGGCGTTAATAGCCATGTAGACGATGGAAATCCAGAGTACAAAGCCCTCAATCAGCGGATAATCACGCATGGCAATCGCCCGCACGGCCATATTGCCAATCCCCGGCCAAGAAAACACCATCTCGATGACGGCCACGCCGCCGAGCAGCCAGCCGATGGACATGCCCAAAAGCGTAATCAGCGGCAGCACGGCATTGGGAAGAACATGTTTCCAAAGGATAGCCCGTTCCGACAGGCCGCGTGCTCTGGCCCCCACCACATAATCCTGCTGCAGTTCCTCCAAGAATACCGTACGCACCTGCCGTATGTACTTCGACGACATGTAGAGCGCCAGCGTAAGCGCCGGCAGAACAATGCCCTGTGCCGTAACCGTGGATTTGGCAATGGGGAACCAGCCCAGTTTCAGGCCAAACACATACAAAAAGATAAGACCGAGCCAAAAGGTCGGCATGGACACACCGATAAAGGATATCGTCCGTACCAGATAGTCCTGCCAGCCATTGCGGTGCACCGCCGACCAGATACCCAGTGGCAGGGATATCAGCAGCACAAACACAATCGTCACGGCCGCCAGCGTCAGCGTCCCGGCAAAGCCTTCGAGCAGCTTGTCTGTTACCGGTTTCTTCGCTGAGTAAGACATGCCCATATCTCCATGCAGAACGCCGCCGGCCCAGCTCACATACTGCACGAGAAACGGCTTGTCGAGGCCCAGTTCCGCCCGTGTCTTGTCCAGAGTTTCCTGCGAAACAATCGTGTCGCCGGCCTCGAGCAGCATGGCCGCCGGGTCGCCCGGTGCCAGATAGGTCAAACAAAAAGTCAGAAAGCTGACGCCAATCAGGGTTATCAGCATTTGCGACAATTTGCTTACAAGTTTTTGCAAAATCGTCCACTCCCTATTTAATTAAATAAAAATATACAAAAAGCCTGTCCGCAAAAAGGCAGACAGGCTCACCGTAACAAACTCAGTAAAATCCCCATCCCCATCGCTCGCGGGTGTAAGAAACTGCCAACAGTTTCTTGCGGTGATTGTCAATCAGGCAGTTCTCCTGGCTCCAGTTCATCATCATATCGCGCCTTCCCAAAGAGGCTTCCCCCTCTTCAGTGACTTACTTGCAATACAATTCCCTGTTACAGTGGCGGGACCGCTCCGGCATATACCGGATTCTCTATTAAGTCTTTCGACACCTGATTCAATCTTATTAAAAATTACTCTCAATACACATTAGGATAGAAAAATTTTACCATTACCGCCCTGTCTGTGTCAAGAGTCACAGACAATTTGCGGCCTGTTCCTCCACAGGCGCCAGAGCAGAAACGACGCACATGACGCCCTCAGTGACTGGTCAATCGCCAGTGCCAGCCAGGCCCCTGCGAGCCCCCAGTGGAACCACTGCAGGAAAACCGCCGTTATGATGGGGCGCAGGAAAGCAATGCTCACAAAAGAATAAGCTGCCACCTGACTTGTCTTGCCGCTGCCGCGCAGGACACCGGCACAAACCATGGCATGCGCCTCGGGGAAACTCACCGCCGCCACAAAAATCATTATCAAAGCGCCCAAGGGCAAAAGTTCTGCCTCATGGGAATAAATGCCAAAGATTTCATAGCGCAGGCCATAAGTCAGCAGGAAGGCCAGCAGAGAGAACACAAAGCTCCACTTGAGCCCGGCTCGCAGCTGCCGCTGCCAGTAATTCCAATCCCCGGCACCATGGGCATGGCCGGCCAGCACCATATTGGCCTTGCCCAGGCCGCCGGCAAAACAGTAATAAAAATCACAGAAGTTCATGCAGATAGCATGTACGGCATAGGCTGCTGTGCCCAGCTCGGCCACCATGCGCGTGTAGAGCACCATACCGATACGCTCAAAGCCCTGCTCGCTGAACACGCCGGCAAAGACCGGCAAAAATTCCCGAAAATATGCCCGGTTCGGCCAAAAACTGCCCCAGCCTGACCACTCGCTGTTTTTCAGCTGATATCCCGTAACAATAAGTGTCCAGCTGGTACCGATGACTGTTCCCACAGCCGCCCCAACTACCCCCAACTCCGGGAAGGGCCCCAGTCCGAAGATAAGCAGGGCATTGGCGATGATGTTGACCACATTGCCCTGCACATTGGCACTCATTACCTGCTTGGTATGTCCGTAGCCGAGCTGTACAGCCTGCAGTATTGTGGCCAGCGTGGTCATAAACACGCCGACGAGCGCAATATCGCCATAGGCCAGCGCCGCCGCCATATAATCCTCCCTGGCTCCCATCCAGCTTAGAATCCCCTCTAAATGCAGGAAGAAGAACACATGGAGCGCGCCCATCAGAATCAGCATACAAAAAAGTGTCCGCGCAAGCAGCGCAGGCACTTCCTCTAATTTCTTCTGACCGAATTTCTGGGCTGTGAGCAGGGTAAGCACCGAGGCCACCGAACGCACCACACACAAAAGCATCATGCGCGGCTGGGTAAAGATACTGACCGCCGCAATCGCCGCCGTACCGAGTACCCCCACCATGATGATATCCACGGAGGATAGCAGCACCATAAAGAGTCCTTCCAAGGCCGCCGGCATGGCAATTCCTAAGTAATGTCTGTCATTGGCTTGTAATCGCACACTGTTACTCCTCTCTTAGTCGAAAATCACTTTCAATTAGATAATAACAATATGCCTTATTCTCCACAAGCCCCCCGGGGGGATATGATTTACCGCTGTTTTATCTTCAACTGCTGCAAATACGCTTTGGCCGCCACACTCACCCGATAGCTTTCCCTGGCTTTTTGAATGGCCTTGTTATGTGTCCAGACAGCCAGACGTTTTTTCTCGATAAAGGGCAAGGCCGCCTCGTATTGCTTGGCCAGGGCTGTAGCAAAATACCAGGCAATCATCATGTTGACATAGTATTCCTCAGAACGTACGGCCGCGACCAGTTCCAAATATGACAAGTCAAAATCCTCGTCGAGGAAATGGTCCATCAACATTTTTATCGCAAAGCGTTTGGTATATGTATGAGGGGATTGCAGCCATATTTTTATCTCCGGCAGCAGCGCGCCGCGATGTTTTTTAAAGACTTGCGGCGACATCTGGTCGCAGGTAGCCCAGTTATCAACGTAGGGCAAAAACGCCTTGAGCTCCCTAAGGCATAAGTCATAATCCTTAATGCCGGCAATCATAAACGCCTGCAGCTGATTTTCCTCAAAGAACTTATGCGGCAAGGCCGTAAGGAAGGCTGCCGCCCCGTCGCTTTTCAGCAGGGCCTTGGCCATTTGGCGCAGCGCGGGAGTACGCACGCCAATAATACTGTCTGCGGCTACGGCAGGCAGCAGTTTCTGCTGAAACTGCCCGTATTTTTTATCCTGCAGCTTTAATAACTCTGCCTGTACGTCCATATTACTCCCCTGTCCTCCTCAGTAAATCAGCATTTGTATCTGTGCGGCAAAATCCGTGGCGGTTATGCCAAATACCTGCGTAAAGGCCTGCCGGCCATCACCAGTCTGCCTGGCCGCGAGCAGCCAATTCTGCAGGCTGCCCCAGCCATAACGCCGCACGAGCTCTGCCGTCGCGTACTCGCATAACTTGGCAACATCATCATGATTGTATTGCCCGGTTATTTCCTCCATGGATTCCTGCCGCATCATTTTGTCCAAAGACGGCAGCGGTGTTTTCTTGCGCAGCTCCGTGCGCCAGGTCCGCTGGTAGTCGGTCAGCCGGCCATAGCCGTTATCACACAGGCGGCCTACGCCCACGACATAGCCAATGCCACGCATAAGCCATTCCACACCGCAGGGCTCTGCCCCGAGTTCCTGAACTTCCAACATGCGGGCCATCATCACGCCGCCCACAAAGATACATTGCCGCTGGTCGGCAATGCGTTCGCCGTTGACTATCAGCGTGCTGTTATTCTCCACCCAGACACTGCCAGCAGCCAGCTGCCGGGCGCGTTCCGGAGAAATGCGGCACTGTTCTTCTGCCACCTTGGCCAAATCCTCCTGATTGGCAGCGACGATGATATCGTATTCGCCCGTCAGACGCCGCCCCCAATGTCTGGCAAGCCATTCCTGCGCGGCATTTACCTGTGCCTGCAATTGCTCAACCACGGCCGGCCGGACATTGCCATGGCCCTGGAAATTAAATGCGGTCTTATGCTGTTCCTTTTGCCACCAATCCACAAACGCGGTAAGAAAAGCGTCCAGTGATACACCAAAGGTATTCTGCAGGGATTCTTCAGCCCGTTCCCCCTGTCCTAAGCGGCGGTAATATTCCAGCAGCTTGGCATTTTCCTGTCCGGCAGCATAATTTTTCACCAGGAACCAGGTCATTAAATCTGCCAGGCCATACGAATTGACGCGATTGTTCATCAACTCGCTGCGCTGAGCCTCAGTCGTATGCTGCAAGGCCATAATATCCGCAACTTTACGGGAGTTCTGCACCGTAAATTTGGCGTCCAAAAACCATTTTTCCACAGACCTGCCACCCACTGCGGCCGCCACCTGCGCCCCCATGTAATCAGCCGAGCCTTCTTCGAGCCAGAACAGGCCCTGCTCATAACCGTTATGGCCTTCGCTCAGCTGATACTGCAGCTGATGAAACAATTCGTGGGCGGTTGTCCCCAGGCGGTCATCACTTTCCTTCAAACCGTTCTTATCGCCATTGATGACACAAAGCCCCTTTTGCCCGCTGGCCTGACCGCTGGTGTACTGGGCTTTGTTTTTCGCCTCAGCCTCGGTCATTTCCATTTCCTTCACCAACAGGGCCTGGTAACTATTGCGGTCAGGTGCCACTAAAACACGCACGTCACGGTTCAGCTTAACGGCCAAATTGTTTTCACAAAAAGCGGCAAACCCTTTTGCCGCTTTTTCTACATCCTGCCTTGTATCCACAGGTACCTGCCCATAGGCCGCTACGGTAATATCCCCATTGCCCCTGGCCAGGCCCAGTTTTTCTGCCAGTACGCCGCCGTCAGAAACTCCCCACAGGAAAGCTCCGGCCATAAATATCATCATGCATAACAGCAACAGCAGCTTTTTCATCTTTACCTCACTTCATCTGCCAGCGGCAAACTTTTTGCTCAATTACATCTAACAGGCCAAAGAGCAGCAGGCCTATAAAACTCAAAATCACAATTCCCGTATACATTTCCAGATAGTTTACGCGCAGCCAGGCGTCCATAATGAAATAGCCCATGCCATACTGCGTGCCGAAGGTTTCTGTAAAAAACAGCACGGAAACAGCTGTAGCCATAGCCACCCGTATAGCCGTAATGAAATTGGGCATGACTGCCGGCACGAGAATATAGCGGCACACCTGCCGGAAACCGGCGCCCAGGGAATACAACGGGTAGTAGGTTTCGGCCGGAATCGCGCGTATGCCATCGCGGAGTGCCACAATAATCTGAAAGACGACAATCAGGAAAATCATGATGATTTTTGACAGCTCGCCAATACCTGCCAGCAGCATTAAAATCGGCAGCAGGGCGATTTTCGGAATGGGATAGGTCAGGTAAACCACGGGTGCCAGATACCTGTCAGCCCGGGCAAAATAGCCCATGATAATCCCCAGAGGATACCCGATAAGCACGGCCAGCATAATGCCGGCTATGATACGCCACAGGCTGTACACCGCATGAACAGCGATTTTATCTGCAAAAATTTCGCCCAGCCTTACAAACACATTATACGGTTCGGGAATAATGGGCAGCTGGGCAATACTGGCCGCTATCTGCCAGGCAATCAGCAAAAAGACCATCCCCAGCAGATAGGCGCGCAGAACGATTTTTCCTTTTCTCATGCCCCTGCCCCCATTGCTTTAATTTTGCTGCGCAGCTCCTGCCCCTTGACAAAGAACTCCTGGCTGGACTTCCAGCTGCGGCTGCCCTGCCATTTATTCTCCATAACCTCGGCCACAGTCCCGGGATTGGCTGACATCAGGACAATCTGCTGGCCGAGATATAACGCCTCCTCCACATAGTGCGTGACCAGTATGGTCGTAATTCCGGCGGCCTCCCATAAATCGCGGAAAACGTCCTGCATTTCCTCACGGGTAATGGCGTCCAGGGCGGAAAACGGCTCGTCCATCAGCAGAATGTCCGGTTCAAGTAAAAACACCCGGGCCAGGCTCACCCTCTGCTGCTGGCCGCCGCTGAGTTCCTGCGGATAACGCGCCAGCAAATCTTCCAAACCTAGCTTTTGGCACAAAGCTGCCATTTTAGCCGCCTTGGCCTCCGTCCAGCCGTCTTTTATCCTGCTGGCCAGGCGTATATTATCAGCTACGGTCTGCCAGGGCAGCAGGCCATAATTTTGCGGCATAAAGCCAATACGCAGTTTCTTGGGGCTTACCGCGCCGCCATTTATGCGTACTTCGCCCTTATAATCCTTAATCAGCCCGGCCACGACCTTCAGCAAGGTGGACTTGCCACAACCGGAAGGCCCTATTACAGCGCAGACCGTTCCTTGCGGAACGGTCAGGCTTACATTTTGCAATGCAGTATTTTGTTGTTTTAGTCCGTTATAGGCAACAGTTAAATTCTCTACTTCAATCATATTACTTGCCCAGCACATCGACGACAAAATCGGCGTAAGTATAATTCTTCTTGATAAGCCCCTTGCCCTGCAGCCATTTCACACAGTCCACCACATCGCTTTCCTTCGGCAGGGCGGCATGATGATACTCCGGCAGTTTCAGAGCTGCTTTGGCGGTGGGGGGGAAGGACGCCTTCTCCACCAGCATGTCGATATATTCTTCCCGGGGAGTATTGTTGAGATAATCCACGGCCTTGTTATAGGCGCGGTACATAGCAGCCAGTTCGGCCCGCCGGTCATTGGTAGTCTTGGCCGTAAACATGATAACACCGGGATTGATACCCAGCTCGTCAGAGCCGGTCACATACTTACAGCCATTATGAACGGCAATGCTGGCCATGGGTTCCGGCAGCGTAGCTGCTCCCAGCTTGCCATTCTGCAGCATTTCCAGGCGCGTGGGAATCTGCGGAATAATCACCTTATTGATGGTATCCTCGCCCAGATTTTCCTTCTGCAGAATCTGGTCCGTAACATACTCGATAATCGTATTACGGGAAACGGCCACGTCCTGCCCTTGCAGGTCAGCCATCTTTGCAGCGCTGGACTGGGCACCGGCAATCAGTTTATAGCTGCCGTCTGTAAAAGACGTCACCTTCACATTAAAGCCGCCGTCTTTGGCAAAGGCCACAGCCAGCATGTCCGAGATAGCCCCGTCCAGATTGCCGCTCTGCAAGGCTGAATCCCTGTCCATAGCACTCTTGTACTGCTGAATGTTGACTTCCAGCCCTTCTTCCTTAAAGTACCCCTTTTCCTGAGCTACGATAAACGGCAGGGAATCCGTATCCGGCATCAGGCCGATGTTCAGCGGCTGCAAATCCTTCTTAGCCTCCTGCTGGGGGCCGCAGCCGGCCGCCAATCCCATCAGCACTACGGCCATCAGTAACAGTGCATATTTTTTCACCTTTATCTACTCCCCTTATGTATTTATAACGCCGTTGTTCCCTCTTGGCGTTTCAACGAGGCGGGAGATATGCTCGCCGCCTGTTTTGGTATTCGTGCCCCCACCTGCTGAGGTGGGGGACATTTTCTTGCCTCGTTATTATTTATTGTGTAAACCACTGGGACAGGAACTCTGCACCTGTCCGGGCATAATATACGGCTTTATCGATAATATCCTTGTTCTCGGCATAAGCGCTTTCGGCCTTGGCTTTGATTTTGCCGGCCTCCTGTTTCATTTCGGCCACCGTATCGAGCTTGGCGTCCACATCATCAAGCATGGTCTGGGCCTCGGCAATGGACTGCTTTAATTTGGCCACATCGCTGTCGGCCTGGGCGCTGATACTCTTGTTTTCCTTGACCTGTTCCTCACGCTTGGCCTCTTTGCCCGTGACCTTGTCCACGAGTTTGCCCAGGGTTGAGCCGGGCGCGCTGTCCATTATAGCCTCGTTACGGCCTTTGGCCCGGCTGGATTTTTCCTCCAGTTCCCGTTCCCGGGCCTGCAGCTCCTGTTTTTGTTTCTCCAGCACCTCACGCTGCGCCTTTAAATCGGCCTCCTGGCTGGCCAGCTTTTGCTCGCGGTCCTTCATCATCTGCTGTTCCAGTTTTTGCTGATTTTGCCGCTCCGCCGACTGTTCCTGCGTGTAACCGGCTATCATAAAACCGATGGCCAGGGCAGCGGCAAAGCCTGCGCCCAGGAGCAGGCCGCGTTTGCGGCCAGCAGTCAAAAAGCTCTTGTGCGGACGCAGTTCTTCCTGGCGCGGCGGCAGCTCTTCCGGCGGCAATTCCCGGACTCTGCGCTGTCTGTCCGTCGCCTGCTCATCCTCTGCCTCTATCCGTGGCAAAGGTCTGGTATCAAAAATCCGTTCACTATCATCAACAGGGCGCATTAACTGCGTCTTATCCAAATCATCTTGTTTCATTAAAAATCTCCACTTTCATTGTATGCTCAGGTATCAACTATATGATAGTATACGGTTTTTATATTGACATGTCAAAAGCAGACTGACCGGTCACTATTCTGACCTGTCAGCCTGTCAAGCAGCACCGTAAATTTTTTACTCCTTAGTCAGGGCCCCGTGTTCCTTCTGCATTGTCTCGCACAAACGCCGCAACGTCCACAATATATTAAACGGCGTCACGACCGCTTTGAACCGCACATGCGGCAAGCCGGCTTTTTGCAAGGCCTGCAGCACTTCGTCCAGCCGTTTGTTGCGGATATTTTGCAGTACCATGACCTCATGCGGAAAGACAAAGTTGTCATCGTCCTTCACCTTTGCCGGCTGGTAACCTTTCGCGCCCAGCAGGTAGCCTACCTTCTCGCGCCAGGCCTCTGCGGGCAGAATTTTCGTGGCTATCCCGAGCTTATGCAAAGTCTTGCAGGCTGCTGTAAGTGTTCCTTCATCACGAAATTGATAGAATAATACCTGTTCCTGCCTTTTCATTAACTCAGTCCTCCACCCAGCGGGCCATCCCGCGCATCAGCAAATAAGTAACAAGTTCGTCCAGGGAAACTCCCTCAGCCTCCTGCCGTGCCTGCAATGATTCACGCAGGGTACGGGGCAGGTTGACCGTCAGCGTGCCTGCGGTTAAAGCCGCCGTCTGACCTGCGGACTTCGGAGCCTGTACCGCAGCCGCAGCTTTGGCCGTTTTAGTTGTCTTAGTTGTTTTAGTTGTTTTGGTTGTTTTCGCTGCCTTGGTCGTCCCGGCTGTCTTGGTCTTTTTCGCAGCCGTGGCCGGCTCTGCAGCTTTAGCCTGTTTACTTTCGGTTTTCTGCGCTGCTGTGGTTTTTTTCCTGCTGGCAGGCTTTTTTTCCTCCGGCGGATAAACCAAGAACTCATCGTAGGCATTGCGCAGGGTTTCACTGGCCTGCTTAGTCCCCACACCGATGATATACGATGGCGTGCCGGAGTTCAGATATTCCGCAATCCTGACAAAATCCGAGTCCGTGGTAATGATAAAGAACCGCCGCACACCGTCATCATACAGAAGTTTGGCCGAATCATACAAAGCCGAATCCAGCGAGTTTTTCCCCTGATAAGTACGGCTTATCTGCCGGAAAGTAAAGCCCGGCCGCCGCATGAGTTTTTCCCAGCGTTTCTGTTCCGGCCGTGCCTCCCAATCAGAAATGACAATTGTACGGCAAGGCTGGTAACGCCTTGCCTTGCCTAAGGTATAATCCAACATTTCAAACGGAGAGTTTTCGATATCGTAAAGTATCGCTACAACCTCCGTACTGGAATCCAGAGTCATCTAATCCCCCATTTATAAAAAGTAACATGTAGTATCTTTAATATCTTCTATATATCTCTTTAAATCCCTGCCAAAAGCAGTGCTTAGCGCTGACACAGCCAGGCCAGCTGCCAGCCGGCCCAGACCGTTATCATAGCCACCACCATCGTGCTCAGAATATTTACCGCCGCCAGCAGGCTGCTGCCGTTCTTGATTAACATCAGCGTTTCCAGGGACACGGCAGACAAGGTGGAAAAACCGCCCAAAAAGCCCACGGTAAGCAACAGCCGCAGAGATTCAGGAATTAAATGCAGGGACTTGGCCAGTGGCAAAAGCAGCCCCATAATAAGTCCCATAAAAAAACAACTCACCCCATTTACCGCCAAGGTGGCCATCGGAAATAACATACCGCCGCAGGTTCCCACCAAAGTCGTAATTCCATAACGGCACACAGCCCCAAGGCCGCCGCCGATAAAAACATAAAAACACGCCATCATTTACTGTAAGTTCATCTCCTGCATACCATCAATATAAGCCTTCTCATGTCATAACTGCCGCCAGCTGCTGCAACAGCACGTGGATATCCACGGGTTTGGACAGGCACTCATTCATGCCGGCAGCCTTTGCCTTTTGCACCGATTCATCATCAACTTCACCCGTCAGGGCAAAGATAGGCACATGCCGGGCGTCATCACGGCTCATGGCTCTGATAGCCCTGGCCGCCTCCAGCCCGTCCATAATGGGCATACGTACATCCATCAGCACAGCGTCAATGCTCCCCTCGGGAGAATTAGCAAATACGGCCACGCCCTGCTGGCCGTCGCCGGCTGCAATGACCTCAATCCCCTTAAAGGACAACAGGCTTTGCATAAGTTCCCGGTTGATTTCATTATCCTCACACAGCAGTATGCGGCGGTTGGCCAGCTGCATAAGTTCACCATCAACAGGAACTTCCGCAGCCTCGCTAGGCTGTCCCGGCGGCAGGAAAAACCACATGTCAAACCGCGTGCCCTTGCCCCGCTCGCTGTCTACCGTGATTTTACCGCCCATTAAATCTACAAGGCTTTTGACAATGGACATGCCTAAGCCTGTGCCCTCAATTTTTCTGGTGATACTCGTACGTTCCTGGGCAAAAGGCTCAAACAACTTGGGCAGAAACGACTTATCCATCCCGACGCCGGTATCACTGATAAATATATGACAGTTATAAGCGCCAAAATCGGCCGGTCCTTCCATACACATGGTCACACTGCCACCCACCGGCGTGTATTTTATAGCATTGGACAGGAGATTTAATATCACCTTCTGCAGTTTCAAAACGTCCACATACACGTCCTGAAAGTGCATATCGGCAAGTTTGGTGATGAATTGCACCTTCTTGACCTCAGCATTGGCATAAGCGGATACAATAATGGTATCCAGCAGTTCCTGCATATTGCTGTTTTCCGGTTCAATCTCCAATTTGCCGCTGCTGATTTTGCTCAAATCCAGCGTTTCATTGATGAGATTCAGCATAAACTTGCCGGTTGTCCGGATTTTTTCCAGATACTCCTCACGCTCATCTTCGCCCTTGCTTTGGAGTGCCAGTTCAATAAAGCCCAATATGCCGTTGAGCGGCGTGCGCATATCATGGCTTACATTGGAAACAAACGCCGCCTTGGCCGAGGCCTCGCGCTCTACGGCCAGCATGCGCTCATTGCGCTTTTTCTCCGTCACATCGTTGATGAAATGGGCGCAGGCAAAATGGCCGTACCAGGAAATACCCTTTTTCTCGATATTGAGATAGCGGTCACCGTCCTTGTCATGACGTACGAGTTCCTGCTTGCCGTCCATTTGCAGGCGTTTGAGCTGGCAGTCCTCACAGACATGTTTCTTGCCAAACATGTAGTTATAGCAGGTATGGCCGCTGTAACTGCCACGCAGCTGACTGTTATTCATGGCCGCCCGGTTGGCATACAAAAGCTCCTGCGTTTCCACATCACAAACGTAGACAATGGTATCCATATCCTCCAACAGCTCGAGCTGCGCCTCATTGCGCTCACTGGCATTTCTGAAGGTCAGGGCCACTACCGGCGAGTCATCGAGCTTGCCGATATTCTTGACGATGGTATGCAGCCAGACAAAACTATCCTTTGACTCCTCGCCAAAGCGGTAGACACATTCTGCACTGCCGTCCTTTACGGCCCTGGTAAGGGTTTCCAGCAAAAAACGGCGGTCATTTTTAAAAACCTTGGTCAGCAAGGAATCACCGGCATACTGCAAAAACTCCTTGCCGCTGCGCTGGCCTATCTGCTCACCGCCTTCCGAGGCAGCCAGCAGCGTCAGCTGCTGACCGTCCAGCTTATAGACCAGGCAGTTTCCCGGAAAGAACGCCGCCAAACTATATATTTCCGCTAATGTCAGTTTCATCCTCATTCACCCCTTCCGTTGGGCATCATAGGCACCTATATACTGTGACAAGCACGCCAGCAGCAAATCCGGTTCCACGGGCTTTGTCAGATGGTCATTCATCCCGGCCTGACGAGATTGCTCCACATCTTCCTGAAAAGCATTGGCTGACAAAGCAATAATTGGCACCTTATGGGCATCAGGTCTTTCAAGCTGCCTGATTTGCGCCGCCGCCGTAAGTCCGTCCATTACCGGCATGCGTATATCCATCAAAATGGCGTCAATCTTATACTCCTCGGATTCAATGAAAGTCATTACCCCCTGCTCACCATCTTCAGCTGTCAGCACCGTCATGCCGTTCATTTCCAGAATCGTCTTTACGATTTCCCGGTTTAATTCATTGTCCTCACAAACCAGAATCAACCGCTTATCCAGGCTGACACTTTCGGCCTCAACCGGCACCTCCGGTAAGCCTTCCTCACTGCTCACCCGTTCAAAAGGTATTTCTACCGTAAAGGTCGTACCTTTGCCGCGTTCGCTTTCCACGGTAATTTTGCCGTCCATTAGGTCCAGCAGTTCCTTGGCGATGGACAGCCCTAAGCCGGTTCCCATACTGCCCTTTTCCGACATGGAATTTTCCTGCTCAAACGGGTCAAACATCTTCGGCAGAAAGTGCGGCGACATGCCAATGCCTGTATCTCTTACGACAAAGCGGCAGGTGCAGCTGTCTGCGGCAGCGGAGAGGACTGAACCTTCCAGCCACACATCACCGTCAAACGGGGTAAATTTCACCGCATTGGACAGCAGATTCAACAGGACTTTGGACAATTTCAGCCGGTCAAGCCGCAGATAGCCCAAGTCAGCAAAGTCAAGATTTACATGAAAGTTCACCGCATTCTGCTCTGCCGCCGAACGCATTGACGTAACGAGCCGGTCCAGCATGTGGCTGGCCTCTACAACCGCCAAGTCCATCTGGCGTTTGCCGCTGCCAATCCGCGACAGTTCCAGTGTATCATTGATTAAGTCACGCAGCAACGACCCGGCCGTCATGATTTTTTGCAGATATTCGTGAATTTTATCCATGTCCTGACATTTCAGCGCCAGGTCAGCCACCCCTAAAATACCATTCAAGGGGGTGCGCATATCATGACTCACATTGGATAAAAAGGACGTTTTGGCCTGATTGGCACTTTCCGCCTTCTCCAAGGCTTTACTCAAACCTTCATTCAGTTTTTCAATCTGCTCCTGACGGCGTATTTCGTCGGTTACATCTTCAAAACTGCCCACGAGTCCCACGATTTCGCCATTTTCCACCAAAGGGCTCTTGCTGGCCACAATGTCGCGCAGTTCGCCATGACTCATACATTTTCCATGCACGCGGTAAGTGGAGCGGCCAGTTGTCAAAACCATAACTTCATCGCTATGAAAAGGTTCTTCGTCTTTATGCCAGCCCATATCTTCATCATTTTTCCCCAAAATGACCTGCTCGGAGGGGAAACCATAGTAATCCAAAAAGGCCTTATTGGCCCCGAGGAAACGCCGGTTCTTGTCCTTCCAAAACAGTGCTGTCTGGGTGGTATCCAGAATCTTTTCCAACAGAACGCTGGTATGGAAAAAAGCCTCATCGCGGTTTTGCCGTTCAGCATATTCATTTGTAACATCCAGCGAAGTTATGTATTGCAACACGGACCCGTCCGGCATACGATAGCCATATATACAAGAAGTCAGCCAAACATACTCTTCCTGCTTGGGAATCCGCATGCGGTAGCTGAATTGCTGATATTCTTCCGGGTTGCGGAATCCCTTCTGCATCGCCCGTATTACACGCACATAATCATCCGGGTGAATTATTTCCTCCGTTGGACGCAAAAAGAACGATTCCAGTTCTGCCCGATTTACATTGAATAAACGACAAAGCCCTGCAGATATATGCAGGACTTTAAAGTCTTTGGCACTCCGTTGACACACCAGTACCGGAGCAAAAGCGTCATCTATATGGCCGAATTTTTGCTTTGCGTCAGCTATCATAATAGCTCCCCCCAGTAATGCATAATCCTCTTTTGATTATTATTCTTTGCGGAGGAGCTTTTTCCTTCTTATTGATAATTAACTGACAAAAATTTTTGTAATCATCCAGAGCAGCGGCACCGCTACCAGCGTGCGTTCCAAAAAGACAATAAAGAGCCGTTTCACATCCATGCCGACATTACTCTTGACGATGATACTCCCGACTTCGGTCAGATAGATAATCTGTACCAGCGACAGGGCGGAAATGAAGAACCGTACCTGCAGGGGAGCCTCAGGGCTGGTGATAAGCGCCGGAATGAACATATCGATAAAGCCTACGAGCGTAGCCGGAGCCAGCTGGAAAGCGCCGGGAATTCCCAGCGCCCACATGTAAAGCCCCATGGGGTACGCCAGCCACTTAAATATCGGCGTTTCATTTACAAGCAGCGTCCCCACGGTTCCCCAGGCAATAACGATGGGAATCAGGTCGAACAAAATCCCGACGGCCATCTCTAAGCCTACGGCTATCGCCGTGTCCGTACGGAATTTTTCCGCCCGCTGCAACGCTGCGGCCAAGGCCCAGCCCAGCAGCGATTTTTCCTGCGGTACATCTTCCCGGAGCTGCGGCGTACCATGATAGGAGTCCTCTACACTCGCCAGGGGCGGAATGCGGACAGAGATAACCGCGAGCAGCAAGCCCACCAACGTAACGGTAAGGTAAAGCAGCGGAAAATAATTGTTGATATGCAGCGTCCCGGCCACTACCATACAAAACGGAATAGACACGAGCGAAAAATTGGTCATAATCGTCGCGGCCTCGCGTTTTGAGTAGTAACCGCTGTTATACTGGCCAGCGGTAATCAGTACCGCCGTATTAGAGGACGCCAGCCAGGAGGCAATAAGGTCCACCGAGGCCCGTCCCGGCACATGGAACAAGGGACGAATCAGCGGTTTCAGCAATACGCCCGTGAACTCCATAATACCAGTGTCCGTCAGAAAGGGCAGCACAAAGCTCAGGGAAAACGCCAAAGCTACCAGTGTCTGGGATAAGCCGACCATACTGCCGCCGACGTCGGGACCGCTGAACCACGCCGGGCCCAGCTCACCGCCGACACAGACAACAACCACCAAAGCCACCAGCCGGGTGAGCAGATACGGCCAGGATACAGTAAATAAACCCGCCAGCCACTGCCGTTTCTTAATCCATTCCGGCAGGTAAAAACGTCCGAGCAGTGCCCCGAGAGCAGAGGCCGTCACCAGTACATATAAGAACCAGGGAATATTATCAGTAATGATTTTTTCGAGCCATTCCGTAAGCAGCCCCACCGGTGTGGAAAAACCTTCACCGCCGCCGACCGGCAGTAAAAACATTCCCATGCCGAACAGCGCTCCGGCTATAAATTTAATCCAAGTCATGAAATCTTCCTCACTTTTCATGAATAATTTTCAGCAAATCATATTGTACACCATTACGCGGACAATGTCACTAATTTTTGTATTTTTATTCACAATTCATTTGATTTTTATTCAGAAAACTCAGGCTGTCCCAGCTTACAGTAAAAAAGCCCGAAAGACGCCTGCCTTTCGAGCTTTATGATACAGCCGCCCTCACCAGGAGCTGCTGTAATATACTTATGGAGCTGATAACCAGGATTGAACTGGTGACCTTATCCTTACCAAGGATACGCTCTACCGACTGAGCTATATCAGCATTGGTTGCGGGGACAGGACTTGAACCTGTGACCTTCGGGTTATGAGCCCGACGAGCTACCGACTGCTCCACCCCGCGGCAACTATTGCAGTATACCATTTATCCTTGGCGGCTGTCAACTTTTTTCTAAAAGTTATTGTCATTGCGCAGCTGAATCGCCTCCGCGACATGCGCCGCCTCAATATTTTTGGCCCCGGCCAGGTCGGCAATGGTACGCGCCACCTTCACGATGCGGTCATAGGCCCGGGCCGATAAATTCTTTTGTTTGAAAGCCAGCGCCAGCATAGCCTGCGCCTGTTCGTCCAACACACAGAGTTTTTGCAACAGGGCATGATTCATCTGGGCATTACAGAATATGCCATATTTCTTAAACCGCTGCAGCTGAATTTCCCTTGCGGCCACAACTCTTTGCCGAATCTGCGCCGAAGATTCCGCGCGTTTTTTGGAGGCGAGCTCGTCATATTTGACACGCTGCACCTGTATGTGAATATCTATTCTGTCCAGCAGTGGCCCGGATATCTTGCGGTTATACTGCCGTATCTCCCCGGCCGAACAGGTGCACTCCTGCTCTTCATCGAGAAAATTGCCGCAGGGGCACGGGTTGGCGGCTGCTATCAGGATAAAATCCGAAGGGAAAGTAAGCGTAGCGTGTACCCGGGATATCGTGATTTTTCTGTCCTCCAACGGTTCACGCAAAACTTCCAAAGTCTTTTTACTGAACTCCGGCAGTTCATCAAGGAACAGTACGCCATTATGCGCCAGTGTCACCTCCCCGGGCCGGGGGACGCTGCCACCGCCGATAAGCGCCGTCATGGAACTTGTATGATGAGGACTTCTAAACGGGCGTCTTTTAATAAGGCCGCCCTCCCTGGGGAGCAGCCCGGCTACGCTGTATATGCGCGTAACTTCCAGAGCCTCCTCTGTGGTCAGGTCAGGCAGTATCGTACTCATACGCCGGGCCAGCATGGTCTTGCCGGCTCCCGGCGAGCCGACCATTAGGACATTATGGCCGCCGGCTGCTGCAATCTCCAAAGCCCGCTTGGCCTGAAACTGTCCCTGCACATCGGCAAAATCGTCCTGACATTCATTGTCCTGCTCCGGCACAGGTTCAGCTTTGGCCGGTACCAGCCGTTCCTGACCTGTCAAAAAGCCCACCAGCTGACTGAGATTATCCACCGGATAAACAGCAATTCCGTCCACCAGCAAGGCCTCGTTGGCATTGGCCTTGGCGACAAACACCGCCTCAAACCCGGATTCTCGCGCCTTCACTGTCATCGGCAAAATGCCCTTAATCGGCCGGCACTCACCCTCCAATGACAATTCTGCCGCAAAGAGATACTTAGCAAGCGTAGCCGCTGACACCAATCCATAAGCGGCCAGCAGCCCCACCGCGATGGGTAAATCCAGGCCGGCACTGTCCTTGCGCACGTCAGCCGGTGCCAAGTTGATGGTCACCTTCTCCTGCCGCAGCTGAATCCCGGAATTGCGGATTGCCGTGCGCACCCGTTCCTTGGCCTCCTTGACCAGGGCGTCAGCCAGCCCCACGATTTCAAAACCTGGCAGACCGGCCGCGGAATCCACTTCCACATCGATAAGCAGCCCATCTACGCCTAAGGTTGTCGCTCCATACGTTCTTGCAAACAAGCCGTTCCCTCCCTTTCCCTAGCTTTCAAAAGCTCCCGGTAAATGACGAACCTGCCATTTATTGCCCGGCAGGGCATAGACTTCCAATACATCAAAACGGCAGAAACACCTGTCCTCCAGATGATTCTGCCGTAGATACCATTTTGCTGTCTGTATAATTTTCTGCTGTTTATGATAGTTTACTGCCTGAGCCGGCGTGCCATAGCGGCTGCCATGACGCGTCTTTACTTCGACAAAAGCCAGCACTTCCCCGGCCTTGGCAATTATGTCAATCTCCCCCACGGGTACACGAAAATTGCGCGCACAAATAACATAGCCGTGCTGCTGGAGAAACTCCGCCGCTGCCTGTTCGCCCTGACTTCCCAGAATCTGATTATGCATCAGCTAAACATCTTCTTCCCAGCTACTATTTTCCACCAGGCTTTTTGGCTTTTTTGTCAATACGGTACACATAGGCCATAACTTCCGCAATCGTGCGGTAAAGTTCCGGGGGAATCTCCCTATCTATCTCCAAGGCCATCAGCATATTGACCAAAGTCTTGTTTTGATATACAGGAATGGCGTTCTGCTGCGCTGCTGACAGAATGTTTTCCGCCACATGTCCACGGCCCTTGGCTATCACTCTTGGTGCCGTATCGCGTTCCACATCATATTTTAAGGCCACCGCCTGCTGCGGGGCATTGGGATCTGTTTCCGGCTCCGGGTGCAATGTCGGGCGCTGTCTTTTCATTCCTGTTCACCTGCCTGTGTTCCTTCACTATGTTTAGTCTATTACTCATCAGTCCTTCTGTCAAGGACATTTTACATAAAGCGCCGCTCACCCACAGCCCCAATTTTCAGCTCTTTCAGCCGCAGGGTGCTGTCCCTTAACGAACTTCTGAGCGCCTCTGTCTGACTTCTGAACTCGTTGGCTGATTCTGTGTTGGAAAAGAACAGCCGCATATCCAGCTGATTTTCCTGATACACACGGCAGGTAAGCTCTACAGCCCCGATATTATCCGTCAGCACACACAGCCGCAGCCATGTTTCCTTCTTCATTTCCCCCGTCTCCGGGTCCGGCCGGTTTTCATCATATACATGTATATATGATGGATAAGTCGTTTCTTCCCCCATATACATGGGCAGCATAAAGTTAAGCGACCGCTGGCCGGGAACAATGGAATTGTCCCCTTCCATGGATTGACGCATGGACAGGACAAACATCGCCACGTCCTTGCCGGCCTTTTTGAGCTGCCGCGCCGTCATATTGCGCGTCATTGACATGTCACATAGCTGCATGAATGCCCATAATCTGGGCAGGTCAGGAATATTCTGCTGCAGGGCCGCCTGCTGTACCGTAGCCGGAATATTAGCCTGACACAGGCGAATCAGCTGCTGCAGCTGCTGGCTTTCCTTGGCACTGAGCAGTGCCTCCTTGCCGTTGACAAAACTCTGCATCAGCAAAGCGTCCTTCTGTGTCAGATTGCCTTCCTTCATCAATAACTGCCCTAAATCACGCAGGGCATTCATCATTTGCGGCGTGTTCTCCATATTCTGACTGAGCAGCTGATTTTTCGCCTGCTGCATGGCAGCCTGCTGCGGCCGGCCCTCAGCCGCGGCCGTCTGTTGTCCCTGACCGTCTGTCTGATATGGTGCAGCCTGATTATTTACCGGCGCTGACAGGCGCTGTCCCTGCGCCATATTCTGCGCCGGCAGTCCCTGACTATTGTTGGCAGTCTGACCGGTCATTGCCTGACCGGCAGTGTTTGTCTGACCAGTCATATTCTGACCAGGCGCTTGTGACTGACCTGTCATTTGCTGACCTGTAAGCTGTGCTCCTGGTGCGCCTGGTGCTCCTGGTGCTGCCGGCTGCGCCTGTGCCTGTCCGGGTACAGCTGCCTGCTGACCTTGACCTGTCAACGGCTGTCCCTGACTTGTCAGATTTTGCCCCTGACCTGCTGTCTGTGGCTGCGCAGCCGTCTGGCCAGCTGACGGCTGCGGCACACCAGGCCCCGGCTGTGGCGGTTGTCCGGCCTGCCCTGGGGCTGTCTGTCCCGGCGTCGTTGCAGCCTGCTGGCCGGCCTGACCGGGTGCAGCCTGCTGACCTTGCGCCATCGCCTGTCCAGGTGCAGCCTGTCCCGGCGTCGTTGCAGCCTGCTGACCGGCCTGACCGGGTGCAGCCTGCTGACCTTGCGCCATTGCCTGTCCGGGAGCAGCCTGTCCCGGTGTCCCCTGTCCCTGCGTCATCTGCCCCTGCGGTGCATTTTCTGCCGCAGCCTCACTGCCGGCAGCCGGCCGCGGCATAAAGTACTGCACCAGCTGTTTGAGGAAATTCATCGAGCTGCTCTCCCCGGCTATATCAGTGGGCGGCATACCTTGGGGCTGCAGGGCCAGTAAAAGCTGCTGCACATCTTTAGGCAATTCGGCAAAGCTCTTGTTATCGAGCAGTTCAAACGCCGCTTTTGTGAGCAAGACCGGCTCTAAGGCCGCATTATTCTCACTGCTGACCATTGTTTTTAAATTGGTCAGCAAGGTCTGCATGGTATCACTGACTTCCAGACTCATACCCTTGTCCATCAGCTTGCCCATCTGCGTGAGCATACGGGAAAAAGCGCTGAGCTGGTCCATGGAAAAACGCTGGCTTTCCAGACTGCTCCCGAGCCCCTGCCCTAATGTTTCTTCCAGGGAAAAGGCCTGTTTCATGATATTTTGTATCATCTTTTGCAAATCAGCCGGCATCTTGTCCACAGCTTCCGTCTGATTGCTGGCAATTCTGGCAAGTACACCGGCCATATCATCAACGGCGTTCTGGATTGCCACATTGGTTTTGGGACTAAAGGCCGCAGAAGAGCCACCATCACCGCGCCGCCCTACGCCCTCAGCTGCTCCCGGTGCCTGGGGGCGGTCAACGGGGCGAATCCCCACATTCATCGATGTTTCCATTGGCATTTCCATCACACCTTTTCTACATCTTTTATAACGCCGTTGTTCCAGTTTTGCCATAGTCTTGGCGTTTCAACGAGGCGGGAGATATGCTCGCCGCCTGTTTTGGTATTCGTGCCCCCACCTGCTGAGGTGGGGGACATTTTCTTGCCTCGTTATACTAAATCAGTTCTGCCTTAAAACGGCACGCTCGTCTGCCGGTCCACCATAGAACGGATAGGTTCAAAGGACAAACGGTGAATCGGACAAGGGCCATACTTTTTAAGGGCCTCAATATGCTGGGCCGTACCATAGCCCTTGTGCTGGGCAAAACCATACTCAGGATACTGCTTATCATATTCGTCCATCAGCCGGTCACGATTGACCTTGGCAATAATAGAGGCGGCGGCAATCGAGGCCGACTTGGCGTCACCCTTGATAATGGACTCGGAAACCATCGGCAGATTATCGAGTTTTACCGCGTCGATAAGTACCGCCTGTGGTTCCTGGGCCAGACCAAAGATGGATTCGTACATGCCATTTATCGTGGCCTGATAGATATTCACGCGGTCAATGGTCTTAGCGTCCACCAAAGCCGTCTTAATGGCCAGAGCCTTGTCCATGATTTCATCATACAGTTCATCACGTACTTTGGCCGACAGCTTTTTGGAGTCATTGATTTTCGGCAGATATAAATCATGCGGCAGAATAACCGCAGCCACGGATACCGGCCCGGCCAGCGGTCCCCGGCCGGCCTCGTCCACCCCGGCCACGAATTCGCAGCCCTTAGCCCAAAACTGCCGTTCATAATTGTAGAGTTCCGCCACACGCTGCCGTTCCTGCTGCTGCCGTTCATAACGGCGTACCAGTGTGCCAATAGCCTTACGGCCATCATTGCGGCAGAGCGTCAGAAATTCTTCCGTTATTTTCTGCTCTGCAAACAAAGCCTCTACTTGTTTTATCGTATAATTACTCAAATCATTCACTGCTTTTTGACTCCTCACCCGTATTTTCTACAGGAATTTCATCAAGTGTTACCAAACCTAATTTGCCAGCCCGAAATTCATTTAAGACAATGTTTTGCGCCTTTTCCAGGTCAACGACGCCGCCCTTGACCAGGCAGCCGCGCTTGCGGCCGATGAGTTCGAGTATCTCCAGGCCATTTTCCGGCACTTCCCCGCTCAGCTTAAAGCGTTCGGCCAGTCTTTCCGGATAATCACGGCGCATTACGCCCAGCAGCAGGGCTGTCACCTGTTCCCGGTCATAGATATCATCATTGATAGCGCCGGTGAACGCCAGTTTAAGCCCCACGGTCTGGTCCTCAAACTTCGGCCAGAGAATGCCCGGAGTATCGAGCAAATCCAGATTCGAACCAATCTTTATCCACTGCTTGGCTCTGGTAACACCAGGTTTATCCGCAGCCTTGGCCTTTACTGCTCCGGCCAGGCGGTTAATCAGGGAGGACTTGCCCACATTGGGAATCCCCAGAATCATGCAGCGCGCGGCCCTAGGCTTAGCTCCCTTGCTGACGAATTTATCCGTCTTGGGCCTGGCCAGATCTTCAGCCACCTTCACAAGCTGTTTCATACCCTTGCCATTCATGGAGTCAATGGCCACTGCCGGTACATTTTGCTCTTTAAAATAAGCCAGCCACTTTTTCGTGCTGGCGCTGTCTGCCAAGTCAGATTTATTCAAGGCAATCATGCGCGGTTTGCTCTTGATGATTTCTGCCAGCATGGGATTGGCACTGCTGAACGGAATCCGCGCGTCAAGCAGTTCTATCACCACATCAACGAGTTTCAGATTCTCTTCTATTAACCGCTGCGCCTTTTTCATATGGCCCGGAAACCATTGCAGATTAGGTATATCTTTTTTATCCATATTATTGTATCCTCTCATCTTTTTCTATTAGAATTAGTATACCATAATTTCCCTCAGAGAAAAAATTTTAAAAAAAGTGTTGACAGATATAGAGCTTTGCCGTATACTAATATTCGTTGATGACGCCACGGCGAAACATCACGGGGGCATAGCTCAGCTGGGAGAGCGCTTGCATGGCATGCAAGAGGTCAGGAGTTCGATCCTCCTTGTCTCCACCATAATGATTACAAACGGTTGCGATTTGCGCAGCCGTTTTTATTTTACTGTACAATTATTAGAAAATTATTGACTTTGCGTCTATTCTGTGTTATCATAATCCCAAGCTAGGATACAGGCTATCCGGAAAAGGTAATAGCTAGCCGTAGGAAAGTTTGTTATCCGGTGACAGTTATGGCTCGTGAAGGAGGGGAGTCCAATGGGCCCGTAAGATTGGAACCCAAGTGAGTTATGAAAATAGAATATGAGATAATGAGCTAACAGCCTGACCGGTGATATGTCAGGCTGTTATTTTTTGGCATTTTTTGCTGACAGTTGTAAACTTGTAAGACAAATTTTAATTTGTCATTGACAGGCCCCCACCATCTATATTAAGATATATGACAATATACACAACGCCGTGTAGAGTATTGTTATTTGACATTTTAAGAAAGAAGGGGTTACGTTGGCATTCTATTTTGAAGAACCATCACACACTTTTGGCGAGTATCTGCTTGTTCCCGGCTACTCATCGGAAAAATGCATTCCGATGAATGTATCCCTGCGTACACCGTTGGTGAAATTCCGTAAGGGCGAGGAACCGAAGATTACCATGAACATCCCCATGACCTCTGCTATCATGCAGGCGGTTTCCGATGATAACATGGCAATCGCACTGGCCAAAGAGGGCGGTGTGTCCTTCATTTACGGCTCCCAAAGCATTGAAGATGAGGCCGCTATGGTTTCCCGCGTAAAGCATTACAAATCCGGTTTTGTCAGCAGTGACTCCAATATCAAGCCCTCCACCACTCTGGGCGAAATTCTCGACCTGCTGCAGGAAACCGGTCACTCCACCATGGCAGTTACCGAAGATGGCACGCCGAACGGCAAGCTCTTAGGTATCGTGACCAGCCGTGACTATCGCGTTTCCCGTATGTCCATGGACACGCCGGCCAGCGAATTCATGACGGCTTTTGAAAATCTGATTTACGCTAAGGCCGAAGAAGTTACCACCATTGGCCAGGCCAACGATATCATCTGGGAAAACAAGCTCAATATGCTCCCGATTATCGACAAGAATCAGCGCCTGCGTTACATGGTGTTCCGTAAAGATTACAATGCCAACAAAGACAATGAGCTTGAACTCATTGATGACAATAAGCGCTATATCGTCGGTGCCGGTATCAACACCCGTGACTATGCAGAACGTGTACCGGCCCTCTTGAAAGCCGGTGCAGATGTTCTCTGCATTGACTCCTCGGAAGGTTTCTCCGAGTGGCAGCGCATTACCCTGAAATACATTCATGAAAACTTCGGTGAGGACGTAAAGGTCGGTGCCGGCAACGTCGTTGACGGCGAAGGTTTCCGTTTCCTGGCTGAGGCTGGCGCTGACTTCATCAAAGTCGGTATCGGCGGTGGCTCCATCTGTATCACCCGTGAAACAAAAGGTATCGGCCGCGGTCAGGCTACGGCTCTGATTGACGTTTGCCGTGAACGTGATAAATATTATGAAGAAACGGGCATTTACATCCCCGTCTGCTCCGATGGCGGTATCGTACATGATTACCACATGACACTGGCACTGGCTATGGGCGCTGACTTCCTCATGCTCGGCCGCTACTTCTCCCGTTTTGACGAAAGCCCGACGGACAAGGTTAAAGTTAACGGCACCTACTACAAAGAGTACTGGGGCGAAGGTTCCAACCGTGCCCGCAACTGGCAGCGCTACGATTTGGGCGGCTCCAAGAAGCTATCCTTTGAAGAAGGCGTTGACTCCTACGTTCCGTACGCCGGTCCCCTGAAGGACAATGTGGGCACGACGCCGCAGCACGATGTGCAACTGCGGTTCCCTGTCCCTCCCCGAATTCCGCGACAAGGCAAAACTCACGCTGGTTTCCGCAACCAGTATCGTGGAAGGCGGTTCCCATGACGTAATCCTGCGCGACCGTCTGGGCAGAGACTAATCCCTGATAACACCTTATAGCGACAACAAAAATCCGCTGAGCTAAATGCTCAGCGGATTTTTTCTTTGCGTATTTTATTCCTTGGCGAACAGGGCCTTGGCAAAGTCCTCGGCCACGAAGGGGCGCAAATCTTCCACACCCTCGCCTACGCCAATCCATTTAACTGGCATGGACAGCTGGCTCTTGATACCGATGACCACACCACCCTTGGCCGTGCCGTCCAATTTAGTCAGCACTACCCCGGAAATCGGTGCCGCCTTGGTAAAGAGTTCTGCCTGGCTGATGGCGTTCTGGCCTGTAGTTGCGTCCAGCACCAGCAGGGTTTCATGCGGTGCGCCTTTGATTTCCCGGCCAATAACACGATTGATTTTTTCCAGTTCCTGCATGAGGTTGGACTTATTTTGCAGGCGGCCGGCCGTGTCGATGATAAGCATGTCGATGTTACGGGCCACAGCCGCCTTAACAGCGTCATAAGCCACAGCTGCCGGGTCAGAACCTTCTTCATGCTTGATGAGCTGGGCACCGCTGCGGCCGGCCCAGACTTCCAGCTGGTCAATAGCCGCCGCACGGAAGGTATCGGCAGCTGCCAGCATGACACTCTTGCCCTGCTCCTTGTAATAAGCGGCGAGCTTGCCAATCGTCGTGGTCTTGCCGGCACCATTGACACCGATTACCAGCAGTACCGTAGGGCCTTCGGCAGCCGTCCGGGTGTTATCTTCCCCCGCCGTAAGAATAGCGGCAATTTCCTTTTCCAAAAACGGTTTTAAATCTTCGGGGCTGTTGATTTCCTTTTTCTTAATGCCCTTGCGTACAGCGGTCATCAGTTTTTCCGTAGTCTGCACGCCCACGTCGGCCATAATCAGGGTTTCTTCCAGCTCATCGAGGAAATCATCATCGATATCGGCATAACCAATAACCAGCTTTTCAATTTTCGTGGTCAGGTTTTCCCTGGTCTTATTCAGGCCCTTTTTTAATTTGTCAAAAAATCCCATAGCTAAACTCCTATTCTACGTCGTCTATTTTCACTGATAATATCTTTGATACACCGGCGTCTTCAATGGTGACACCATACAAGGTGTCCACCGCCTCCATCGTGCCCTTACGATGGGTTACCACGATAAACTGGGTGTTGTCGGCAAATTCCTTCAGGAAGGAGCCAAAGCGCACGACATTGGCCTCATCGAGCGGCGCGTCAATTTCGTCGAGCACCGAGAACGGCGACGGCCGGTAGCGCAGGAAGGAAAAGAGCAGGGCGATAACCGTCAGCGCACGTTCACCACCGGACAGGGCTGACAGGTTCTGCCGTTTCTTCTGTGGCAGGGTAACGAGAATGTCCACGCCGGTGTTCAACACATCATCTTCATCAAGCAGTTTCAGCTCGGCCTTGCCGCCGCCAAAGAGGCGCACAAAGATATCGGCAAAGTACACCTGAATCTGGGCAAAGGCCTCCTTGAACTGCTTGGTCATGGCCTCGTCCATTTCCGCCAGAATCCGTTCCAAATCCTCCTTGGCACTATTAAGGTCGCCTGCCTGTTTCTGCATAAAATCATGACGCTGGGAAAGTTCTTCATATTCTTCCAGCGCGTTGGGATTGACCGGTCCCAATTCCTTCAGCTTGTGCTCCAGACGCTGCATATTCGTCTTGATATCCCCCGGCTCGGCGTCCATGGCCTCCTCGGCCGCCCGTTCCGGCGTCAGGCCGTATTCTGACAGGATATCCTCCTGCAGGCTCTCAATGTGCATTTGCAGTTTATTGTCCAGCACCGCCAGCTTTTGCACCTCAGCCTGCAGACGGTTGAGGGCCTGTGCGGCGTTGTGAGCCTCTTTATCGTTTTTCTGATTGGCCGTCAGCTTGTCCATACGTTCATTGTAGATGGCCGTATGAGCCTCCTGCCCGGCGTCATAAACTTCCTGCAGGCCTTTCTGCTGGTCAGCCAGTTCCTGCAAGCGCTGCGTGCTGTCCACGAGGCTTTTTTCCAGTTCCTGCTCCTCACGCTCGTTTTCCCGCAGGCTCTGTTCACTGTTTTCCTTGGCTTTGGTACGCAGCAGCAGGAATTGACGGCTGTTTAAAGCCTCCTGCTCGAGCGTTGCCCGTTTGACTTCCCGGTCATGGATATAGGCCGCCAAATCATCGGCGTCCTGTTCCAAATCCTCCAGGTTCAGCTGTGCCTCCTCGGCCGCCTTGCTGAGTTCCTCGTATTTCTTTTCCGCCTCAGCCGCCGCCCGTTTGGCCATAACCTTCTTTTCCTGCAGTTTGGCAAACGAGGCCTGCAGGGCAGCCATCGCCGTTTCCAAATCAGTTACGAGCTTTTCCTGACTTGTCAGATTTTCGCCCAGACGGGCCAGACTGGTCTTTAACTCGGCCTGATGGATATCCGCCTGCTGCAAGTTTTCCCGGGCCGACAGCAAATCTTCCTCGGCTGTCTGCACCGCTGCCTGCCTGGCCTGACATTCCTGGCCGCTGGCCGCCAGCTGTTGCTGCAGTGTCACCTGCCGGGCCTGCAAATCAGCTATTTCCCCGCTGCGGTTAAGATAGCTGGCCTCCTGGTGTCCCCGGCTGCCGCCGGAAAGGGAACCGCCGGGATTAAGTAATTCCCCGGAAAGGGTGACAATCCGCAAGCGGTAGCCCTGTTCCTTGGCCAGAGCCAGGGCATTGTCGAGGTTATCCACCACCAGCGTACGCGATAACAGGAAATCTACGGCCTTTTGATACCGCGTTTCGGTTTTCACAAGCGTATTAGCCCAGCCGATAATCCCCGGCATACGGGAATTAAGATTCTGCGGCTGGCGGACCACCAATGTGGACAATGGCAGGAAGGTAACGCGTCCCTGCTTTTCACGTTTAAGGAAAGCAATAGCCGCCTTCGCCGTGTCCGTATCGGCCGTGACGATATTCTGCATATTGCCGCCCAGGGCAATTTCGATAGCCGTCACATAATCACGGGGCACATCAATGAGTTCTGCCACCGCCCCAGCCACGCCGCTGCGCCATTTTTCCTGGCTTTTCAGCACGGCTTTTACCGCCTTGCCAAAGCCTTCATAAGCCTGCTGCATACGGGTTAAGAATTGCAGCTTGTTTTCCGTGTTCTTCAGCCGGCTGGCAAGGTCACTGGCCTTGTCGCGAGCAGACCGCAGCTCGTTTTCCGCCGTAGACCTGGCCTGCTGGGCCGCCTGCAGCTGCTCCCGGCATTTACGGGCATTGTCGGCCTCAGCCTCGAGTGATTCCTGCAGTTCGGCCTGCAGTTTTTGCCACTGCTGCAGTTTTTCCCTGGCCTGCTGCAATTCGCTTTCCCGGCCCTCCTGCCCATCAGCGCCATTTTCCAGGTCGCGCTCAGCCAGTGCCAGTTCCTGCTGCTTAGCCGTCCAGACGGCAAATTGGGCCTCTTTTTCCTTATTGACAGCCTGGCTCTGTTCTTCCAGCGTCCGAATACGCTGACTATAGTCCTTCTGCTTGGCCTGTTCCTTGGTCAGAAATTCATCGAGCAAGGCCAGGTCCTGCTTTTGCTGCTTTTCCTGTTCGGCCAGACGCGTCATCTCCGCTATAGCCTCAGCGATTTCGTGATTAAGTTCCTGCCGGCGTTCCAGAATGCGGTCCCTGATACCGTCACTCTGGTCCTGACGTTCCTGCAGCTTGGCCGCCTCCTGGTCGGCCACCGCCATCTTCTGCCGCAGGGACTCATTTTTTTCGGCCTGTGCCTGCATGGCATTTTCCAGGTCGATTATCTCTTTATTGAGACGTTCTTTTTCTGCCGCCAAAGACTGGACTTTCGCCTCAGCCGCAATGACCTCGTCCTGCAGCTGGGTGAGTTTTCCGTCATTAGCCTGCTTTTGTCCAGCCTCCCGTGCGTAATCCTGCGCCAGTTTCGTCAGCTTATAACGCTGGTACTCCTCGTGGAGCCCGTTATAAATTCTGGTTTTTTCCGCATGCCGCGCCAGGGGTTCCAGCTGGTTTTCGATTTCATGGATAATATCCTGCACGCGGACAAGGTTGTTCTCCGTATCGGTGAGTTTCCGCACGGACTCACGTTTGCGGTTGCGGTACTTGGTGATACCGGCCGTTTCCTCAAAGAACGCCCGGCGCTCTTCCGGGCGGCTGTTCAGAATATCATCAATGCGGTTCTGCCCGATAATACTCATGCCATCATGGCCAATACCCGTGTCGGCAAAGAGATTGTAAATATCTTTCAGCCGGCACCGCGAACGATTGATATAAAACTCACTCTCGCCGCTACGGTACAACCGGCGCGTCACCATAACCTCGCGGAAATCCACCGGCAGGGTGCCGTCATTGGCAAACACCAGCGTAACTTCGGCCACGCCCAGAGCTTTACGGGAGGCCGAACCAGTGAAGATAATATCCTCGGCCTTCGTCCCACGCAAATTGCGGACATTCTGCTCACCTAATACCCAGCGAATGGCGTCTGTAATATTGCTCTTGCCACTGCCGTTAGGCCCGACGATAGCCGTTATCCCCTGGTCAAAATCTATTGTTATCTTGTCAGCAAATGACTTAAAGCCATAAGCCTCCAACCGTTTTAACTGCACCCTCTACACCTCATTCGTCATTTCCCTGCACACATACTATCTACTATACCATATTTGCCCTCTTTTCTCAAAACATAACAGGGCTGCCGCACGTTCGTAAACGTACCTCAGCCCTGTTGTCTTTTCACCTTACTATTTCGTTGTACATTTCCGGGCGGCGGTCACGGAACAGCCCCCAGCTCATACGATCCTTTGCATACTGGCCAAGGTCAAAACTAGCCGTCAGCACCGCTTCCTCTGTGCGGCCGGCCTCAGTGATGATTGCGCCGGTATTATCCGTGATAAAGGACGAGCCGTAAAAGTTCAGGCTTGACTGCTGGCCGCCGTTTTCCGCACATGGTTCCACCGTTTCCACACCAATGCGGTTAGCCGCCACCACCGGCAGCAGGTTGGAGCCGGCATGCCCCTGCATACAACGCCGCCAATGCGGCATGCTGTCCGTTTCCAGTATGGGCTCCGAGCCGATAGCCGTGGGATAGAGCAGAATTTCTGCCCCCTGCAGGGCCATCGCCCGGGCCGCCTCGGGGAACCACTGGTCCCAGCAAATACCTACGCCTACCTTGCCATAGCGTGTATCCCAGACCTTAAAACCGGTATTGCCCGGTGTGAAGTAGAATTTTTCCTGATAGTAATGGTCATCGGGAATATGTGTCTTGCGGTATACACCCAAAACGCTGCCGTCAGCGTCCAGCATGGCAATGCTGTTAAAAAGGCGCGTGCCGTCCTTCTCATAAAAACTGATGGGCATAGCCACGGCCAGTTCTTGGGCGATAGGCTGGAAATGGCGAACCGCCGGATTATCCTCTACGGATGTGGCATAATCATAGAAATCATACTGCCGTTCCTGACAGAAATACGGCCGTTCAAAGAGTTCCGGCAGCAGGATAATCTGTGCCCCACGTCCGGCCGCCTCGCGCACCAATTTATCAGCCTTTTCGATATTCTCACGCACACTTGCCGACATCTGCATTTGAACGGCGGCTACAGTTACATTGCGCATTTTGTCACCTCGTTTTCTGTGCCCCTAAAGGCTTGGTATCTGCTGTGTCAGGCAGTGGAAATTGCCGCCGCCGACAATAACCGCCCGGGCCGGCAGGGGCACGACCTGGCGTTCCGGGAAACACTCCCCTAAGATACGCCGCGCCTCGGCGTCCATCACATCACCGAACTGCGGTACAATGACCTTGCCATTGCAAAGATAAAAATTAACATAGCTGGCCGCCAGTCGTTCCCCGGGTTCACGCCTGTCCTCCCCCTCTGCAAAGGTGAAACTTACGGCCTCCTGCTCGCTAATGCAGACCGGCTTTTGCGGAATGGGCAGTTTATGAATCTTAAACGGGCGTCCCTTAGCGTCCACGGCCTGTTCCAATACCTCAAAATCCGCCATGCTTAGCGCATACTGCGGGTCAGATTCATCCTCCGTCCAGGCCAGCAGGACTTCACCGGGCTTTACAAAGGCAAAGACATTATCCACATGCTCGTTGGTTTCATCGTTATAAATGCCCCGAGGCAGCCAGATTACTTTTTCGGCGCCCAGATAATGGCACAATTTTTTTTCAATCTGCGCCTTGGACAAATTAGGATTGCGCCCCTGCGAGAGCAGGCACGTTTCCGTCACGACCACGGTCCCCTCGCCGTCCACATGAAGGGAACCGCCTTCGAGCACAAAATCACCGGCGTCATAGATATCATCACCGAGAGCCGCGCACATCTGCGGCGCCGCCGCATCGTCCTGCGCATAATCCGGGTAAAGGCCGTCAAAATCACCGCCCCAGGCATTAAATCGCCAGTTAATGCCCCGGCGCCGCCCCTGGCCGTCAACGACATAGGTAGGCCCCATATCTCTGGCCCAGGCGTCGTCCGTGGGAATATCCAGATAATGGATATGTTCCTGTGGCAGGTCTTTCAGCATAGCCTCAGCCTGAGCGCGGTGCTGCGAACCTACGAGCAAGTAAAGTTCTTCCACCGCCGCAATCTCGCGAATAAGCTCCACAAAAACCGGCTGCACATCGGCCCCATTATTTGTCCAGGAACCGGGCCGTACAGGCCATATCAAAAATGTCCCGGCATGCGGCGCAAACTCCGCCGGCATATAAAAACCATCTGCTTTAGGTGTGCTGCCTGTAATCATCATGACAATCGTTCCTTAAAATCTTTATAGCCAAACTTCCTGACCAGCGTGCATTCACCGCTGGCATCCATCTTCCAGATAGAGGGCAGGGCCATGCCGTTGAAGGTATTATTCTTGACCATGGAATAGATGGCCATATCCTCAAAATATAGTCTGTCCCCCGGCTTAATTGACCTGTCAAAAGAATAATCGCCAATGATATCCCCGGCCAGGCAGGTACAGGACGAAAGCCGGTAAGTATGAGCTTTCTCCCCGGCCTCGCCGGAATCCTTAAGCGGCGGCCGGTAGGGCATTTCCAGCACATCAGGCATGTGACAGGCGGCTGACGCGTCAAGCAGCAGAATATCCACACCGTGATTTGTCACCGTGTCCAGTACCTCGGTAATGAGATAGCCGGCATTAAGAGCCACGGCCTCGCCCGGCTCCAAATAGACGGCCACGTCATACTTATCCTTGACGCCCTTAATCAGGTCAATCAGCAGCTGACGGTCATAATCAGCCCTTGTGATATGATGGCCACCGCCCATATTCAGCCAATGGATAGAATCCTTTTCGAGCCAGCAGCCAAACTTCTGCCCTACGGCCTGCAACGTTTCCGCCAGAGCGTCGCTGTTCTGCTCACACAGGGTATGGAAGTGCAGGCCGTCCAGCAGTTCCCAGAGCTGCGGCGCGGTTTCCACCGCCCGGGCAAAATCCTCCGCCGTAACGCCTAAGCGCGAGCCGGGCGCACAGGGGTCATAAATATCATGGTCCTGTGTCGAGCATTCGGGATTGATACGCAGGCCAATGCCATGTTCTATGCCGCGTGCCTGCTGAATTTCCCGCACCTTGGCACCAAAGCGGCGCAGCTGGGAAAAGGAATTAAAAATCACATGGTCGCAGATAGCGGCAATTTCTTCAATTTCCTCCGGGCGGTAAGCGGGGGAAAACACGTGGTTTTCCCCCGCCATTTCCTCATGGCCCAGGCGCGCCTCATAAAGGCCGCTGGCCGTAGCGCCGTCAAGATACTTACCAATCAAAGGATACTCGGCAAACATCGAAAAGCATTTCTGCGCCAGCAGGATTTTGCAGCCTGCCGCCTCTTTGACCTGCTGCAAAATCCGCAGGTTATTCTCTAAGGCCTGTTCGTCCACCACATAGGCAGGCGTTGGCACTTTGTCAATTTTCCTGGTCATGCCTTAGTCCACCAGCACCGGATTTTCCTCGACCTTCCAGGGCAGGCCCCATTTGTTGAGAGCCTCCATGTACGGATCCGGGTCGAACTCGTCCGTGGTAAATACGCCGGGTTTCTTCCACTGGCCCGTAGCCACGAGCATGGCACCAATCATGGCCGGCACGCCCGTCGTGTAGGAAATAGCCTGTGAGCCGACTTCCTTATAGCATTCCTGATGGTCGCAGACATTGTAAATGTAGATGGAACGTTCCTTGCCGTCTTTCTTGCCCGTGAAGATACAGCCGATATTCGTCTTACCCTTCGTCCGCGGACCTAAAGATGCCGGGTCCGGCAGCAGTGCTTTAAGGAACTGAATCGGCACGATTTCCTGACCGTTGTAGTTAATCGGCGTCGTGGAGAGCATGCCCACATTTTCCAAACAGCGCATGTGGTCGAGATAGCTCTGGCCAAAGGTCATGAAGAAACGGATACGCTTGACTTCCGGCATATTGCGGCCGAGAGCCTCGATTTCCTCATGGTGCAGGAGATACATATCCTTCTTGCCCACGCCCTCGAAGTCATACTCGCGCTTAATGCTCATGGCCGGAATCTCAATCCATTTGCCGTTTTCCATATAGGAGCCCGGTGCGGAAACCTCACGCAGGTTAATTTCGGGGTTGAAGTTCGTAGCAAACGGATAGCCGTGGTCACCGCCGTTGCAGTCGAGGATATCAATGGTGTCAATGGTGTCAAAGTAATGTTTCTTGGCATAAGCAGCAAACACGGAGGTTACGCCCGGGTCAAAGCCCGTGCCCAGCAGCGCCGTCAGGCCGGCCTGTTTGAACTTATCCTCATAAGCCCACTGCCAGGAGTAATCAAAGTAAGCGGAGAAACCCAGTTCCTTACAGCGCTTTTCATAGATTTTACGCCATTCCGGATCTTCCGTATCTTCCGGCTCGTAGTTGGCCGTATCTATATAATCTACGCCGGCAGCCAGGCAGGCGTCCATAATGGTCAAATCCTGATAAGGCAGCGCTACATTGAGTACGGCATCCGGCTGATATTCTTTAATCAGCTTGGTCAAAGCCTCTACATCATCAGCGTCAATCTGCGCCGTGGTGATTTTCGTCTTGGTCTGTCCCTGTAATTTTTCTTTTAAAGCCTCACATTTGCTCACCGTACGGCTGGCAATCATGAGTTCGTCAAACACCTCATCATTCTGGCATACCTTATGGATTGCTACACTGGCCACGCCGCCGCAGCCGATAATCATCAATTTGCTCATCGTTTCTTTTCCTCCTCTGACAGAATATCTTCAACATATTTGGGCAGCATAAAAGCCCCCTTATGTAAATGTGTCGTATAATACCAGGTTTTGAGCCCTCGCTCATTCCAACGCTGGGCGTCAAAATCCTTTAACGGATGATATTTCTTGGACGCAAAGCCAAACATCCAAAGGCCGGCCGGACAAGTCGGAATCCCGGCCTGATAAACGCGGCTCACGGGAAAACTCTGGTAGGCCTTGCGGTGCATGGCACGGAAAGCCGCCTCGTCCTCATCATAGAACGGACTGCCATGCTGGTAGACCATAATGCCGTCATCATGCAGGGCGCGGTAACAATTGCCATAGAACTCACGCGTAAACAGGCCTTCTGTATGGCCAAACGGGTCAGTCGAATCATTGATGATAAGGTCGTACTTATCCCGGCAGCGCCGCAAAAAACGCAGGCCGTCCATGTTGGTAATCTTCACGCGTTCATCATCAAAGCCCTTGGCGGTTTCGGGGAAGAATTCCCGGGAAACCTCGATGAACATTTCATCAGGCTCTACCACATCAATGGACTCAATCTCGGGGTACTGCGTGAGGACCTTGGCCACACCACCGTCGCCGCCGCCGATAATCAGCACATTTTTTACCTGCGGATGAACAGCCATCGGCACATGAACCACCATTTCGTTATAGATGAATTCATCAGCCTCCGAAAAAATGATTTCGCCATCGAGCACAATCATTCTGCCAAATTCCCGGGATTCAAAGACATCAATGCGCTGGTATTCACTCTGCTTGGAAAAAAGCTGTTTATCCACACGCACAGAAGTTTTGACATTTTCCGTATCCATCTGGGAAAACCATATTTCCATTATTCAGCCCCCTTTTGACCGGTCAAAATGCGTATTTCCCGGCATTCCAGGTCCTGCGTGCCCTGCAGCGAACAGCCCTTTTCCCGGGCGTATTCGATATAGTCAAGAATCTCCTGCGTAATGCGCTCCCCCGGTGTCAAAATGGGAATGCCCGGCGGATAACACATGAGCATTTCCCCGGCAATGCGTCCCACGGTTTCACTGAGCGGCATACGCTCGCCCTGCGCATAAAAAGCCTCACGGGGGCTCATCACGAGTTCCGGCGCAATGAACTCACCGCAGTAAAGTTCCTTCTTATCCTTGCCGGCACGGTCGGCAATATCTTCGAGCGCCCCCACGAGCCGTTCGATATCGCGGATACGGTCACCGATGGAGATATAGGCCAGGATATTGCCGATATCTCCAAACTCAATCTGAATATCGTACTCATCACGCAGCATATCATAAACTTCTATGCCCGTCATGCCAATTCCCTGTGTAAATACCGACAGCTTGGTCACGTCAAAGTCAAAGACGCTGTCCCCATCAATAAGTTCCCGGCCATAGGCATAGTAGCCGCCAATCTCATTGATTTCCGCCCGGGCATATTCTGCCATCGAGCTGACCTTTTCAAAGGACTCCCGGCCATGCAGGGCCAGATTCCGGCGTGACAAGTCAAGACTGGAAATCAAAAGATACGACGCACTCGTGGTCTGTGTCAGATTGATAATCTGCTGCACATATTCCACGTCCACACTCTGGCCGCAGAGCATAATGGAACTCTGTGTCAGACTGCCGCCGGATTTATGCATGGACACCGCGGCCAGGTCTGCCCCGGCCGCCATGCCCGAAATCGGCAGGTTGTCGCCAAAATACAAATGCGTACCATGAGCCTCATCCACGAGGACCTTCATGCCAGCTGCATGGGCCAGTTTTACAATGCCCCGCAGGTCCGAGGCAATGCCGTAGTAAGTGGGGTTGTTGACAAAAATAGCCTTGGCCTTGGGATGTTCACGGATAGCACGCTGCACATCAGCCAGCGCCATCCCCGTGGCAATACCGATTTTATGATTAACCCTGACCGGCACATAAACGGGAATACCGCCGCACAGTACCAGGGCGTTAATTACACTCTTATGCACATTGCGCGGCAGCAGAATTTCCTCGCCGGCCCGTACGGAGGCCAGCACCATGGCCTGCACTGCCGACGTCGTGCCATGCACCATGAAAAAAGCATGTTTGGCCCCGAAAGCATCGGCAGTCAGTTCCTCCGCCTCCCTGATTACGGAAACAGGATGACTGAGGTTATCCAGCATTTTCATGGAATTAACATCCACGCCCACGCATTTCTCTCCGAGGAAATCCACCAGTTCAGGATTGCCGCGGCCGCGCTTATGCCCGGGTACGTCAAAAGGAACAATCCGCCGTTTGCGCAGTTCCAGCATCGCCTCGTAAACCGGGGCTGTATGTTGATTGATTCGGTCCATTTTCCCCTCCAATTAAGCCGCCTGTAAGACGGCGTGCATTTGTATTCACTATTTGCAATTTTACCGTTTATCAGCTTATTAAGCAAGCACAAATAATACACAATCTTATGAAAAAAGCCCCGGCCTAAGCCTAAGGCTTTCCTCGCACACACTGCCGTCATGCGATTTTTTTCAAATCTTGCTTATGCTGATACATCTTCACGTCCGCACGTTCAAAAACCTGTTTATAACAATCATCCTGTTCGGGATTGTATTCTGCCATACCGATGGCAATAACCACAGCTTTACGCTTTAGGTTCTTTTCTATTTCCATATCAAATGTCTTGAGCAGCATGTCCCGGTGCTCGTAGTCATTCCCCTCGAGAATAACCGCAAATTCATCGCCACCTATCCGGTATACGGGGCTCTTCTTGAATATCTCACAAATCAGGCGACAGGCGCTTTTGATATACTCATCGCCCACATCATGGCCAAACGTGTCATTTATGACCTTGAGGTCATTGAGGTCCATAACTGCTACCGCCATTCCCTGCAAGGTGCCCTTGTTTATCTGACTGTCAATCTGTGCACATTTTTCTGCATAAGCCAGTTTATTTTTCACCCCGGTAAGTGCATCTTTATAGGCCAGTCTCCAGACCTTTTTGAATTCCTCAAACTGCTCACGTTCTCTTGCCAGGGTAATTTTCAGGTTTTCGCGATATTCATCCCGTTCATGCTCAACAACAAAAGTACGCAGCAGACAGCAGCCCATCATATTGCTGATGGCGTAGAGCGGATACGTGGGGAAAAATATCTGCACCGCCACAAACACCAGCATAACAATACCGGACAGCCCTACAGCGATATTTCTTTTCTTCTGTTTGGTGCTGATATGGGACGCTATAAACAGCGTATACAGGGAAAGCACCAGCAGCAATACCACCTGATAAATAAATATGAAATCTCTTGCCGAGCCGGTATGATAAATCCCGTCCATATCAAACCAGAACATAATATCCCACATACGGTTTAAAGGCGTGGCAATTATCACCAACATAAACAGCAGTACCGCGGCTATGTTCAGAAGACGGGCAAAAGCCCTCTTTATTCGCAGGTATTTAATTACAAAACGCGACCACAGCACAGTTCCCAGCGCCATAAAGATGAAATACACCTCAGTGTCCACATACAGCACCATAGGATATGTGCCAATGTTATACAGCCAGGCCCAGATAAAATCCGATATGTAATACGCAATGACGGCAAACAGAAACAATCTGTAAAGTCTCTGTCCACAATTACGTACCACGCGCACATCTCTTAACACGATATCATTGTTAGTGATAAGCAGCACCATCAATGCCAAAAAATCTATCAGGCAATAATACGTCATAACTTGCACTTCCCCATTTATTTTTTCGGTATAGCCATCCCTCTAATAGCGAAAAAATATCCCTGAAGTTTATATTCGTGAAACAATCCCAAAAACCTTTTTTAAACTCGTTCTATATCTATGCGCACATCATAAAAAGTACTGCCTGCCCCTTTATCCGTTGTCCGCTGCGAAGTCAGCCGGTTGATGTTCCCCCCTCTGGTGTATTCCTGCCACCAGACACCTTCACTGACCGCTGTACCGCAGGCTGCTTTATCCGTAACCTGCAAGGTAAACTCCGCCTGCCCCCGGGCATTTTTCCCCCGTACCCGGTCACCGGTCTTTAAGCCCAGCCGCTGTGCGTCCACGGGATTTAACAGCAGCGTCATAATATTGCCGCGGGTAAGTTCCTCCCGTTCATTAAACGAACTGTCCAAAATCCGGGCATCCGGGGAATTTATCAGCACAAACTCCCCGTCGTCCGCCTCACTGTATGCCGGGAAATAATCCGGCAGCGGCGGCGTCAGCTGTGGATTTAATATTTCTATTTTGCCGGAAGGCGTCTTAAACTGCATTTTATAAGCAGCCGGCAGCGGCAGAGCCACCGGCTCTCCGGCAGCCAATCTTTCCCGGTCTACCGGCAAAGGCCAGGCCGTTTTGGTGCTGTCCATAAACGCCGCAATAAAATCTTTTTCCTGTCTGGCAAAAAATTCATCTGTTAAGCCCATGGCCTTAGCCAGCAGCTGCATGACCTGCCAGTTGGATTTACTCTCGCCTACCGGCGGTATTACCGCCTGCCCCCGTTGAATCACATACTGCCCATAGGAATAATAGATATCTTCATGCTCGAGCGACGTGGTTGCCGGCAGCACAATATCAGCATACAGCGCCGTATCCGTCATAAAGCGTTCATGCACCACGGTAAATAAATCTTCCCGGGCCAGCCCTGCCAGTACCTTATTTTGGTCAGGAGCTGTGCAGGCCGGATTGGAAGAATAGACAAACAGGCTCTTAACCTGTGGCTGCAAGTCCTTATCCGTCAGCACATCACCCAGCTTAATCATATTGATATGCCGCACGCCCGGCTTTTCCATATCAGGACGGCGGATAATATCCTTATCAAAAGCATTGCTGCCGGCGGCCGAAGTCAGCATACCGCCGCCCGGTCTGGCATAAGCACCAGTCACAGCCAGCAGGCAGGTAATCAGACGGGACGTCATCGCACCATTGCCATAGCGTGACTGGCCGCTGCCCAACCGCAAAAACGGCGCTCTGGCCCGGCCTAAACTCTGCGCCAGTTCTGTTAATACCTTGCCGTCCACACCGGTTATCCGGCTGACAAGCGCCGGCGTATACCGGGGCAGAATTTCTGCCTTAAGCTCTTCCCAGCCCTGAACATATGCGGCAATAAACGCCTCGTCCACCAGGCCCTCACGCGCCATTATATGCATAAGCCCCAAGGCCAGCGCCCCATCAGTCCCCGGTTTCACACAGATAAACTCGTCGGCATAGGCGGCCGTTCGCGTGGCATACGTATCAATGCAGACAATCCTGGCTCCCCGCTTACGCGCTATATCCACATCATGCTTGAAATGAATATCCGTGGCCAGCATGCTGATACTCCAGAGCAGAATAAAATCACTATGCTGCGCCTCCTGCGGTGCTGTGGGCAGCGTCGCTCCCATAACCGCACGAAAGCCCTGTGCCTTGGCCGGTGCACAAATCGTCCTGTCCAGGCTGCTTGCCCCTAACGCAAAAAACAGGGCATGTCCGGCACTATACTGTAAGGTTCCCATCGTTCCGGCATAGGAATAAGGCAGTATAGCCTCAGCGCCATACACCTTGATTATCGCCTGCCATTTAGCAGCAATCGCCGCCACGGCCTCCTCCCAGCTGATGGGGGTAAATTCGCCGCTGCCCTTAGCCCCCACACGTTTTAACGGTGTGGTCAGACGCCTGGGGGAATGTACCGTCCGTTCGTAATGCGCCATTTTCGGGCATAACGTCCCCCGGGTAAACGGATGTTCCGGGTCCCCGGCCACCTTTACGGCTTTCCCGTTCTCTACTGTGACCAGCAGGCCGCAGCAATCCGGGCAATCATACGGACAAGCTGTTTTCTTTATTTCCATTAGTTCTTACACTGCTCCCATCTGCATAAGGAAAAACGGAAGGCCTCTGCCTGGTGCAAAGCCTTCCGCTATCTGTTCATTTCCTGGGGGTATTTATTTCCCTGACGACCTTAGCCTCATCACGGCCTAAGCACCAGCCCAGCACCTTTATTTCCGCATACAGCATTACGCGCTGCTCCCGATTGTCCACATCCGCCTTCATCAACTCCTGATACTGGCGGATAGCCTGCTCATAACGGGCAGACAATTCCTGCGGCCTGCGTGGCTTTTCCGGCCGGTCGTTTTTATGTTTGCGGATTAAATCCTCCGCGGCATTTACGGTTGCGTTGTCAGTAACTATCATAGCGGCCTTCCTTTCCGAATCATTTAAGGACTATATGTTACTTATTCGCCCTTATCTGCGGAAAATCCTTCATTAACGCACCGACTTACTTAACACGCCGCAAAAAAGCCTTGATTTTTTCCACGGATTTTTCTTTATTGACTTCCAGACTGCTGGACACATCCAGGGCATAGGGCTTCATGACCTTATTGGCCTGCAGGGCATTTTCCCTGTTTATGCCGCCGGCCACGATTACCGACTTATGCAGCTGCGCAATATCCTGTGCGGCCTTCTGCCAGTCAAAACTCTGCCCCGTGCCGCCGGGATTTTGCGCATCGCCGGCATCAAGCAGAATCATTTCCGCCGGATACGCCTCCGCCTCCGCCACGGAAAAATTCTCATCATAATGATATGCCTTTATAACCGGACAGTCAACCTGCCGCGCATACTCCGCCGGCTCACTTCCGTGGAGCTGCACATAGTCAAGTTTTACCCGGTGGGCTATTTCGTTTACCACTTCCAGGTCCTCATCCACAAAGACCCCCACCAAACGTGACTTCTGAATCTGACTGCCGATAACCGCAGCTTTTACCGGGTCTATATAACGGGGACTTGGTTTATAAAAGACAAAACCAAGGAAATCTGCCCCAGCCTCTTCCGCTATCTTGGCGGTATATAAATCAGTTATGCCGCATATTTTCGCTCGTATCATTTCTAATCCCCTATTTTCTGTACATAATCATCTGTAACATTGTTAAGTGTTTTCGATGATTCAAATTTTACAGGCTTTTGTCCTCAGTGTCAATACAATAGTTTCCAATCAAATAAAAAAACAGCCGGATTTCCGCCGACTGTTTTTATCGAGAAGACTATTTAGGGCGTGTTGATTAATTCAATCCACCCATCTTCACAGACATCCTCGACATAGCACCGCTATGCCTGCGGTTTGTCGCCTTGCAGAGGACAGCCACTATCTGCAAATCTGGGCGAATCTCATTTAATCAACACGCCCTAATTATTTTTCTTCGTTCATGCCAAAATCATGCGGCGGTTCCGGTCTTTCCCCGGGGCCGCCCATACGGTGCTGACCATCTCTATCAAAGCCCTGCGGACGCAGTTTCGATTCATCTACACCTAACTTCTTGGCTACATCTTTCCAGGTGTTGTTGATTTTCTTCATATCCAGCACAGCCTGTACGTCTTTCTTGCTGAGTTTTGCCAGTTTAGCAGCCATGCCCACGTCATGCGGTCTGTAACCTGCCTTCAACAGGGACAGAGCCTTTTCCTTGGTGATATCGCCGCGTTTAGCCATGCGTTCAGCCGACAGGATATCCATCTGATTCTTAACCTGGTCAGCAGTAATGCCCAGTTCTTTGCCAACGTCCTTCCAATGTTTGCTATCGGTTTTCATCGCCAGCACGTCCTTGAATGATTTACCGCTGATTTTGGCAAGCATTGCGGCCTGACCTACATCGTGGAAATTGCGTTTGGCATCGAGCGCAGCCTTGACTTCAGCCTCATTTACACCAAAGGTGTCATGAATGCGCTTGGCCACATCGGCACTGTTCATATTCATCATCGGCGGCTGCCCGTCCTGCGGCCCGCGCAGTTTATGCTGCGCCACTTTACCCTGTTGGTTGTTTCCCTGGTCAGCAGCTGCCTGCGCCTGGCCTAAAAAGCCAAAGCCAGTACCGGCCAAAATTGCTCCTGCTACCATACCAGCTAAAATTTTCTTTTTCATAATTTATCCCTCCATGCATAAATGACCATATCCAACTCGATGGTTATAATATACCCCCTTATTCTTATATTTGCTTTAAGTGGCTATTAAATTTACATAAATTTTTACTGAAAATAAGTTGAAAATACCATAACCATAAATTTTTATTATTTATTTCTACAGACAGCAGGATTTTCCTCCTAAGTTGTAGAATTATGTTTATCATGGATTTATGGAAAGAGGTGTATATTCGATGACAGAACAGGAAATCGAGAAACTCGTTCAGGATAAACTTAACGAGGCTTATCAGTCCGAAGAACATCCGAAGAAGTTCTTCATTACTGAAAATGGTCGTGGTGTCTGCGATGGCGGTGACTTGTACAACGCTCTCCTCGGTGACATGATGCGTGTTACCCAGAAGGCTTTGACGGCTATCCTGAAAGAGACCTTAAAGAAATAATTACACCAAAATCCCCCAGCCTGTACCGGCCGGGGGATTTTTTTTGCTAAAAAAGCGCATAGAAAAAGTCCGTCCCGCAGGACGGACTGTAATGGCGATAATAAAATTAACGCTTGGAGAACTGGGAAGCCTTACGAGCTTTCTTGAGGCCGTATTTACGACGCTCTTTCTCACGCGGGTCACGCGTAACGAAACCAGCTTTTTTCAGAGCCGGACGGAGCTCAGCATCCATTTCCATGAGTGCACGGGTGATACCGTGACGAATTGCGCCTGCCTGACCAGATACGCCGCCACCAGCTACGTTAGCGATAACGTCATACTTGTCAACAGTTTCCGTAAGGTTCAGAGGCTGACGAACGATGAGTTCGAGAGTCTTGAGACCAAAATATTCTTCCATGGTACGACCGTTAATCGTAACCTTGCCTTCGCCTGGAACCAGACGAACACGGGCAACGGAAGACTTTCTGCGGCCAGTGCCGTAATAGCTTACTTGTGCCATTTATATGTTC
>NZ_CAJODG010000027.1 GCF_905233635.1 Selenomonas sp. AE3005 | reverse complement strand
CCATCCCTGACTGTCGTTAGCATATATAATTAGCAAATCGCTACTCTTGCAAGTGGCTGCTAGCTGACCACAAGCATCCTTGTATTGATTTGCTGATTACCTTTGCCTTACATTATATTTATCGGTCATTTTTCCGATAACTTAAATGATTATTTTATTTTTTTGCAAAAAATTTCGCGCCTTAGCTACAATCCGGTCATTAGTCTGACAATAATCCAGAGCCTGCACGAACCAGCCGGCTGCTTCTTTTTTATTACCGTAAAGTTCCGCAATCTCGCCCAACCTTGCTGCCACCTTAGCTGCAACTTCCGGAGAAAAATATGTTTCGTGACGAAAATCAGCTGTTCCCTCGTCATAACGCTGCAGTGACTCCTGCAAAAGTGCCCGTGCCTCCGATAGTTTCCCCATTCCACAAAGTACCATGCCACATTCAGCATAAAATTCAGGCAAATCCGGATATGCCTGACATGCTTTTTCAGCCCATGGCAACATCTCCGCATCAGGCATTCCCAGTGCCCGCATACACTCCAAAATCATACGGTAGCTGCGCCCATTCCCACCATATATAAAAGTACCACTTTTTAAGTAGGCAATTGCATGTTGCAAGGCAGCCTCATAATTTTGTATACCATAGTAACAGTCCGTTAAATAATAATCATAAACAGGCTCCCAAGCCCCCTCATCAATAGCCTGCTTGAGAATTTGTAAATTTCGCTGACATTTATCCGCACTAATGCTTTCTGCATAACCAGTATGCAGGAGATAAAATTCCATGGGCGCATAGCCCACCTGTAAATCACCATTCGATTTGCTAACATACTCATGAACCCGCCCCTGGTAGCGCAAATCATGTCGATTCCGGAAGATACGCGGACTCCAGTCCTTATAAAATATACGCTGTTGGTCTAAATTGTCTATGTTATGCCGAGTGAGCAAGATCATCTCCTTATCCTGCATACTATCTAAATAAGACAAAATTCTATCCTTGTCTAATGGAGTAGGAAATGTTTCATCTGCATCCAAAAACAAAATCCATTCGCCTTGCGCTTGCTCAATGGCATAATTGCGTGGTGCAGAAAAATCATTTTGCCAATGATAATCATATAGTTTTACACCATAGTTTTGTGCTACAGCCTTAGTATTGTCAGTAGAACCTGTATCTACCACAATGATTTCGTCTACAGCTTGCTTAACAGAATTTAAGGAGATTGGCAGATTTTTTTCTTCGTTCCTTACAATATAACAAGCCGATAATCTTATATTATTCATTTCCATTTTCGCCTCCCCCCTGATTATATTTCGGTAAGAAAAATAAAAAACCTCTCCCAAAGGAGAGGTTTTTTAATATTTTTTGTTAAAAATATTCCCCAGACTATTCATATTCTGAATATCATAGGCATGAACAGTAGCATTCTGCTGACGGGATTTATTGAGCCATGCTTTTGCCTTATAGACCACCTGCATATCAAGCGGCTTGATTTTCCCGACCAGCTCCCTGCATTCATCGGTCTTTCGAAAAACTTCCGTTTCCGGCAGAGCTTTCATGCGTGTAACCAAGTCACTACGCTGACGCTCCAGCTCAAGAAATTCATCAATATCTTCCTTATTGATGAATTTCAAGAGTTCCTGCGTCAACGTATAGTACATTTCAAAATTGGCCTTTGCCTGTGTCATAGCTTTATCCGACATAGCTATCACCCTGAACATTCTTGGTGCCGCCATCCTGACGGGCTTTTTTCATCGCCTGCGCCCAAGCATCCCGCAATTCCTTGATGATGTCAATAGCTTCCTGAATCATGGCTGTATCGCTTTTGATATTGCCCTCCACCAGGCGGTCATAGCAATAATTGTACAGGGGCATAAGTTGATGTGATATTTCATAATCCATATTCAAGGTAATACGGAATTCAGAGATTATCTGCTGGGCACGCTGCAGCAGGTTGTTGGCATTTTCATACTGTTTTGCCTCTACTGCATCTTTACCCTCATTCATAAACTTTAGGCAGCCATTGTAAAGCATCAGGGTCAATGCTTCCGGGGTCGCTGTCATAATTTGTTGTCTTTTATAGGCTTCTGCTGCATTGTTTACCATATATGTGCCTCCCTGTCAGACCTATTCTATTATTGGCCTCCTGTAATATAGCCCATAGATACGCTTAAACGCTGAATAGCTGTTTCCATTGCATCATATTTCTTATATAGCAGATTTTCATAGGACTTCATCATCGTTTTGAAATTAGACATCTTCGTCTGAAGTTCACGAATCAAATTCCCCAACGTGCTGCCATCAGAAGTCTCCGTGGATGTTCCTGCATAGGACTTCATCGTCTTGAGATTATTATACAAAGAATCCGAAATTCTCTGCACCACGCCTTCACTCTTGTAATCAGTAGTTGTCTTGCCGTTGGCATCAGTGATTTCACCACTAGCTGTAAAGATTTGGCGCACACAATCCGGCTCAGCTGCCAAAGCTTTCTTCAGCTTATCCTCATCAAGATACAAGTGACCTCTATCCGTCTTTGAACTAATACCTATGGACATCATGGTATTGTATTTGCCCGTAACGGAATCAACCGGCGTGTAAATTGCCTCACGCATTTCACTGATAATCTTACCGATGGTATTATCATGATTGAGTAAACCGGATTTTGCTTTTTCATTCCACTTCTCAATCTGCTCCTTGGTCATGCCGTCTTCCTGAGTCTTGGTAAGCACACCATAGTCGCTGTACTTGGTCTCATAATACTTATCATTGAGCGAATCCAGCATTTTGTTGTAATCTTCGACAAACTTCTTTACGTTTTCAATAAGTTTATCCGTATCCTGATTAACCGTGACGGTTGTCGAACCTTTAGCAGCCAATGTATAGGTGACATTGCCTACAGTAATTTTGCCCGTGTCAGAGGTATAGCTGCGGCCATCAATAGTCACCTGTGCATCCGTACCAGCAGCCTGTATCCCATTAGTATCAGCAGTAAGTTCCGTAGACGAAATCTGCAGGCCGTTTATCAGCTTACGACCATTAATATCAGCCGCTTCACCAGCATCACTTGCAACACTAAGCGAAATGGTATTCGTGCTATCCGGATCTGTATTCGCTATTTTCAGCGTGCTGCCATCCAAGCTGGCGGTTATGCCAAGATTATCCGTAGTGCTGGCACTATTAATAGCATCAATCAAATCCTGAACAGTAGCCGTTGATACATCTGCAATGCTTATTTCGCTGGAGCCGGTACCATTTGAAAGCGTAAACTTAGCCTCATTGCTGCTGGCTGAAGCATTAAACAAGGTATTCAATACCGTGCTTGCCGAAACAGAAGCAGAACTGCTAAAGGACGAAGCACTTACAGAACTCGTCCCTGTGGTTGATTCAAAGGACAAGGGGCTGGACAATTCACTGTTCAAGCTGCCACTGCTATCCACCACCTGCGTCACAACGCCCAAATTCAAGCTGGAAATCAGTTTTTTTCCGTAATCGGCTGCTGTATCCGTACCAACAGAGAACATGATTTTATTAGCAGCACCACCGGTTTTCTGATACAACGAAAAAGCATCATTAGCACTGTCGTAAGATGCCTTGATGTTCACGCCTGCACCATTGATACTGGAAACCAAATCATTCAAGGTTTCGTTACTGTTCAATATGTCTGCGTACGTAAATGAAACTTCCTTACTATTTGCTCCCGAACCAGTGCCATCAGCTATAGTAAAGCTGACAAGCTTGGATTTCGCCAAAGTTTCATTTCCCTCTATTTGTGACCGCAAAGTGTTTTGCGTGGCTTCATCAAAGAGTATATCCTTCAAATATATACTCTTATTCGCACTAGTTGAAGAAGTGTTTGCCCTGTCAATAGAGCCATTGGTAAGCAAGTAAGCATTGGATGCTGTAGCCGACACATTGACCGTATGCGACATAGAAGCTGCATCGGCATTAGCCGCAGCAGTTGCCACAGATGTATTACTGCTGACAGCTGACATAGGGCTTGACGTAGACGACAGCTTATAATTATACAGCGTAGATGAGTTGAACGTATTAAGACTATTATACATATCCGAATAGGCTTCTTTTGTCCACTCGTTTTTTACTTCCTGCTTATACAGCTTGTCATACTGATTCTGCTTGGTCATCATGCCCATCTTGACCATGGAGTCAACATCGATGCCAGAACCTGACAGGCCGTAAATTCCAATACCACTCATGATTCACACCTCCTCACGCGTTCTTATCGAGGAAGGCGCCCAGCCATTCACGTGCCTTTGCCATCTGGTCAAGCATTTCCTCTGGCGGTACTTCCTTGATTACTTCATGGGTTTTCTTGTCCAGCATCCGCACTGACATCATATTGACTTCCTTGTGATACTGGAATTCCAGGTTGCAGTTAATCTTGCTCATGAGCTCATTTAATTCCTTGGTCATGTAGCTGACAGATTTTTCATCCATCGGTTCGCGTTCTTCTTCACGAGCCTGCAATGGGTCTTCCTCTTCCTCTGTCTGATTAAACTTTGGTGCGTTTTGTACATCATCAATGCGTTTTACCGGTATTTCCTGATTTTTGCTATTAGACGCCGCCGGCCTTGATGATGTGTCGCTGACCCGCTCCGCAGCACCGGCCACAATCGAGGCCGACACTATGTCCTGAATTTTACCTACCATGCTAATCCCTCCATAGATTTACACCAGTTTTCCTAACTTCCTAACTACTCCTTCGGCAGGCCGGCACTTAAGTCCAAATCCATGGGCACCGGAGCGGCCGCATTCTTGTTTTCTTCTTGTATCGCGCGATAGATTTCGCCGCGATAGATTTTTATATCACGCGGGGCATCAATGGCAATGCGTACATTGTCGCCTTGCACTTCCACCACGTTAATAACAATATTGTCACCAATCATAATCTGCTGACGAGGTTTTCTGGTTAATACGAGCATTATTGTTCCTCCTTATTTTCCGGAAACAATCTATGCTTGGTTGTGTAATTGCTGCGGTCAAGTACGAGCTGACGAGCCTGCATATTGGCAGTATTTATAACCACAGGCGCCATAAGATTGGCTGTCATGTCCTGTACCTTGCCACCATTGACTGTAATCAGCGTATAGATGAGCATATCTTCCTGATTGGTAAGTTCCAGCTTGTTTTGATTTTCATCATCCAGCTCAAACTCATAATCCGGGAAGAATACAAAAGGTACGGTCATCAAAAACGCCAAGTCCGGTGTCGTCAGTGACTGTAGGAAAACATAAGGACTTTCTTCATCATAGGGAACAATAACAAATTCATGTTCGTCTTCGAAGGCTGGGATACCATCGGCAAAATGTACAACTTTATCCTCTGCTACTTCTACTTCACCAAATCTCAACGTGTTGACTTTTCTCATCTCTTATGCCTCCACTTCCGCGTGAATCACTCATGCGTAAATATCGTACTTGCCTTCGGTTACCCAGCGTTCTACATTGGCCTTTTGCTGCATGTATGTCTCAACCTGCCCCGGAGTAAAATGTGTCTGCGCAAAAGCCTGTGTATCAATATTTACCGAAACATCCCCTAGATCAGGTTCCCCTACTGCCTCAACAGGATGGAAGGTTATCGTGGGGTCGGGAATGAGTTCCGTTACTATATGCCAGTTTTTGCTCTGATTTATCTCCTGACGGAGTTTGCTGTCATACCGCTGTTCTACAGGCTTCTTGCCACGCTTGCCGCTGTTTTCCACATTGTCCCATGCCTCCTGTGTCCAACGGGAGGTTGTCTGCGACAAGTCGGAAAATCCTTTCTGACCATGCTCTTTGGCAAAGTCCGAGTGATTGGTAAAGCCATAAGCATGACGGCTGGGATATTGGTCTATCTCCACGGTGGGCTGCGTCCAATGCCTGTTGGAACGGGCCTGCCGTGTGTTGGCGTGCAGCTCGGCAGGCGTAGAGTGAGCCTCCAGTTTTCCCAGCTGCGTGTGCAGACCAATCATGGGCTGGGTGAACCGCATATTAAGCATTAACATATTGCTCAGCATAGATTATTTCACCCTTTCCCTGGGAAATTCCTGCTAAATCCGTTTACTTACTCATATTTTACCATGTTTTTATTAAAAATACCCTAAAAACTTAGCGGGAAATTAAAAATTATCACAGATAATCAGCGAGGCTCTGAGGGAGAATTCTCGCGCCCAAAGACAAGCTCATATTGTAGATGGTCTGCTCCTGCATAAGCTGGACGGCCAGCCTTGCCACATCGGTTGAGGATGTATTGGTGATATCTCCGGTGATAATTTCATTCTGGGTAGTCAGCATGGTGCTAACGGAATTGTACAGCTGAGTACGGGCCCCCAACTTAGTTTCCGTCTTGACCGTCTGCGCATGGGCTTCATCGGCGATGGTTACACCGTCCGTATCCAACCAGATATGGTCATCCCCCACCACTTTGGCATGAACCGTCAACATTTCATTCAGCATGGCCGTGCCAGATGGGGAATTGCCCGAATTCGGATCATCGAATAAATCCATGCCAAAGATTTCTGAACTGGTAACATTAACTGTATCTGCTGTTGGCTCAGTAGTCCCATTCTTCTTAACCATAGAAACGTACTTCTGATCTCCATTAAATTTAGCTAGCTGCTGTTTAATACTGGCTAGTTTTAATGTAACCGTACGCCCATACTCATCAATGATGTTCGTTTCATAGTCAGCACCAGCATTAACAATATCGTCTCCAGCAGCATCCTCATCCAGTATCTTGCCCCGATTGTCAAAATTAGCGGCAATATACATGGATTTCATATTACCAATGCTTTTTTTAGAATCAACAACTTGACTATTGGTCTTACACTCTTGCAAATATTCCTCTGTATAGATATCTTTCGTTTTCTGATCATAATAGTATTGTTTCCCATTTGCATCTGTAACCCCAACATAGATAGGATCACCATTCTCAAAATCAAAATAGTTGCTTGACCAAGTATATTTTTGATTTACTCCATATAAGTCATCCACAATCTTTCCTGCATCCATGTCGTCTTTGGTAAAATCAGACTTTACATCTGCAAAATTTTTGAAAATTGGTCCATTGGAACCTTGAGAATCATCCGCAAAAAACTGGTCACCATCATCATTATATATCACTAGTGGTCCAACAGGATTATAGACACTTCCATTCCCTCTTTCCGGCGCATACTTATAATCTTTGCTTGGAAAGGTACCTACTTCCTTAAGCGTTGCATCATACACCTTCCCAGTCGTACTATCACCATAATAAAACGTTCCACTAGTATCTTGAACTAAATACACAGGTTCCCCCAACGTCACCGGCGGGTTAAGACCTGCCCCTAAAGCATTTAACGCACCGCTAGTTAATGTGCCAGTCCCAGGGTAACCAGCTACCATTTTACCATGCGAGTACTCTTCATTTTCATATAGATCTGCTATATCATCATCAGTAGCCGCAGTCTTTCCAGCACTCTTCTCATTTTTATATCCATTTTCCACAAAATCTTTGGTATACAATCGGCCTGTAGTAGTATCCAGATAATAAAGATTGTTAGGATCAGCCTCATCTTCAAGAACTAACATCTGTGTCATCGTGCCGCTGCTGTCAGCAGTATTGAAGTAGGCTGCCTGTGTTTCATCTAAAGTCTTAGCGAGGCCTCTATCGAATTCTTCTGTAGATAATTCAAAAGGCCTTACCAAATCTTTCTGTCCGCCAAACACATAGCTATCTCCCTGCATGGTATTGCCCAAGGACACAATTTCTTGAATTTCCGCCATCATTTCCTTACCAATAGCAGCCATATCCGTAGTGTTATTGGTATCATTTGCTGCAGCGATGGTCTTTTCCTTAAATGTGGTCTGAATGGCCGTCATATTGACCAGTGCCGAATCCGAAGTCTTCATCCAGGCAAGACCTGTATTGACATTGTTGGTATACTGCTCATTTTCATTAAGAGATGTATCATAGCGGATATACTTGGAATAATCTACCGGATTATCGGAAGGACGATGAAGCTTACTGCCATCGCCCTGTTCCAACAGACTTGTCTGCCGAGTGTTAGCATCGTTTAATTGTTTCTGATAACCGTAGACCATCTGATTGCTGCTTACACGAATGGACATTTTATTTCACCTCATTTGCTATCTGTATTAACGGCCAACTACGCCGGTGCTATTGATGAGCCTGTCCAACATCTCATCCATGGTGGTGAGACAGCGGGAGCAGGCGCTATACCCCTTCTGGAAAGTAATCATATTGGTGAGTTCTTCATTCCAGTCCACACCAGAAGTAGAGGAACGCCAGTTCACAATCTGGGTAATCAAATCATCCTGAGCGCTTTCCTTGGTATCAATGGATGCCGCATCCGTGCCCAACGTACTCATTACCGACTGATAATACGCATTGAGGGAAATATCATCCACCGAACGGGTAGTAGGAACCTCTTCAGATGTTCCACCAGTGGTTGCCTGATAATATATGGTAGACGTATTAGTAAACTTGGCTATATTGTCTGCCGACAGATTGAACAAGGCACTGAGATTGACCGCGTTGGTACCATCCTTCGTACCACTGGCCACAATTGTATAAGTATTCAAAAGCGCACCAGTATTAGGGTCGGTTTGTTCTTCTACTGTCAACGAACGAGCTGCCACTAGACTTGAACCACCAGCCTCCGTCAGTTTAGTATTTATCCGCATAGCATTGATGATGTTCATTCCCTTCAGTTTGCTGATCTCAGTTACCGTACCTGAAATGTGAACCTGCGGCGTATCTGTTGCCGATGTTGGCGTTGACAGGCTGCGCGTAATATCTGTTGAATCATACTCCGTCGCCACCACGCAGCTATTGGCATCATCCCAATAATAAACCGTATTATCATCGCCAAAGAAGTTGATACCAAAGGTAGGCCCAGAGGATGTCCCCAGCGTACCGCTGTCATTATCAATACCTGCACCTTGCTGATGGAAATTATTGAACACCGTCAGCATAAAGCCCGCCATATCGGCGAGTTTATCAATATAGCCCTTATCCTCGGCGATGGTATCCAGTTCCGCCTTTAGCGCTCCATTTTGCGGAATAAAGGCGATACCAGATTCCTTGATTTGGATTGTATAATCATTAAGGCCATAATCTGCATTATTGTATGGGTCGGACATTTCCAGCGTCAGCTTATTTATGCCGTTAACCATGGATATGCCGTTGGACACAATGGTATACATACCTTTGTCGTCCTCATAGACATTGAGATTCATATAGGTGGAGAGCTTATCCACCAAGAGATCACGCTGGTCGCGCAGGTCATTGGCAGAAGCGCCGACAGCTTCAGCGCCCATGATATTTTTATTCAACTCAACGATTTGGTCGTTGATGTCATTTATCGTCGTTAAATGTACCCGGATATCGTCATACTGGGCGGTTATCTGCTCCTGCAGCTGGCTGGCTGCGGTGCTGATTTTATCCACAAAGATATTGCCCTTTTCGATGACGGTAACACGGTTGCTGTCCGTGGAGGCATTGGCAGACAAGTCACTCCACGCCTTATAAAAAGCATCCATGGCATCTTTTATGCCCGTGCTGTCCGAGTCATCAAAGATGGCTTCCAATTTATCATAGTTTACCTGTGCCGCTTTGTAGTATTCATGGGTGGAGGTTTCCGCCCAATACTGCTTGTCGGCGTAAATATTTCTGGCGCGCTGCAAGGACATGGCATCTACGCCGGAGCCGACAAGCACATTGCCGTATAATGAAGGAACTTCCTGCGCCCGGGTCGCCGCCTGATTCACGCTCTGGCGCGAATACCCTTCCGTGGACGCATTGGTAATGTTATGGCCGACCGTGTCAAGCGACAGTTGATTGGCAAATACGCCACGAACCATGGTATTAAGTCCGGAAAACGTTGAACGCATGATATTTCACCTATTATCCTTTCTGCTGCTTATTTTGTCTTAGCACATCAAACGCTGGAATCAAACATCTTGATTTCCCGGCGGCCTTCCCGTTCTGCCGCATCCTGCGTATAGGTATCGCTGGCCACGGCTCTGGTCATGACGTTTATATGGTAATCCACATACTTCTTGCCACGCTCCAGCAGGAGCCTGGCAGCCTCTGTTTCCCTGCTCAGGGACTCTTCAAATTCCTGTGCCCTGTGCAGTAAATGCAATACTATTTCCTTTTCCTCTGAGGGCGGCGCCTTTTTTATAAAAGCGCTCATGGCAGGAAGTTTATGCTGCTGCAAAAATTCCTGCTTGTCTTTTTCCAGTCTGCCTAATTCCGACAGGGCAGGCTCCAGTGCCTGAACGGCGGCCACGATATCGGCTCCCTTGTTTTCGGCTTGTAGTGTTGCTTTCAGTGCTTTGATTTTTTCCAGACATTTATTGCTGATAAGGATTTGCGCTCTCAGCAAACGTACTGCTTCTTCCAATTTACCCACCCTCTGCTGCGTCTAAAACTGTAATTATGCGTTAAATTCAAAATTCCGGCGATGTGTGGTCACTTCGCCGCCCTTGCCATAGGCCGGTTCCACCTTGGCTCCGCCAATTCTGTTCAAATGGAAAGCCGCTGCCTCCATAGCCGCCTTTATCAGCAGGGCATTGCCTTCACTGATTTCCTGCGCCTCCTGTACGGAGCCGGCCAGCATATCATGGAGTTTTCTGATGACTTCCTTCATTTTTCCCGGCGGTACTATACCGATGATGTCCTGCATATTGGAGTTTGGCCCCAGCCTGTCTTCGCTGGCGGCCAGTTTCATGAGCAGGCTCTGCCGCGTCTTTTCCAGCCGTGCTACACTGTCCGTCAGCTCTTCCTCTGTTTTCAGCAGAGATTCCACGGTCTTCATATCCACGAGCACCAAAGCGCTGCGTTTCTTTTTTCCCAGTTCAATAAGTGCTTTGTAGGCTTTGTTTAATTCGTTGAGATTGTTTGCGAACTCCTGCCACATATTTGTATTGCCTCCCCGGATTAGAAACGTGCATTCAGCAGGCTTGCGGCCAGATTTTCACTGGACACTTCATAGCTGCCGGCTGCCACGCGTGCGCTCAGGTCTTGCACCTTGTCTTCGCGCACGTCATCCATGCTCTGGAGTTTCTGGAGCATGCTGGAAAAGCTCTGGCTTTCGTGGGACAGCAGGACTTCGTCCTTCTTTTCCACAGCCTGCGCATTGTAGGCCCGCTTGACACTGCCCGTGCTGCTCACACTGTAGGCACCGGCTACGGCCTGTACATTGCCATTGATAATCATCTTTTTCACCACCCTGTTTATATTTGCGACTGCTTTCCATATATTACACAGTCTCTTCTAATTGAAGTATCGTCAAAAAAAGCAGGAAACTTAATTCCTGCTTTTCGGTAATTATTCGTTTTTAGCGGTGATTATCAAGCTATTTCGCCGTTTTTCACCCATTTGCATATATTATTGGTCATGCTTTTTGGAGTACATGCCCTGACCTCTGTCCATCTTGGCCATCTGCCGGGCCGCCGTAACCGCTGCCGCCTGTTTCTGCAAAGCGCTGCGCGCCGCCCCTTCACAGGACTTACAAATCTTGCCCGACATAATCGGCGCACCGCATTTTTCACAGGGATAGGACATCTTGACACCAATCTGCTCGAACCGGCCTTCGCGAATCATCTTCTTAATCATGCCCGCCGGAGCACCTGTGGCTTCGCAAATCTCGGGAATCTTCGCCCCACGGTGGTCGCGGACATACTCCACTACTTCATGCTCTTTTTCCTGCAGCTTATCATAGCAATCCATACAAACCTTATTGCCTGTGTCGTTAAACAATTTGCCACACATAGGACAATTCTTGATTTTGCCTGCCATTTTATCTCACTCCTTGGACGACATTTATCTTGTTACTAGGTATATTTCGCTGTCAAAATATAATATCCTTCTTTTACTTTTACCAAATCTTGCCCAGCATGAACCATGTCCTGCCTTTGGCCTGTGCCTTTTCGCTGAGATTCGGGTCGCCGCCGATACGGCGCGCATAGTCAAGACGGGCGAACCAGTCATTGGGCTTGCTGTAGGTAAGACCTATGCCCCAGCCTTTGAGTGTCATACCCGATGCAGGTTCGTTTATGCCATTGAGCTGTCCATCATTGCGGTACTTAACGTGTCCCATATCAAAGTACGTGCTAAACACCAACCCAGGAACTTTGGTATAAAAACGAGTTTCCACCGTACCCATTATACCTTCATCGCCAGAACCTGTTCCCTGCGGATAAGCACGAATACCGTTTGCACCGCCCAGGTACATACGCTCAGAACCATCCAGATTACGGCTGGCCAGCTGTCCGGAGGCTTTTACAAGTACATCGGCTCTGTTGCCCAGCCGCTGTACTGCTGTAACATTAAACTCACCCTTCGTATAGTGTCCTTCCGTTTCATTATCCCTAAACAATGCTTTCGCCAAATAGCTATCCGAATCACGTACCAAAGTGCCAGTCGTAAGTTTTGCCTCATAATTAACTACAAAACCATTACGGCGCTCGAAGCCTTCAGCAGCCACATAGACGCTATGAGAATGTTTATCTACATCCCCTAATCCCATATAGTCATCCTGTAACTTACGGTAATCATAACCATACTTTATTTTCAGTCCGCTATTCGTTAGATGATATATAGGTCTATGACCGAACAAGCTTATAGTGTTAGCGAGCCCCTTTAAGTCGCCCGAGTTCATAATAATATTATAATCCATACGGCTGAAGCCAAAGCCCAAAGTTGTACCGCCACGTCCTACTATAGTCTCATAATTGGCATAATAATTGTGCATATTTTGATTGGACAACAGGGTACCAACACTCACCTTATCACCATTACCGCTGACATCATAGATGTTATGCTGCAGGCCGTAACGGTAGCGTCCTGTGTCCTCACTGCCGTAATTTTCCACATAGAGAATCGTACTGGTTCCCTTGCCTTTTTCGATACGCACGGTCAGGTCGCTGGTGCCAAACTCCTTGCCAGGACTCAGTACACCTACCGCCTTGGTGCCACTCACATCCGAAATTGAATATAAGGTCGTTTCCAACTTGCCAGTACGGATAATCTCCCCAGATTTTAGAGACTTAACAAAACCATTAGCCACGCCTTCTTTAAGACGGCTGCGGTTATCAATTTTTATCTCGCCATAGCGCCCCGGAATGACCTTGATGGTAATCATGCCATCGGAGCTTTCCTGAGCAGGCACATAAGCCGCCGCCGCCGGATAGCCATGCTGGCGGCAGTATCTGGTAAGCTCCGTCAAAGTGGCGTTCAATTCCACCATGGTACGCTTTTCCCCCATACCATCCTGTAAAATCCTAGTCAACTCAGCTTTATCAAGATAAAGTTCCGGAGCTTCTAAGCGAAAATTGCTTATGGCAAACTGCACCGGCGGTGCTGCGGGTGGTTTTTCCAGTAAATTGTCCTTTACTTCTGCTTCCGACGATGGCATATTATCCGCTATTTCTTTTCCAGGCTGGGAAATGGCAGGAGCGGCAAAAGCTGCTCCCCCCCCCAGTTCCATAACAGCTACGGCAAATCCTGCTGCAACGTATGCTTTCACTAATTTTTTCATGCTGTTTGCTATACCTTCCTTCTACTCTGGCTGTGTCTAGCATTTGTTTGTCAGCTTAGGCAGCATTAACGCCATTTCCTTCGGTTTTTATTTCCATCTCGTCCTTCTTATCACCCTCACCACCTTCAATAGCGATCTCACTCTCTTTTTTCTTGAGCGTAGTTTTATCTTCCTTTTCTTCTGCCAACTTCAGTGGATTCTCCTCTCGAATTTCGATGGTACCATTTGACACATTAGTAACATCTTCACCTGTGATTTCTGCCACAGCCGTACTGTTATTTTCCTGTATTTCACCATTGGCGTTCGTCGGCAAAATCTCCAGATTTACCACAGTACCACTGTCCTCCACGGAGATAGATGCATTACCAGCAGCGTCACCACCTTCAAGATTGATGATATCGCCCCCCACAAGGCTGATATTGCCGATAGTGGTACTACCATTATCCATATCCAGCTCTGTGTCATTAGCAGAAATACCTGTAGTCTCGCGCACTACTCCACTATCAATGGTGGTAGATCCGATTACTTTTCCCTGCTTATCTACATACTCAATAGCTGCCACTCCATTTTCACCAAAACTGCTGATCCCATCATGAGAAATTTTTGTATAAATATCATTGGTGGGTGTAATTTTGGTATCAGGATTATTGATAGTAGACGGCACTACCGGTGTTGACATATCGTTATCCTTAGGGATGTTCACTGTCTTCACCGTAAAGGCCTTGGCATTGGCCGGAGCCTGTCTATAGTAATAGTTCAGTCCCAGATTACCCTCCATTGGGTTATCATTTTCTGTATTCAACAACAATTCTTCGTCATCACGATACCAGCTATAGACTCCATACGTACCAGCCTTGGCAGTAGTCACACCTTCACGAGTGTCAAAATTTCCCATCACTTGAGCTGTGAAATCAGCATACGTATTAGCGTCATCCCCCTCAAAACCTTCAACCGTACCAGTGAAATGCGGTTTACTGCCACCCACATTAGCCGTAGCCGGAGTAGCCACAATCTCTAGTCCCTTGCGGGCAATGTAGCCAGTACCCTCTAACGTAGTTTCATTTGTGCCATTGCCAAACATGTAGTTATCATTCTCGAGTTTTAACGTATAATTAACCACATGTTCTTTTAATTCGTTAGAATCCTCTGCTTTTCCTGCCTCACCACCATCATATTTTGCCTCAGTGACTTTAAGTTGCACATCATCCGTGCCAACATACCCAGTATCCCCGCCATCTACAGCAGCGTTCACAGTAAACCTTGCATTTGTAATGGGATAATCATTGTTACTGGTAGTATCATAAATAACCTTGCCATTTTCATCTTTTTTTACATTATTGGAAGATTTATCCTCAGCCATATTTTTACTTAATACAAATTCGCTGCTGCCATCAGGATTAGGCGCACCATCATAAACTTTGGTCAGCACGCCATTAAGAGTCGGTGTAACAATGCGTTTATTGATAGTGCCATCACCAGTCAGGGTTGCAGTCAGTCCATTAGCATCTACTGCACCCTCCTGGTTATCAGCCAGTACCAGATTGTAGTCGTTATAGCCTGCAATAGAATCCAGCTGAATATTGTAGGTGTAGCCCACCGTACCGGCATTCTCATTATCGTAGTGTGGCGTACCTTGGATGGATACATAATTGACCAAGCTGTTCCCATCGATGTCATCCCCCACGTTAAAAGCCTGCGCAGGTGTCAGATAATTAGTTCCCACCACAAAATTCTTGCCATCATAGGTCTTTTCCGGAGCATTCGTCACCTTTACGGTTACATCCAACGGACTGATAAGGCCGCTGCCATGCAATTCCTCAGTGGTAACATAGTAATTGCCAGCCGGATATGTTGCACTTCCTGACAAGACATTATCCCTGTCAATGGTAAAGGTTACCCCTTGAGGAGCAGGCATACCATCATCCTCACGATTCACATGACCATCATTATCAAAGGCAGCCACAATGGCATCAGGATTTATGGTAACCTCCGCTACATCATTGTGTTTTATTACCCCTGTGGTATCATCTGCTTCTGCCAGCTGGAAACGGCCATCATTGGAATAGGCAGCAGCCATATCCGGACTACCATCATAAGGTTTACCAGGCACCAATCCTGCATCATCATTGACCTTCTCGACAGACACTTTGCGTCTTTCGATATCACCTTTGGCTATACCGTTGACCAAGCCATTAGCATCAGCCCCTACTAAATTATAGTTGCCATTTAGTAAATCGTTCCACTGCACAGTATAGTTGATATTGATATGATCATCATCATTTACTACTTCATCATTTTCTTCTCCTTGGGGATTCACGTTAGCATTCGTTGTGGTATATTTGGCACTTGTTACCGCATAAAGATTATTCGGGTTTGCCACATCCTCATCTGCCTCTAACACCTCCAAATCATCATTAGCCAGATGAATCTTACTTAAATCCTCAGCCTCTACAGTTTGATCACCATCGTAGATTTTCCGAATGCCTTCATCATAAACAACATCGAGTGTACGGGGAGTTATAACACCAGCCGTCGAAGCTACCCATTTATACTTTCCATCTTCCTCAATAACTTTGCCCTGATCTATTAAGCTTTGGTCAATAGTGTAATTATCACCATTTATACCAAGCTTATAGTTTACTGTATTAGCATCAGCAACATCTTTATCATTGTAAGCAGCTTCGTAATCATAAACAATCGCCTGCGTCACACCGTTGCCTAAATCTACATAGAAATTCGTGATGTAGTTGTTATCCTCATCGGTTAGTTCTTGGTTCTTTTTTACGAATTCCGTGCCATCGTATTCCTTGGTAGGAGTTGCTGCATCGAAAGATAACGTAACATTATCTATTGTAAGTGCCAATGGTGTAATTTTTCCCGTACCCGTAATCGTATAAGTTGTACCACCAGCTACCGGTGTCATATCCTCGCCGTCAGCCGTGACGAACTTGTAATTGCTGCCTACCAGCTGCAAATCTGAATATGTAACTTCATGCTCAGTCCCACCATTTATATTTTTTACATTTGGATTATCATATTCCCCCTTGTAGCCATTAACCAAGGTCACTGCCTCACCAAAGTCAGGATTAGTACCGAGCTGCAGGACTGACATTCCCGAAGGCGGCGTAACCAACACAGTACCATCACTCTTTATAGCATCTTCAGTCCCATCATAATGCTTGGTGACAGGGTTTGCCGTAATGGTAACGCCAAAGGGCTTGATGGTGTTGCCAGTGGTTTGCAATGGATTATTAGATGCAGAAATCTCCACACCATTTTCATCCACGAACTTATAGTTGCCAGCTGTAACACCGGAAACTGCTGGCGTATACGTAATAGTTTCCGTCCCTACATCAGTCCCCGTATATTCCCCACTGCTGGCATTCGTGCCATACCCAGAAATCAAGCCTGTCTCTGTCCAGCTGCCATCAGCATTCTGCTCGCCTACGGCCAATGACATTGTTACGGCATCAGCCCCTTTTAATTCCGCACCAGTAACCGTACCTACTTCACCAGACCAGCTGGCATTACTATAGTTAGCATAAATGTTTTTTGTGCCATCGTAATATTTGGAAAGTGTCGGGTTGGTAACAGTGACGGTAACCGGACGTGCCTTGATGGTGCCGTTTGCAGTATTCGAGGCATATATATCATCTATTTCTACCTCATTATCAACATACTCATAGTTTGTTAATGAAGTGGGATTGATATGGATTGTATAGGTTACGCTCTTATCCCCTGCATCTGCTGTATTGAATTTAGCACTATTGTCACCATTGCTATCCTCAATATCAAAAGTATACGCATTATTATTCAGACTAATATCAGGTATCTCGGTAGTATTTCCACTAAGATAAATACCACTCTTGTCTTTATCAATCCAGCTACGCTGAAACGCATCTTTTTGCTCGACGTTCATACCATACTCGCCTACAATAGCACTGCCACTGTAGGTTTGGGTAATCCCATCTTTTAATACCAGCTTAAAGACAGTGTGGTCAATACCCTGCGGGTTAATTATACCAAAGCCATAAGCCTTATCATCGACCTCATAGTTAGCAGCATTATCTCCCAAGGCCGCTAAAACACCAGTGTACTGCACATCCTTATTAACCGTATTGACATTTGAATCCTCTGCAAATACATTGCCATTTTTTATACCATATTTACCTGTGAGTTCACCAATGATAAAACCGTCACTCATAACAACAATGTTATCATCTGTGGTGCCAAATGTAATATCAGCATTTGCAGCATTACCAGTTTCCGCATCCGGCAAATTTGCAGGCATAGTAAGAACGTCTGGTTTTCCATCATAAATTTTTTCCGGTTCCAGCGTAACACTTACCGACAAGGGCCGTTTTTTAATCATGCCCTCACCAGTCAACTGATTATTACTGATTGCATTGCCATTATTATCCCGGAAAACATAGTCATTGTAAGCATTATTAGTAAGCCCCAGAGTATACACTATTCCCTTGTTGGTAACATTATCTCCATCAAAAGCTACATTTTTATCAGGCGTCCCTTCATCATTGACATAGACAGCGGCAGTATCATTGACAATTTTTTCATCAGGATTCGTATTATTTTTATCAATGGGCAAAATTTGTTCATTGATACCACCCACCAAATCCTCACCTGTGCCATTTACATTTTTCTTAGCATCATAGACTTTGTTCACCACATTTTCATTATTAACAATGTTATTTTCTGTCACTTTGATTATCAAGGGCGTGATAACCCCCTTGATATCAACACCATCAATATCCTTGGTCTTGGCAAACTGTCCCTCGCTATCTGCCCCCGAAACAGTGTAATCAGCATTGCCGTTGCCAATTTTAAGCGTGTACGTTACTCCCTGCAAGATACTATCATTACCATTGACACCATCCCCACTGTGTTTGGTATCATATTGGGCTGATACTATCTCCACTGCATCCGTCAAGTCTAGATCTACCCCATCCTTAGAAGCATAGATACCGCTTATATAGGAACCAGCATTATCTACAGTATCATATCCATTATAGGTTTTAGTAATCGGCACCAATTCACCATTCGCATCTTTGGTCCGTGCCAAGCCAATTTCAGCCGCACTAAGGGACAGGGGAGTAATCTCACTGCCACCAGCGTTCGTCCCATCATCAGCCAAGTCATAAACAACATTGTCCGTAAGAGCCAATTTGTAATTGTGATTGTCTGTCTTTAACAGGTCACCATTTATGGTATATTGCACCACTTTACCAGCAGCCGCATGCTCGTTGCCCTGCCAGTTGCTAACTGTACCATCAGCGGCTACATCTGCCGTGCCATATATACCGGTAATCAATGCCGGATTTTCAGGCGTACCTGTGCCCTCAGCAATCTGGCCATTGGTGGTGTTAAAAATTGTATCAATAGTATCGGCTTCACCTTCATTCCCCTCATCATCTACGGGCGTAACCAAGGCATTAGTACCATCATCCAACAACACCCCCGTAATGGTTATACGGTCATTAGCTTTAAAGGTGACATTGTCATTTTCCGGATTAGCAGTATTTTCCGTATCATAGTTTGTCGTATTTCTGACCGCATTACTCCCATCATAGGTCTTAGATGCATCTTTGAAGGTGATATTGGTAATCTCCCGCTGGTTTATTTTTCCCATTAAGCCAGCCGTAAAGGTGGCCTTAGTTCCTTCATCATTTACCAGCTGCACAGTATCATCAACTACAGCAAATTTGTAATTACTGGAAGGATTATCTCCTTCCATCACCTCAGCCGTGTACACGATATTCTTGTCCGCTACAGTATTATTGGTCGTGTCAAAATTGACATTTGCCGCACCTTCACTACCGGTATTGACATATTTACCGGTAATTTTGATTTTGGCATCGGTATCATCAGACAATAACTTATGATCATCATCACCGCTATAAACCAGAAAATCTGTATTATTATTCAACGTGGAACTGTTACTTAACAAATAAAACTCGCTTTCGCCATTCCTGGTTACTGTAGAATTGCCATCATAAATTTTCTCCACCCTGGCACCATTTGCAGTATTAGCCAAAAGATTGATTGTACGCGGCGTAATCTTACCTGCTCCAATGACATAGTTATAGCCATTTTCTGCGGTTTCAATATCCTTGCCATCCAAGGTGTAGTTTCCGACCGCATCACCTGATATATGAACCTTGTACACAACACCTTTGGCATCTGCTACATTTTTGGTATACCACGTTCCACTCTCTATCTCGTCCTTGGTAGGTACTACTACATTTTCATCTTCATCTTTTCCCCATTCATCGCTGGTCGCAAAATTAGCCGCCAAAACTGTTACCTTAAAGTTTTGGCTGTCATCGCCCACCATGCCGTCGGTGCCACCATTACGCTCATTACTTACATACTTATTAGTATCAGTATTACTAGCCGCAGGAACCTCATACACACTGCTGCCATTGTATTCACGCGAGGCTTTTACTGTCGCACCAGTGGTATCGCCAAACCAAATCTTATCCCCGTTTGCCGCAGTTTGATACCACTCAAACCCCATCGAGGATAAATTCCGCTTGCCAATATCAGCCGTGGTGTACAGATTGCCACCATGATTTACAGTGCCGCTATTCCCATCTGATACGTATTCACCAATACCAAACTCATCTTGTTCATATTCCCCATTTGAGTTTAAATGTATAAGCCCCTCTTGTGTGTAAATAGTTCCATTTTCATCGACAAGTTTGTAATTTTTTGCCTGGGCACCATCCAGTTTTAGTCCTGTAAAACGAACATTCTTATCGTTATCAGCATTAGCCGATTTTTCTGCATCAGCAGAGGCTTCAGTCACAAAGTAGGCCTTAGCATCAGGTGCAGCTAAGTAAACCTCGTCTCCCTGAATAGGGGCTTCAAGATCAAAATCATCAGTGCTTACAGCTCCGCCACCGTATAAAACATTATTTTCGTCAACACCTTTGGCTATGGCATTTCCATCATAAGTTTTATTTAAATTTATACCTTCTTTTAGTTTTATAGTTAATGCTTTTTGATAGACTGTGCCTATTCCTTCCAGTGTTATACCTGTTGTGCTAAGAGCTGTACTGGTGGCATCCGCATCCAAAACATAATCATTACCAGTATAGTCAACATCTGTATCCCCAATCTTTAATGCCAATGTTCCCTTTACGAATACATTTTTACCTATGCCGACATCAGCATCCCGCGTATTTTCCGTCATACCAGTTCTAAACTCTGCTACCCAATCATCACCAAAGCTAACTTTCAGACCATTGGTATTTTTTTCAGCATCATAAGCGTCTACTGGCAATATTCCATCAGACGAGGTACTGTCACCATTAAATAAGTCACCTACAGCTGATTTGGCCTCGTAATCACCATTATATTCCCGAGCAATGTTGGTAGCATTTATCAATGTTCCCACAGAAACCTTACGTGGGGAAATAGAGATATTGTTCCCCACCAGATCATAACCCTGCTGGTCAGAATGGAGCAGAGCTATAGTGTATTGCGTTTTTGTTCCGGCATCATAAGTAGCACCTTTTCGTCCTGTGCCTGCTTCCTTCCCATCATAGAAGATATGGTTATGCATATCTTCATTGGCTATAGAGCCTTTAGTGGCAAACACTGCCCCTAAATCACTTTGAGCTATAGTTTTTTTATCTTTTTGGGTTTCTTCATCTATTTCTGTGGTAATTGCTTCGCCGCTGCTATTGACAATTTTTAATGTATCGCCATTGTAAACAAGCCCATTTACCGTTGCGCCTGACTCAGCTGTGTTGTTGGGCAGGCCATCTATAGTATTAGTACCAGAATTATATTTATACGCAGTGCTATCCTTCTCCCCATCATCCTTAAAGTAGTCATAGTTATAGACAGTGTTTTTTACGCCCTTAAAAAAGGCCGTAAGCATAGGCGTAGACTGGCCTTCATAGATACGCCATGTAGGACGGGTGACTTCACCTGTGGTTTTGTTTATGGTGACACCGCCCGTGTTGGAGATGGAAGAGCCCCAATTCATATTAATAGAAGGCTCGGAACCTATATATGATGAAATTGCCGTTGACGATATATTATCGGGTGTTTGGCTAGTCGCTGCGGTACTTGCTGGCAATATGCGATATTCAGTCCTACTTGTCCCTTGGGAATCTGTAATTTCCATTTCCAGCAACACATTAGAATGATATGTTGTTCCCCCTTCATTACCCCAAAAAGCGCTGGCTTTAGTGTAAACTCTATCAACCGTCAGGCTTGCTCCCTCTTCCACCCCACCAGCTATTCCACCATATACATTGCCAGTATTATAACTATCTGTTATGCTATTCGTGGTGCCACTATCTATATAGCCAATAAAAGCAGAACCTTCACCATTCCCCACTTCGCCTGTATTATAGCTCTGTATAATATCTACACCATTGGCACTACCTACCAACCCACCTGACTTATCCCCATTTCCTCCCGAAACAGTGGCAGTATTATACACATTTCTCAATATTGTGTTAGTTGAACCATCATCAGATGCAGATGCACTCGCCACAATCCCCCCAGCATAACCACTCGAAGAAATTGTTGAATTAACAACACCAACATTATAAATTTTGGCGCCCGATGTGGAAGCAAATAATCCAGAAGCACCTGTCAAACCTGAAATTTCATAATAATTACCATCAAAACTCCCCTTGAAATCACTGGTAATTCCACCGGGTGAACTAGATGCATCTATATTTCCTGACAGCATATACGCTCCTGCTAGCGCGTTATTTATTGTTGTTTTGACTGTTTGCCAGTCCGTTCCCAACAACTTATAATACTCAACAGCTGCGGCAGCACTACCATCAGTTAATGCTGATGAGCTATAGCCTGTTACCACCGTACCATTCTCATTGCCGATATGTACATAGCCACCATCAGCCTTATCAGCCTTAAACACCACAGCATTAGAATCTACATTATCAGAATAAAAGCGAATATTCTGTCCTTCCACTACCACATTAGTAGCTGTAATAGTCCCCATATTAACTACATCTGCTGCCACACCTACACTGGTACTAAGCAAAACCGTCGAAACAATGGATGTGTCAGTTTGATTTATATTATTTGCCAATTTATCAGAATCAACATAACGCGTAGAAACATAAAGGCTCCCTACATCTACACTGGAATCTTTACCAAAGATTACTCCATTAGGATTGATAATATATACTTCGTTGCCACCTCGAATCTTACCATTGATTTCCGAAGTATTGGCACCTGATACAATATTGACATAGTTATTCGTGTTGGAATATCCTTTAGAAGTAGCGGCATCATAATCAAAAGTTACTGTTTCGTTTTTAGCTACAGAAAAATCATGCCAATCAATAACATTGTTCTTACTCGTACTAGAAATGTTGGTATTGTTTCCATCATAGGCTATAGTTGCCCCACCAGACTTTACGACCCCTCCACTCGGCGCACCATAAGCCACAGGCACAATGCTGAACATCCCTGCCGACAAGGCAATACCTACAGCTATGGCTATTTGCTTATTATTGTCCCTACGCATTTCACTTCACCCCATTTATGTTCATCCATACAGATTCATTTCATATTTTTAGACAACCATCCTTTATGTATATCGACAACAATCCATTTTTCCTTAAATAAAAAAACTGCGAAGTCTCCTTCGCAGTCATAAATATTATTTATTTTACGTATAGACAAATTCTTCCCCGAAGATTACCTTACTGCAACAAACTGAGTACAGAACTGCTACTCTGATTAGCCTGCGCCAGCATAGACTGTGCAGCTTGCGTAAGCACGTTGTTCTTAGTATACGCCGTCATTTCTTTTGCCATATCAGCGTCCCGGATAACAGATTCTGCCGCATTGGTATTCTCATTCGACGTTGTCAGATTAGCTATTGTATAATCCATACGGCTTTCTACCGAGCCAATCGTTGTTTGCTGGTTCAATGCCTTTTGCATCGCTAATTCCAACACACTAATCGCTGCATTAGCCTTTTTTTGCGTTGCTATAGATAACGTACTTCCATCAGTAGCCCTAAGCCCCAAAGCCACGCTACGCATATCAGAAAAACCTATTTTTACGCTCTGGTTTGCCTTAGTTCCGACCTGAAATACTAGTGCATTATCTGGCGAAGGATTTTCTGCTCTTATCGCCTCATAGAAGTTATTCAACACGGAATTAGCTGTACGATTAATAGTCCCGTCGTGATTTACCACATTTATCGTTAATCCAGAAATCTGTGAATCTAAACCTTCTTGTGCTGATTTAAATACCAAGGCTTTATTGCCATTAACTGTTTCTACTGCTGCTCCTGTTCTATCTGTTCCTACTGTTGATGTAAATGAAAGTGCCATCTCATTTCCAGTGGGAAATGTCCCATCTGCATATCTGCTCCTTGCAAACATATTTCGTAATGATTGCGTCCCCACAGGATCAAGGGTTGTAAAATATGTCTCCCCTTGTATCACAAAAGAAAACTCTATTTTACTGTCTGCAAAAATTCCTAAACTACGTCCTGTTATATCCGTTAAAGATGTAATATTATCTGATGCCACGGTAGTGGCAGCCAGCCCCTCATTTACAAGAGTAGTCTTTGTCCCCGGACTTTTTACATAGTTATTATGCGACCCATCCAGCATAATCTTTCCATTGTACTGGACATTGGCATTTTCATCGAGCTGGTCTACAGCCTGATCCAGTTCCTTTTGAATCGTTGCCCGGTCGGCATCGGTATTGGTGTCATTTGCCGCATTGATGACTTTTTCTTTGAGGGTGCTGAGAATATCTACAGTGCTCTGGACGCCACCTTCAGCAACTTTGAGCATACTTGCCCCTGTCTGAGCATTATCAATGTCCTGATTAAGACTGCGCATCTGGGTGACCATCTTCTCCGAGATGGCATAGCCGGACGCATCATCCTCCGCACTATTTATCTTCATCCCTGAAGCAACCTTTTTAAGGCTCTTTGCAAGAGCCTTGTCATTCTTGTCCAACTGATTGAGCGTGTTCTTAGCTGGTATGTTGTTCTTTACCACCATAGCCATAGCGGCCAACCTCCTTGTTTTTTTGACCAATTTATGTGATAGGCAAATCTGCATTCTCCTCAATGCAAATCCGCCGATTCTTCTATTTGATATATCGAAGGATTTTTTTTTTCCTTAATAGTCTTGGAAAAATTTTTTTGTATATAAACCAAAGCCTTTCTCTGCCCTAATTCCAGTACAGAGGAAGGCTTTTTCTACATATTCTGGTTTATGACCTACCCTAACAAATCCAATACATTGCTACTGATCTGATTTGCTTGAGCCAGCATGGCTTGAGATGATTGGGATAAGATGTTGGCTTTGACCATCGCAGTCATTTCCTGTGCCATGTCAGCATCGCGGATGGTACTCTGCGCACTGGTGGTGTTTTCTTGATTGATGGTCAGATTTGCCTGCGTTTGCTCCAATCGACTCATATAGGCACCCAATTGGGTGGCTTCGCCTAAAGCATAGTTAATGGCCTTATCTATCGGCCCCAGATAATTATCTGGGTTATTTCTCTGTTCAGCCGTTGCACTAGCATAATTCGGATCTTCAAGATTCCAGTTAGCTTCACACATTTCGCCCAATGCTAATTGGGCGTCTTCCCTTGTAAGCAGACTAACCTTCTCCACTCCGTTATCATCTTTGCCCAACCCCAAGGCATCCAAGCCTAAATCCTCAATGTAGCAACGCATGTGTTGGTTGGCTTTGGTGCCGGTATGGATGATAAGGGGAGTGCCTTCAAAGTCCGTTTCTACCCACTCACCTGGTTCCTGAGGCACATCATCTCCAATATCTGAAACACCAGAAACGCTGCCTGCACTACTCAAATACCCCTTTCCTACCCCCGGTATAGCATGCTCTGGATCAATATAAGACAAAGTAGTGTCTAATAACGCTTTAGATGATGGGGATATAAAAATATTGCCTACCGTTGCTTCCCCATCACCTCCATACCCCGAACCAATAGCAGCCCCCAGTCTAACCCCCTCATCATTATCCGCATTGACCAACGCTTCATGCTTAACTTTCGTTTCATTTTTTATATAGATGTTACCCGCATGACCACCTCTACCTGATCCAATTCCCGCGCCAAATACACTAGCTGTTTCAATATCCGAATTACTTATAATTATATCCGAACAACGCCCCCCCGCATCTCCTGCACCGATAATTGCACTGTCTCTATTTATTGCATGCACAACAGTACCTTCAATTGTTATTGTCCCGCATTTTCCGTTCAAATATCCTGCGCCTATGCATGTATCTATACTACCATAAGGTGAGTAACCATATCCATCATGCGGTAAATCGTATATTGTTGATTGTTGAATTAGTATATCACCACATGTAGAACTCCTTCCCGAACCAATACCGCCAAACGTCCCCCCGGTCAAATTTACTGTAGAATTTTTCACTACAACATTCCCTATTGTCGCGCCCCCAGCACCAGCACCAATAACAGCTCCGATATTGGCATTAAGATCAAGTATCGCATCAACTACCTGCAAGTCTCCACCAGAGTTCACACTTGCATCGCTCCCTATACATGCCCCTTGACCTCCACGATTACTTATGCTTAACGATGAACCATTTCCTTGTACCGTCAAACCGCCCCCCATATCTACTACAGCTTGAGCAGAAGCTCTATTTTGAGTCAAAGTGTTGCTTCCCAACAATGTAAGCGTATTATTACTGCCAGTAAACTGTATTATGGACTCATCTGTACCGTTTGTTATATTCAGTCCATCTATCCATAAATCAGCTCCTGTAGCGGTATCCTCTACTACGATATTCACATTGTTAAGTGCTCCTGCACCAGATAGTTTTACCCCCGCTGCTGCAGCTAAATTAGTAATATTTATTGTCCCACTAAATCCACTTGGAATCGTATATGCTCCACCTTGGTCTATTGTCCTTACTCCATTTACCACCCGTGTATCGTTTTCCCAATCGCGTTCTATTCCTGTAAAGGGGCGTGTTAACACCGCCTGCGCGCCGCGTGGTCCGTAAGGAGATATTGGTGTCTCACTACTCCCGTCCCCACTCGTTTGCGTAACCCCATGATGCTTTCTAGCGTAAGTTCCATCCAACAGCAACTTGCCATTATAATTGGTTGATGACACAATGTCGGCGATATCCTGCTTTTTTTGGTCAAATTCTTTTTGAATCGTTGCTCGGTCTGCATCGGTGTTCGTATCATTAGCCGCGTTGATTGCCAACTGTTTCATCCCACGCAGTTCTTCTACAATTTTTTCAATGCCACCAGCCCCAACGCTCAGCATAGAACGGCCTGTTCTGGTATTTTCAATGTCCTGTCCCAGGCTTCGCAGCTGCACTTGCATCTTTTCCGTTATGGAAAATTCTGATGCTCCATCACTGGCACCGACGATTTTTTGGCCAGTAGCCAGCCTCGTCATACGTTTGCCTTTTTCTACGATATTCTTGTTCAATTCTCCTAAGGACATGGTGGCTAGCTGATTATTTTTTACTACCATTGCCATATTAACATCTCCTATTGCAATAAACTCAACACAGCTGAACTGTTCTGATTCGCCTGCGCCAGCATACTTTGCGCGCCTTGCATGAGAACATTATTTTTCGTATAAGCAGTCATTTCCTTTGCCATATCGGCATCACGGATAACAGATTCAGCACTTTGCGTATTTTCACTAGCCGTAACCAAATTTGCTGCGGTATATTCCATGCGGCTGATAATGGCACCAATGGTTGTCTGATAGCCTAAGGCACGATTAAGACTCTTGTCCAGCTGACGGATGGCTGCAGTGGCATTTGACCAGGTATCCACCTTGATGGCATTTCCTTCCCTGTCCATCACACCTAAGGCTTGTGCATGAATATCGTTAATGGCTACGTGAATACCATCATTGGACTTAGTGCCGGTCTGGAACATCCAGCCGCCAATTTTCCGCTGGAAGGCCGGCCACTCAACTTCCAGTCCATCAATAACCGTAGTCGCATCTTCCGGGTAAATCCAGTATTTCACGGAGCCGCCCTCGGGAACAGTACTCTCATTGGTACGCCATTCCTTGCCTTCTGCATCCCATCCCAGCACACCACCTACATCAAGATTATACAAATCTATACCGCAATGCTTTTTATAAAAATTTAGCATAGTGGTGCTGGTATTAACATCATTTTCAAAGGCAGTTGTTAAATCATTCAATGTTGCAAAGTGACCTTTGGTTGCTGTTGCCACCGCATCATCAACAGCACTGGCACCTTGCGTCTTTAATACATCCATAAAACGAGTTATTGCTCCCTTTCCACTCCCCCCGGAATGAGCCGCCATATAGCGGAAGAAAGCAAACCCTCCGGCATAGGGTTCCTGCGTCCCTGCTGTACCACCTGAGGAAAAGAGGCTGCTGTAATCGCTGGCACTCATGGTATTTAACACCGATAACACTCGTTCATCAGCACCATGGGTAAGTTCAGCAATACCTTCTATGATATACAAAGGCAGTGTGTCAAAGTCCTCAATATTAGCCGCCATAACGGCATGAGTCATTTCATGGGCAATAACACGGTCAAGATAAGTGCTGGCGCTGGCTGATACACCATTTACATCCTCCATATCCATATTACTGTAATAGTCCATATTGACATGAAGTTCCAACTTTGTCGTTTGCGAACCAGACACTGTATGGCTAACATAGGCCAAAGTGCCATTCTGTCCCTGGTTGTCCAGATAAACCGTCATCTTGTCCACCATGGTACCATCTTCCGTAAAATCAATGCCATAGGCTTCCTTAAGCATTTCCAGACTGTTTTGAATCCATTCGCTGTTCAGTGCCTTGATAATCTGCTGATTGACATTTTCCGCCGACTGATTTGACTGGTCAAACAGAGGTTTCCCATAAAAAGTTGCACTGGCATTGTCATCCATCTGGGACACCAGTTGATTGATTTCTTTCTGGATAGTGGCTCTATCTAAATCCGTATTGGTATCGTTAGCCGCATCAATGGCTTTTTCCTTCAAGGTCTTCATAATATCAATATTATTTTGCAAAGCCCCTTCTGCCGTCTTCATCATGCTGGTAGCATTCTGTGTATTGGCATTGGCCTGCTCCAATCCCCGGATGCGCACACGCATCTTCTCTGAAATAGCATAGCCCGAGGCATCATCGGCAGCGCCATTTATCTTCATACCAGAAGAAACTTTTTGCAAGCTCTTGGCTAGTTCTGCCGAATTTTTGTTCAATGTATTTAATGTATTTGTGGCTTCTTTGTTGTTTTTTACTACCATGGACATCTTGGTTCCCTCCAAAGTCACAAGTCATTTTCCCGTATTATATAATATATCGACAGAATCAGGAAAAAATTAAATTCGGTTGTATATAACAAAAAGACACAAGCCCTTTTACAGACTTGTGTCTTAAACATCAGGTTATGATTATTTGCTCATAGCTTCCTGTACAGCTACAGCTACGGCTACGGTCATACCAACCATCGGGTTGTTGCCGGCGCCGATGAGGCCCATCATGTCAACGTGTGCCGGTACGGAGGAAGAACCTGCGAACTGGGCATCGCCGTGCATACGGCCCATGGTATCGGTCATACCATAGGAAGCCGGGCCTGCTGCCATGTTGTCCGGATGGAGAGTACGGCCCGTGCCGCCGCCGGAAGCAACGGAGAAGTACTTCTTGCCGTTTTCGATGCAGTCTTTCTTGTAGCAGCCTGCAACCGGATGCTGGAAGCGGGTCGGGTTCGTGGAGTTACCAGTGATGGAGATATCAACTTTCTCCAGTTTCATGATGGCAACGCCTTCCTGTACGGATTCAGCACCGTAGCAGCGAACCTTGGAACGGAGGCCATCGCTATAAGCGATTTCCTTCACGATGTTAACTTTGTCAGCCTTGAAGTCATATTCAGTTTCTACGAAAGTAGCAGCGTCTTTGCCGAGGCCGTTCAGGATAACGCGCAGGGGGTTCTTACGAACTTTGTTAGCCGTCTGAGCGATACCGATAGCACCTTCAGCAGCTGCGAAGGATTCGTGGCCAGCCAGGAAAGCAAAGCAGCCAGCATCTTCGGACAGCAGCATAGCGCCGAGGTTGCCATGGCCGAGACCTACTTTACGATGGTCAGCAACGGAACCCGGTACGCAGAAAGCCTGCAGGCCTTCACCGATAGCTTTGGCAGCGTCAGCAGCAGCAACGCAGCCCTTCTTGATAGCAATAGCAGCGCCAAGGGTGTAAGCCCATTTAGCGTTTTCAAATGCAATCGGCTGCAGGTCGCCAACGATGTCATAAGCCTTTACGCCTTTTTCATCGCAGATTTTCTTGGCATCTTCAATGGAAGCAATACCATACTTTTTGCAAACTTCGTTGATTTGGTCAATGCGGCGTTCATAGCCTTCGAATAATGACATTCTATTCATTCCTCTCTTTATACGGAATCTCCAAGAAAAATATAAGCCTTCTGCTGGCCTAAATTCGCCAATACTGCGTCATCGTCGGTCGACATAGCCACCGCTATGCCTCCCTTCTCTTCCTTGTCTTGACCAATTTATCCTGCGCATAAGTCTAACATTTTTCTCTACGATTCCTCCTTACAGTGACTTTGCGAAAAATCGGTGTTTAGCGAAATTATTCTTCGCGCGGGTCAATCGTCTTGACAGCATCAGCGAAGCGGCCCTTGGTGCTGGTGTTAGCTTTGATAGCTTCATTAGCATCCTGGCCCTTGCGTACAGCTTCCATAACTTTGCCGAGCTGTACAACTTCGTAACCGATTACGCGGCCTTCTTTGTCGAGACCGAGTTTCGTTACATAGCCTTCTGCAAGTTCGAGGTAACGGGGACCCTTCTTCAGCGTGCTGTAGAGGGTACCAGTCTGGCTGCGGAGGCCCTTGCCCAGGTCATCAAGACCTGCGCCGATGGGCAGACCGTCATCAGAGAAAGCCGTCTGGCTGCGGCCATAGGCAATCTGGAGGAAGAGTTCACGCATAGCAGTGTTGATAGCATCGCATACGAGGTCCGTGTTCAGAGCTTCGAGAACCGTGAGGCCCGGCAGGATTTCTGCTGCCATTGCTGCGGAATGAGTCATACCGGAGCAGCCGATGGTTTCAACGAGAGCTTCCTGAATGATGCCTTCCGCTGCGGAGCGCACCAGCCAATGCCGTGCGTCAGGCCGCTGATGTCCTGTACGTTCTTGGATTTTACCCATTTGCCTTCTTCAGGAATGGGAGCAGCACAATGGTGTACTTCCTGGGCTACGCATGCCATGTCTTCCACTTTCTGTGAATAAGCAATCATTGTTCGTATTCCTCTCTTTTTCTAAAATATAATACTTGAGGAGCAGCCTTGGGCAAAGATGACATAAGAGGGCTAGCATGGAGCAGTAAACGAACTTATCGTTTAGCCTGCCCCCCGGGGATGCCGCCGGCATCCCGCGCTTACGCGCCTTTGCTCAAAGAATGCTGCCTCTGTCCTGCTGATTAAAGTTCCACCAGATTCTTGCCCGTCATTTCGGCCGGAATCTCTACGCCTGCCAGCGTGAGGAGAGTCGGTGCGATATCGCAGAGGGCGCCGTCCTTAACGGACTTAACGCGG
>NZ_CAJODG010000026.1 GCF_905233635.1 Selenomonas sp. AE3005 | reverse complement strand
TGGTGCTTCTTCCGTTATTCCGAAGTACGTAAAAATCATCAATGATAACGGCGGCAAACTGGACGATGCTGTTGGTATTCCTGAAGACCAGCTCCGCAAGGCTGCTAAATCTGCAGTTTGCAAAATCAACATCGACTCCGACCTGCGTCTGGCTCTTACGGCTGGTATCCGTGAGCACTTCATGGCTCATCCGGAACACTTTGACCCGCGTCAGTATGTTGCTGATGGCCGCTCCTACATTAAGGAACTCGTTGAGCACAAGATTAAAGACGTACTCGGTTCCGATGGCCGTGCTGATGAAATCATGGCTCTCATCAACGCAAAATAATTGCTTGATTAAACGCCAAAAAGACTTCCTGAAACTTCTGTTTCAGGAAGTCTTTTTTTTACATAACAGGGAAAAAGAAGGAATTTTATCCATCCTTGAAGAATATATAATCTCAGGTTACCAATCAACGCGCGTCCTCCACCGGTCTTCCCCTTTATGCAGTTAGACCGAAAGACGCTCGCGTTCCCCTTCTGCATGCGATGCGGCCACAGCCGCATCGCTTTTTTATTTAGCGGCGGAAACGTGATTTTAATGCCAGCGTAATAAAGAAAACCAGCGCTGAAATCACCACAATCGTGGCCCCGGCGGCCATATTCCAATAATAGGCCAGCAATAGTCCCGTCAGTCCTGCTCCTAAGGCAATAAGTACCGACAGGAGCTGATAGGCTTTGACATTATTGGTCACATTACGCGCTGCGGCTGCCGGCAAGACCAGCAGGGCATTGATAATCAAGATACCTACCCATTGAATACTGATGGCCACCACCACCGCCAGAATGGCAGCAAACAGGCTCTCCACCCAAAAGGTATTTATCCCCCGGCTGCGGGCAAAGGCTGAGTTTAAAGACAGTACCAGCAAGCGGTTAAAGAGCAGAGCCCAGCCTCCCAGCACTACTAACACCACCAGCAGCAGGGCCTGTAAATCTTCCGCAGTAATGCTCAATACATCACCAATAAGATAAGAAGAAAACTTATTAAAGCCACCGCCATGACTCATAATCATCAAGCCCAGGGCTATGGCCGTGGAGGAAAACACACCGATAATGGTATCAGTAGAGGCCGTGCTTTTATTTTTTATATAGGTAATAAAGACAGCAAACGCCACCGAGAACAGCACGAGCGACACGAGCGGTGATACCGCACCGAGCAATACGCCAATGGCAATACCTGTAAAAGCGCCATGACCCAAAGAGTCCGAAAAGAACGCCATGCGGTTGCTCACCACCATGGTACTGAGCAGGCCAAACAAAGGCGTTACCAAAAGAATTGCCAGGAAGGCATGTTTCATAAATGTATACCTGGCCCAGTCAAAGGGCAGGAGCATATCCATAATGCTATATAGTTCCATCATTAGCTCTGTCCTCCCATCACCGTGCCGGCCAACAGGCCAAAGGTCCTCTGCGTCCGTTCGTCCGCAAAAACTTCCTCCGGCGTGCCGCTGGTGATAACACCTTTATTCAGCAGTACCACCTGGTCAGCATGTTTAGCCACCATGTTGAGGTCATGGGAAATCAGCAAAATGGCCATATCTTCCTTCTCACGCAGTTCAGCCAGAATCTCATAGAACAGTTCCAGGCCGTTTTGGTCGACACCGGACACCGGCTCGTCAAGCAGCAGCAAGTCCGGCAGGGGGTCCAGGGCCAGAGCCAGCAGTACACGCTGCAGCTCGCCGCCCGATAACGCCCCCAAGCGCCGGTCAATTAAATGTTCGGCATGCACACGCGCCAGATTTTTCAGCACGCGGGGCCGCATTTTCCGCCCGGAAGTCAGCCACACCGGCTTATCCGTCAGACAGGCCAAAAATATATCCATAACGCTGATAGGCGCACTGACGTCAAACCGCAGATACTGGGGCACATAGCCGATAATCGGCTGGCCGCTGCGCCGCCCTTCAGCGCCAGCATAATGCAGCTGCCCTTTATGGGGCACCTCCCCCAAAATGGCTTTCAGCAGTGTGCTTTTGCCGGCACCATTAGGGCCAATCAAGGCCGTCAGCTGTCCACAATGCAGGTGAATATTAACATCGGCAAAAATGGTCATATTGCCGACCGTCACCGTGAAGTTTTCGATTTTCGTGCAGCAAAGCTTAGCACAGTCCGTGCAGGACGCCGCCTTATGATGCAAGATATTTTTAAACACCGCTACTCCTCCATTATCATTAGCTTATCTGGGGGAAAATATACTTCAACCTGTGACGGCCTGCCCATTTTCTCCCATACAGACTTAGGCAGTTCCCAGCGCAGCGCCACTCCTGAAGTATGCGGCACGTGCAGCATCACCCGATAGGAAAACACGTCTTCCACCACTTGGACTACCTCCATGGTATAGGTGTTTGCCTGTCCCGCCTGTCCCAGTTCCATATAATGTGCCCTTATGCCCACATATTTTATCTCGCCAGGCACCGGACTTTGCACCGTCAGGGGCAGCTGCCAGTCCAGCGCCATTATTTTTTGACTGTCAATTTTCTGCGCGGCAGATACATTTTTACAGCCCGTGAGCAGGGCCGCAGCCAAGGTATCAGGATTTTGAAACAAGCTTTCCCGGCGGCGCGGCTGTTGCAGCTGTCCCTGCGCCAGTACCGCAATATTCCCGGCCAGACGGTAAGCCTCGCCGCGGTCATGCGTCACCAGAATAGCACTGCGTCCGGCCAGTGTTTCGCGGAGCACCTGCTCCAGCTGCCATCTAAGGTAAGTGTCAAGCGCGGACAGCGGCTCATCAAGGAGCACCAGTTCCGGCTCCGCGGCCAACAGCCGCGCCAAGGCAGCACGCTGCTGCTGCCCGCCGGATAGTTCCCGGGGATAAGCATCTTTTACGTCCGCCAGCTTAAACTGCTGCAGGCAGGCCTGTACTTTTTGCGCTTTTTCTGCCGCACCGCCCGGTGTCACAAAGGCAATATTTTCCGCCACATTCATATTGGGAAACAGGGCATAATCCTGAAACAAATACCCCACATGACGGTCCTGAATCCTGACATTTATCCCCTGCGTGCTGTCAAACAAAGTACGCCCGTTTAAGACAATGCGCCCCTCGTCCGGCGTTTCGATGCCGGCGATACATTTAAGCGTCATACTCTTGCCGCTGCCAGAGGCGCCTAATACAGCCATCACCTCATCGTGCAGCAAAAAATCAGCCCGCAGGGTAAAATCGCGCAATTTCTTCACTATCTGAACCGTCAGTTCCATAAGCCCCTCCCCCGTGGCTGGCGGCTTTGCCACCAGTTCAGCAGCAGGACAAATACCAGGGAAAAGCAGCCGATAATTACAGTCCACCGCCAGGCCAGCGCATAATCATTGGCCTGCACCGCCGCATAAATCGCCGTGCTCATGGTCTGCGTAACCCCGGGGATATTCCCGGCAAACATAATGGTAGCGCCAAATTCCCCCAACGCTCTGGTAAAAGACAGGACCACGCCGGCCAGAATGCCGCTCCGGGCATTGGGCAGCAGCACATGCCAAATGAGCCGCCATTCCGATATGCCCAAAGTACGGGCGGCATTTAGGATATTGACGTCGAGCTGCTCAAACGCCCCACGCGCCGTACGGTACATCAGTGGCAGGGATACCACCACGGCCGCCATAACCGCCGCCTTCCAGGTAAATACCAGGCTGATATCAAAATGCAACAGAAAAGTCCCTAAAGCACTGCGCCGGCCGCAAAACAGCAACAGGAAAAAGCCCACCACCGTGGGTGGCAGAACCAGGGGCAATGTAATAAGGGCATCAGCCAGCCCCTGCCAGCGGTTCATCCGCAATACCAACAGGGCCAGGCCAATGCCGCTAAAGAACGTTATCACCGTTGCCAGACCTGCGGTTTGCAGGGATATAACCAGTGGTGTCAGTTCCATAGTTTCATCCTCTTATTTGACGTCAAAACCATAGCGTGTAAAAATATCCTGGCGCTGCGCCAAATACGCTAAAAACGCCTGCGCCTCCTGCTTATGCCGGCTCTCCTGCAAAACAGCTGCCGGGTAAACAATGGGCTTATGCGAACCAGCCGGAGCTTTAGCGGCAACCTGCACCTTGTCCGAATGCGCCGCGTCTGTCGCATAGACAATACCACAGCCAGCATTGCCGGATTCCACCCAGGCCAGCACCTGCCGTACATCTGTACCGAAAACGGCCTTGTCTTTCACCTGTTCCCACAGGTCCAGATTGCGCAAAACTTCTTCCGCATACTGCCCCACAGGAACACTGCGCGGTTCGCCCAAGGCCACCTGCGGCACCCCCTTATCAGCCAGCTGCGCAAAGTCAGCAGGGGCGCTTGTATCGTTGCGTGGCACAATCAGCACCAACTCATTTTCCAGCAGGTCACGGCGGCTGCCTGCGAGCAGCAGGCCGGCCTGTTCAAGCCTGACCATCTGCCCGGCTGCCGCTGAAAAAAACACATCTGCCTGCCCGCCGTTTTCGATGGCCTGCTGCAAAGCACCGGAACTGCCGAAATTAAAGACAAGTTTTACCTGCGGGTGTTCAGCCTCATAGGCGGCGGCAAATTCCTGCAGCACATCGGTAAGACTGGCAGCCGCTGCCACTTGCAGTTCAACTTTATCGGCAGCGGACTTTTTTTCTGTGACGGCGCAGCCTGCCCCCAGCAGGCACAAGGTGCAGAGCAGCCCCACCAAAAACTTCCGTATAAGCATGCTCATAAATACCCCCGTTTTACTGGCGGTGAGTTTCCTCCAAGGCCTGCAGTTCCTTATCCCGTTCAGCTTTAGGCTGTCTGGTCTTTAAGAACATGGCATCACCAAAGGAGAAAAATCTGTACTTCATTGCCACAGCCATCTTATAGGCCTCAAGAACAAACTCCCGGCCGGCAAAAGCACTGATCAGCATAATCAGTGTGGATTTCGGCAGGTGGAAATTGGTGATAATGGCATCAACAATCTTGAAGTCATAACCAGGATAAATGAAAATCTGCGTCCAGCCGCTTTTGGCACTAATCTGCCCCATACCGTCCGCTGCCGATTCCAAAGTGCGGATACTCGTGGTACCCACGGCAATCACGCGATGACCGGCAGCCTTCGTATCCATGATAAGTTTAGCCGTTTCCTCGGGCACATTATAAAATTCCTTATGCATATCATGCTTTTGGATATCTTCCACATTAACGGGACGGAATGTGCCCAGCCCTACATGCAGGGTGACAAACCCCAGATTGACGCCCATATCCTTCAGTTCCTGCATCTGCTCTTTGGTAAAATGCAGGCCAGCTGTCGGTGCCGCCGCCGAGCCTTCCTCACGGTTGTACACCGTCTGATAGCGCTCTTTATCTTCCAGCTTTTCATGAATGTAAGGCGGCAGCGGTGTTTCCCCTAAGCGGTCGAGAATTTCCTCAAAAATTCCCTCATAGGCAAATTCCACAATCCGGCCGCCAAAATCCGTATGGTCCGTAACCGTACAGCTGAGTTCGTCACTGAAGTTAATCTTATAACCCGGCTTGGCTTTCTTGCCCGGCTTCACGAGCGTTTCCCAATGCGTGCTGTCAATGCGCCGCAGCAGGAACACTTCCACCTTGCCGCCAGTCTGGTCACGGTGTCCGATAAGCCGTGCCGGCATAACCCGGGTATCATTAAAAATCAGGGTATCGCCCGGTTCAACATATTCCTTGAGGTCATAAAAATGGCGATGTTCAATCGTCTTATCCTCCGGATTCAACACCATCAGCCGCGAGGCATTTCGCGGTTCAATGGGTACCTGGGCAATCCGTTCTTCCGGCAGTTCATAATCAAAATCAAACAGTAATAACATGTTTCAATCCTTCTATATCAATATAATTTCTTCAGTTCTGCACCATTATAATAATGGGCTAGTATCTTTTTATAGTCCCAATGTTTGCTGTCAGCATAGGCCTTGGCGCCATACTGGGAAAGCCCCAGCCCATGTCCCCAGCCATAACCATTGATAAACACCACATTGCGGTTAAGGCTCATGGAAAACACGGTGCTTTTCAGTCCCAGCAGACTTCTGAGGTCATTGCCGCTCATGCTGGCCCGGCCGTTTTTGCCGATAAAGGTGACGTTCTTCACCCGGCCGGACACCGTCCTATCCCTGCCGGCCTGGCCAATCTTTAAGGGCGACAGCTCAATCTTTTGCAGTTCTCCGATATTCTTCCCCCGGCGGGCTAAGAGTCCCGTCAGTTCCACGGCAGACACATTCTTTTCCCAGGGATAAGTCCCCTGCCGCAGTTCCCTGGCTGTGCGCAGATAAGATATCCGGCTGCCCCAGACATCTTCACTGTTCTCCGTCATACCGCCAGAGTCCGTGTGAAATACGGCATCTATAAGATTGCCGCCGCCATGCAAAACCTCACCATAGGTAGCGTCAATGGCCTTATTGGCCGCAGAGCGTTCGGCAGCAGTGCCACTGTATTGCTGGCAGTGCGTGGTCGTACAAATATCAAAACCTTCCTGCCCATGGCGCTTGCGGTGCCCTAAAGCATAGGTACGAGCCGCCACCGCCTGCGCCTTGACAGCCTCCACATTCCATTCGGCCGGCATTTCCTCCGGCACAACACCGCGCAGATACTCCTCCACCGGCACCCGGTTCAGCACCTGTATTTTCCCTTTACGCGGCAGCAGGCGCAAGGCGCCGCGGTAAGACTTATAGTCAAGTGTACTGACCTGCTTAGCCAGCTGTTTGTCATCAGACGTCACGAGTTCCAAAGCCGCCGAATCTGCCTTGGATAGTTTCCTGCCATTAAGTTCCCAGCCCTTGGCACCAAAGGTCAGCACCGCATTTTCCCTGGCCTTGCCCTCCCAAAGGACTTTTTTGTTATCCAGGCGCCGCAGAACCACTGGCATATTGGCCGACAGGCGCACCGAACCGGCACTTTGCTTTAAGGACACCAACAGCTCCGGCTGCCAGGCCGCCTGGGCCAAACCTGCCGGGTACAGGGACACAGCCAACAGACACAATCCGGTTAGCAACAGTCTTTTCATTTCATGCCTCCCCTGCCCGCGCTTTGGCCTCAGCCTCGAGCCGGGCACGTTTTTTCGCCTTATTGTCCTTTTTACGCTGTTTGCGAATAGCCTTGCTGTAGCGCTCTTCCTCGCTGAAAATACAGCCGCAATAGGGCTGACGGTAGAGCTCCAGCTCCTGGCTGATATCTATGCCCTCCTGCCAGCCGGGGCGGAAATCCTCATAATAAAACTTAACGCCAAACTTTGCCGCAAATCTTTCCGCCGTGCGTTTCATCAAATCATGCTGCTGGTAGATACTGTAAAACAGCGTCGAGGTAAAGGCCTCAAAACCATTAGCAGCCGCATACCGCGCAGCCTCCTCCAGCCGCCAGGTATAACACATCGTACAACGGCCGTTAGGCAGGGCCTCCGCCGGCAGCGCCCGTTTCAAAAAATCACGCAGACGGTAGTTTTCATCAGCCAGAAACTCCATATTGACCTTTTGCGCAAACTCCCGGGCTGTATTCAGCCGCGCCTCCCATTCCTTGTAGGGATGAATATTGGGATTAAAAAAATATCCCACCGGCTCAATCCCGTCCGCCCGCAGCTTTTTGACCGGATAACAGGAACAAGGGCCGCAGCACATATGTAATAGCAACTTCATAACTTACTCCCCTGCCGCAAATATATATACACCAATAACTCTATGCTTTAATTATTCGGGATAGGGAATCCCCAAATGTTCATAACCGGCCTTGGTTACGACACGTCCGCGCGGCGTGCGGTTGATAAAGCCCAGCTGAATCAGGAACGGCTCAAACACATCTTCCACGGTATCCGTGCTTTCGCTGATAGCCGCCGCCAGCGTATCGAGCCCCACAGGGCCGCCGCCAAACTTCTTAACCATGGTCAGCAGCATCCTTCTGTCCGTATGGTCAAGGCCAGCCTTATCAACTTCCAGCAAGGACAAAGCCTTATCCGCAATTTCGTCGGTAATAACATCTTTGCCCTCATACTGTGCCACATCACGCACACGTTTAAGCAGGCGGTTGGCAATACGCGGCGTCCCCCGGGAACGGCGGGCAATTTCCTGCGCGCCGCGCTCCTCAATGGGTATTTCCAAAATCTCTGCCGCCCGTTTGATAATCGTCACCAGCGCCTCCGGCGTGTAATACTCGAGCCGCGAGATAATGCCAAAACGGTCACGCAGCGGCGCCGCCAGTGCCCCGGCCTTGGTAGTAGCCCCAATCAGCGTGAATGGCGCAATATCCAGGCGAATAGACCGGGCGCTAGGCCCCTTGCCGATGATAATATCAAGCGCAAAATCCTCCATAGCGGAGTATAAAACTTCCTCCACACTCCGGGACAGGCGGTGAATCTCATCGATAAACAGCACATCGTGCTCCTGCAAATTGGTAAGCAAAGCCGCCAGGTCACCCTGACGTTCAATGGCCGGGCCTGAAGTCTGCCGGAAATTTACGCCCATTTCGTTGGCGATAATCCCGGCCAGCGTGGTTTTCCCCAGTCCCGGCGGACCATAAAGCAGCACATGGTCCAGCGCGTCGCCGCGGTTCATGGCCGCCTGAATGAAAATCTCCAGATTTTGTTTGGCCTTGTCCTGACCAATGTACTCATTTAATTTCCGGGGGCGCAGGCTGTACTGCCAGTCATCGGCCCGCTGTTCGTCCATGGCCACAATGCGGCCATCGTCTATATCCATGTCGTAAAAATCTTCTTCAGCCAAGCCTCAGCCCTCCTTAAAATCTGTTCAGCTCTTTTAATGCCAGCTTGATAATTTCTTCCGTTGACTTGCACTTTGTGGCTTTTTTCAGCACCGGCGTAATCTCGGCCTGACTGTAGCCCAACGCCATCAGCGCTGCCTGGGCCTCGCTGATGATATCGTCTCCCACCGGGCCTTCCATATCCAAGGTCAGTATTTCCTCTGTGCCGGCACCAGCCGCAAAGCCCACCTTGTCCTTAAGCTCCAGAATCAGCCTTTCTGCCGACTTCTTGCCAATCCCCGGCAATTTGGTCAGCACTGTCGCCTGCTTATTCTGAATGGCCTTGCAAAGTCCCTCCACCGTAATGCCGGAAAGAATCCCCAGTGCCACCTTAGGGCCAATGCCCGACACCCCAATCAGGAGCTGGAACACATCGTATTCTTCCTCCGTGGCAAACCCGTACAAGGTAATGCCGTCCTGGTACACATTCATATAAGTATAAAGGCTGGCCTCGTCCTTAAGCCGCAGTTTATTACGCGTGGAACCGGCCACAAATACCCGGTACCCCACGCCGTTTACATCCAGCAAACAGTAATCTGTCTTTAACGCCATTACCTGGCCCCGTAAAAATCCAATCATACAGCTAGTCACTCCGCTAAAAAAGGTTCCTCATAACTTATCTAGTATAGCACGAAAAACAACAGGCTGACCAGTCAAATTTGACCTGTCAGCCTGTAAAATACCTATTGACTTGTCAAACTCTGGCATACTCCAGCGAGGATTTCTGCGTGTACATGCGGTCATAGTAATCCTGATACTCACCGCTGATGATGTTTTCCCACCACTGGCGGTTATCCAGATACCACTGAATCGTCGCCTTAATGCCGTCCTCAAACTTCGTTGCCGGCAGCCAGCCCAGCTCCTCATGAATCTTCGTGGGGTCAATAGCATAACGGCGGTCATGGCCTTTGCGGTCGCCCACGTATTCAATAAGCTCTTCACCTTTGCCCAGCTGCTGCAAAATGGTCTTTACCACATCGATATTAGCCCGTTCATTATGGCCGCCGATATTATATACTTCGCCGACTTTACCCTTCTCCAAAATGAGATTGATAGCCGCGCAGTGGTCCTCCACGTACAGCCAGTCACGCACATTGAGGCCGTCACCGTACACCGGCAGTTTCTTATCGGCCAGGGCATTGATAATCATCAGGGGAATCAGCTTTTCCGGGAAGTGGAACGGGCCGTAGTTATTAGAGCACCGGGAAATGGTCACGGGTACCTTGTAAGTGCGATGATAAGCCATCACCAGCAAATCCGCCGACGCCTTGGACGCCGAATACGGGCTGGAAGTATGCAAATTGGTCGTTTCCGTAAAGAACAAATCCGGCCGGTCCAGTGGCAGGTCGCCGTATACTTCATCCGTGGACACCTGATGATAACGGTCAATGCCATACTTACGGCAGGCGTCAAGCAAAACGCTCGTGCCAATGACATTGGTCTGCAGGAAAATCTCCGGATTTTCAATTGACCGGTCAACATGGGACTCTGCCGCAAAGTTCACAATTACGTCCGGCTTTTCCGTCTCAAACAATCTGTAAACAGCCTTGCGGTCAGCAATATCCCCACGGATAAACTTAAACTTATCATTTTCCATGGCCTTGCTGAGTGTTTCCATATTGCCGGCATAGGTCAGCTTGTCAAAGCAGATAATCTTATCCGCCGGCCGCTTTTTAAGCATATAGTAAACGAAATTGGCCCCGATAAAACCGGCACCACCGGTAACAATTATATTCATTTAGCAATTCTCCCCATATACAAACTGATTATTACTGTCGGCCAAAGTTGGGCCAGTCGTATCCTTTTCACTGAGCACGGGTTCTATGCCTGCCAGCAAAGTTCCCCAGTCGACATTTACTTCCGGCGCATCATAACGCATACCGCCTTCCGCTGCCTTGTTGTAGACATTATCACATTTATAGCGGAATTCCACATCATCAGTCAAAGTCAGGAAACCATGCGCAAAGCCACGCGGAATAAAAAACTGCCGATGATTTTCTGCACTGAGCTCCACAGAAACCCACTTGCCAAAAGTCGGACTCCCCTTGCGGATATCCACAGCCACGTCAATAACTTTACCCTTGGAGCAGGAAACCAGCTTGGCCTGGGCATAAGGCGGATTCTGCCAGTGCAGCCCACGCAACGTCCCCTTCTGTGCTGAAAAACTCATATTATCCTGCACAAAATCATTCGTAATGCCCAAGGCCTCATACTTCGGCTTATTATACGTTTCCGTAAAATACCCACGATGGTCACCGAACACATCCGTCTCGACAATCAGCACACCAGCGATACTCGTTTCAATTACTTTCATACCAGCAAAAAACTCCTTATTCCTCAATCATGCGGATAAGATATTGGCCATACTCGTTCTTCAGTAATGGCTGCGCCAGTTTTTCCACCTGCGCCGCATCAATATATCCCATACGGTAGGCAATCTCCTCAATACAGGCAATCTTCAGCCCCTGCCGCGCCTGAATAGTACGCACGAAAGACGCCGCATCGAGCAGGGACTCATGCGTCCCCGTATCAAGCCAGGCATAACCGCGGCGCATCTTTTCCACCTGCAGCTTATGACGCTCCAGATAAACCTTGTTCACGTCAGTGATTTCCAGTTCGCCACGCGCTGACGGCTTGATGGACTTAGCCACGTCCACAATGTCATGGTCATAGACATACAGGCCTGTCACAGCGTAATTCGACTTGGGCTCTGCTGGTTTTTCCTCGAGGCTCAAAGCATGGCCATGTTCATCAAACTCCACCACGCCGTACCGTTCCGGGTCAGACACATAATAAGCAAAGACCGTAGCGCCGGACTCCTGCACCGCTGCATGCTGCACCGACTGCGCCAAATCAGAGCCATAATAAATATTATCCCCCAGCACCAAGGCGCAGCCTTCACCGCTTATAAACTCTTCACCAATCAAAAAAGCCTGCGCCAGTCCGTCAGGACTGGGCTGCACCGCATAGGAAATACTAATCCCCAGCTGGCTGCCGTCCCCGAGCAGAGCCTTAAACAAATCATTATCCTGCGGCGTCGTGATGATAAGAATATCCTTAATCCCGGCCAGCATCAACGTACTAAGCGGATAATAAATCATCGGCTTATCATATACAGGCATCAGCTGCTTAGAAACCACCTTCGTCAGCGGATAAAGCCGCGTCCCCGAACCGCCTGCCAAAACAATTCCCTTTTTAACCAAGGCCATCCTCTCCCCGTTCACAAAATTATATCTACATTATACTACACTGTCCCTCTATAAGCAAAAACAGCACCCCAATCGGTGCTGTCTTGCTTTTATGCTCTAATCTTTTTCAATAATTCTTCTGTTTTTTTATTCATCAGAGCTAAATCCTGCCTTGCCTCAACATTCAGCCGTATCACCGGCTCCGTATTGGACTTACGCAGGTTGAACCGCCAGTTGTCAAACTCTACTGACAGCCCATCCACTTTGGTAATCTTGCCATTAGGCCCATACTCTTCCTCAATACGCGCCAACACCTCGTCAGCGTCCTTGACCTTGCTGTTGATTTCTCCGGAACATGGATAACGTTTCATTCTCTCCTGCATGAGTTCCGACATAGTCTTGCCAGCAGCCTGAGACAAAAGCTCCAACAACAGCAGCCACGGAATCATACCGCTATCGCAATAGGAAAAATCACGGAAATAATGATGGGCACTCATTTCACCGCCATATATGGCATTTTCCTTACGCATTTTCTCCTTGATAAAGGCATGACCGCCCTTGCACATAATAGGCACGCCGCCGTTTTCCCGTACCAGTTCCTCCGTGTTCCACGTAAGCCGTGGATCATAGATAATCTTTGCGCCGGGATTCTTCTGCAAAAACGCTTTGGCCAGGAATCCTACCATATAGTAACCCTCAATAAAATTCCCCTGCTCATCAAACATAAAACAGCGGTCAAAGTCACCATCCCAGGCCACACCGGCGTCAGCCCCAAACTCACGCACAGCATTAGCCGTAGCCTCACGATTATCCGGCAGTAATGGATTGGGCACACCATTGGGAAAATTCCCATCTGGCTGATGGTGAACCTTCACCAGTTCAAACGGCAGATACTTCTCCATTACATCGAGAATCGGCCCAGCCGCACCATTTCCAGCATTGACCACAACCTTCAACGGTTTTAATTTTGACATGTCAACATAGGACAAGATATGCTTGACATACGCCTCCGTAATGTCAAGATTCTCTACCTTGCCAACAGTTGCTGCCATAGCAGGCAACTCACCATCTGCTACCTGCGTTTCCAGTTCTCTCAACCCCGTATCCCCGGAGATAGGCCTAGCCTCCTGCCGTACAAACTTCATGCCGTTGTATTCCTTGGGATTATGACTAGCCGTAATCATAGTGCCGCCATCCAGCTGCAAATGCACCGTAGCAAAGTAAATCATCTCCGTACCGCACATGCCAAGGTCTACTACATCACAGCCTGATTCCATAAGGCCCTTTATTAGTGCTGCCTTTAACGACGGCCCCGATAAGCGTATATCATTGCCTACCACGACCTTCTTCGCGCCAAACATACCAGGAAAAACTCTCCCAATGCGATAAGCCAGCTCTTCATTTATTGTCTGAGGATAAATACCCCGAATATCATAGGCTCCAAAAGCCTCTACCGAATAACTCATAAAAATTCCTTTATTTTTACCGCTCTGCCCTCATGGGATTATTTAAAAAATCTTCATAAGCGAGCTTAACTCCATCTTTCAACTCCGTCTTATATGTCCAGCCCAGCTTGGCCGCCTTCGACACATCAAGCAGCTTGCGTGGTGTTCCGTTGGGCTTACTCGTATCCCATTCAATCTCGCCTTTATAGCCAATAACCTCCGCCACCAGTTCAGTCAGCGCTTTAATAGTTAGCTCCTTCCCCGTACCGGCATTGACTGTTTCATTGCCGCTGTAGTTATTCATTAGGAACACGCAGAGATTAGCCAGGTCATCCACATAAAGGAACTCCCTAAGTGGCGAGCCGTCACCCCAGCAGGTCACTTTAGTTAAGCCCTGCTCCTTGGCCTCATGAAAGCGACGAATCAACGCCGGCAGCACATGGCTATGAGTTGGATGGTAGTTATCATTCGGCCCATAAAGATTTGTCGGCATTACCGAAATATAGTCCGTACCATACTGACGATTTAAGAACTCGCAATATTTCAGCCCTGAAATCTTGGCCAGTGCATACGCCTCATTGGTCTTTTCCAGCTCAGAAGTCAAAAGGCAGGATTCCCTCATTGGCTGCGGTGCCATACGCGGATAAATGCAACTGGAACCCAGGAACTCCAGTTTCTTGCAGCCATTTTGCCACGCCGCATGAATTACATTCATCTCGAGCATCATATTGTCATACATGAAATCCGCCAAAGCCTCGCTGTTGGCCACAATACCGCCGACCTTAGCCGCAGCCAGGAAAACATACTCCGGGCGCTCCTGCGCAAAGAATTCATTTACAGCTGACTGGTCAATTAAATCCAGTTTCTTATGCGTACGGGTAATAATATTCGTATATCCCTGCCGCTTAAGCTCCCGGACAATAGCTGAACCCACCATGCCCCGATGCCCGGCCACATAGATTTTTGCATTCTTTTCCATCATTATATTACGCCTCTTTATTCCCACTTGATTTTATCCGTTTTCGAAATAGCCTCACCCATCTGCACCTCAATAATGGTCATTCTGGTATCAGCCATAATCTTATGCTTGCAGCCTACAGGCAGCTCGATTATATCGCCCGTCTTAACAGCCTGCTCCTTTCCATCCAGCAAAACCTTGCCGTCACCGCTGACTATATTCCAAATTTCCCTGCGGTGTTCATGGCTATGGTAGTTCATACCATACCCAGCATTAAGCGTCACCTTTATCGTGAGGCTGTCATCTTCCACATCAATAATCTGGAAACTGCCCCACGACTTTTCGGCAAACATTACCTGCTGTGTGAGATTTTCCACGTACGGTTTGATATGGCTGGAGGCTCCTTTGTCAGCAACCAATATTCCCTCAGGACTGGCGGCCACTACTAAATTCCTTGCCCCCATCACCAAAATCGGCACATCCATCTCATTGACCACATGTGTATCGACACAGCTATCATCCATGGTTACTTCGCCAATGGAAGGCTCATGCATGATTTCCGTCAATGTATTCCACGTACCTAAATCCTTCCATTCACCGGCATAACGCAGGACGCCAATGCTCTGCTCTTTTTCCACAACAGCATAGTCAAAACTGATTTTGGTCAGATTGCTATAGTTCTCATATAAATCTTCATATCCCTTGAAATCCAAAAGTTCATGTGCCTTTTCAAGTACATAGCCCAGCCGGTAAGCAAATACACCGCTATTCCACAAGGCACCCTTTTCGATATACGCTGCCGCTTTGGCAGCTGTCGGTTTCTCACTAAAAGATGCCACTCTGCTGATTTCATCTTTGGACGTCGGCATAATATAGCCATACTTCTCACTAGGATAAGTCGGTTCAATTCCCATAAGCATGAGGTCAGCCGTGCCTTCGGCCGCAAGTTCCGTCAAATGTGCGACAGCCTTGTAATAATCTGTAGACACATAAGGGTCCACCGGGCAGACCGCCACAGTTTCATCTAGCCCTACCCCCTTCACATCATGCAAATACGCACTGACGAGCACAATAGCTGGAAATGTATCACGGCGGCAAGGCTCTACGGAAATATCCACATCATCACCCAGTTGATTCTTTAAAGTTGACACCTGCGACTTTGACGTAGCCACCGTAATATCCGCTGACTTGTCAACCTTACGAATCTGCCGGAACACACGCTGCGCCATAGAGATATACTCTCCATCCACCTGCGGAAACAGGGGAATAAACTGTTTCGAACGGATATCATTGGACAACGGCCACAAACGTTTACCAGAACCGCCGGATAATAACACGATATGCAAAGAATCACTCCTAAACATTAATATAATTGATTTGACTCGATATATACTTTGATATATACTAAATTTAAAGAGGTGATGATTATGCTTACAGCAAAAATTTTCCAAAACGGACGAAGTCAGGCCGTTCGCTTGCCTAAAGAGTATCGTTTCAATGACAGTGAAGTTCTAACACACAAAGTCGGTGATGTACTTATGATCTTCCCCAAATCACAGGAATACAACTGGAATATGTTGCTGACCAGCCTTGATTTGTTCAGTGATGATTTCATGGCTGATGGCCGCGATATCCCCCAGCCACAGGAAAGGGATGTACTATAATGTATATGCTTGACACCAACATCTGCATATTCGCCATCCAGAAACGTCCCGAAAAGGTTCTAGCTCGATTGCAAACCCACATACCAGCAGAAATCTGCATATCTTCTATTACCTATGCCGAACTTTGCCACGGTGTGGAAAAAAGTCAGGCAAAAGCCAGGAATCTACTGGCACTCACACTATTCCTATCTGCTATAAACATCATGCCTTTTGACGAACTTGCTGCGTATGAATACGGGAAAGTACGAGCTATATTGGAATTAAAAGGTACCCCCATAGGTCCGCTTGATACGCAGATAGCTGCACATGCAAAAGCATTAAATATGACCTTAGTAACCAATAACACACGCGAATTTAAACGTGTAGAGGGATTAAATCTTGAAGATTGGGCAAATGAATAACCATTCTACATGACGAGTCAAAATTGACTCGTCATTTTATAATGCCCTTTTCCAAAAACTCCGCCAGATTAACATGTTCCTTTAATCGCTCTGCCGCAACCTTCTCCATGTCATGCTTGACCATGATTTCCACCAGCTGTTCAAAGGTGGTCTTGGTCGGATTCCAGCCAAGTTCTTTCTTGGCTTTTGTCGGGTCGCCCCACAGATTTACTACATCGGTGGGACGATAGAAGTCCGGGCTAACCTCAACGACCACCTTGCCCGTAGCCTTGTCGATGCCCTTTTCCTCCATGCCTTCGCCCGTGAATTCCAGTTCAATCCCAGCATGATGGAACGCCAGCTGACAGAATTCACGCACCGAATGCTGTACGCCTGTTGCGATGACAAAATCCTCTGGCTTATCATGCTGGAGAATCAACCACATGCATTCTACATAATCCTTGGCATAGCCCCAGTCACGCAGACTGTCGAGATTGCCAAGGTACAATTTCTCCTGCTTGCCCTGGGCAATGCGTGCCGCCGCCAGTGTAATCTTGCGCGTTACAAAAGTTTCCCCACGACGTTCCGACTCATGGTTAAAGAGAATACCGGAACAACAGAACATATTATAAGCCTCACGATACTCCTTCGTTATCCAAAAACCGTACTGCTTAGCCACAGCATACGGAGAATACGGATGAAACGGCGTTTTTTCATTCTGAGGCACTTCCTCTACCTTGCCATAGAGTTCCGATGTAGATGCCTGATAAATACGGCAGGTATCCTTAAGCCCGCAAAGGCGTACTGCCTCTAAAATACGCAACACACCAGTAGCGTCAATATCAGCCGTGAATTCTGGTACATCAAAAGAAACCTGCACGTGACTCTGCGCTGCCAAATTATAAATTTCATCCGGCCGCACAGTACTAATAACTGCCATCAAGCTCATAGAATCGCCCATATCACCATAATGCAGATGAAAGTTCGTTTTCCCTTCTATGTGAACAATACGTTCCCTATAATCAATAGATGAACGGCGAATAATGCCATGCACGTCATAGCCCTTTTCAAGTAAAAGCTCCGCTAAATAAGAGCCATCCTGCCCGGTAACACCAGTAATTAATGCTTTTTTCATAAATAATACATCTCCTATAAAATATACTTAATTTTTACCAGTTCAATATTTTTTTTATTTTTTTTCTTAGTCTGCGTTTATAATTATAATAACTTTCAGGGTTAAGTTCAACGTATGTTTTAATGTAATTAGATGACTCTTGTTGATTAGCAATCACAGCCATCTTATCAAACAGGTTATATTCATTCAATACTTTATCTCTAGATTCTATTAAATATTTAAGACTCTTCTCATATTTCCCGCTATTAATAACATCTTCAATTATTTTAATAGATTTTTCAGGTTGATTAATATCAATTGTAGTAAATGAATTATTACAAAAATATTCATTCACATTTTTTGCACCATGATATATTGGGTATGTATATGTCAGAAAAGGATCTAATAGTTTTTCTGTAATGTAATCATCTTGAACATTATTTTCAATTGCAATATGATATTTATATGAAACAAGCACATCCGCCTTATCGTCAAAAGGATTGATGCCTCTGCCATACACATCTATTTTTTCGCCAAAATGCCTCTTTAATCGCTCAACAAATTCTAATCTTTTTTTATGGCCTTCACAAAAGTTTTTATTAGAGGATACAACCGATATGAGTTTTTCTTTTTTAGGAACATCCATATTTAATAAATTATCATAATCATACTTAGAATTAGCTTTTTGTATTCCAGTTTCAAAGGACAGCCCAACGAACCACATCGCCCAATAGTTACGAATTAACTTTGGAACATCATAGTTCTTTTTTTGTATGCCAACCACATTTGCAAATTGCTTTATAAACCTTTTATTATAAGTACGTATACAATCTGGTTCTCCCATAATATAATACACCATGTTTTCCGGACACACACATCTGTTATCCCCCCCCAGACAATCCGGATCAAAAACAAACCACGCATCACATTCTTTTAAATTTGAATCATTTAACACAAATCGACAATTTCTCCAAATCCCTCTACTAGCTAACGTTTGATGAAGAATTGATTTATGTAATCCCGATACTTTAATCACCTTCATAAAATATCATCTCCATGTATAATTTCTTACTAAATAGCACAATCTACTTTAATATATAATATTCTTTTAGAGATCCTACTCTTTTTTAGATTATCACTTAAATCAGCAAACTAATAGTCAGTTTATATAAACATTATCAATAATTTTACAGTATTACAACCAACTTTTCACAACAACACTTTTACCTATTAAAAATTTGCTATCATATTAATCAACCCTTACTATTTTCCATTCATCTGGGTATAAATCGCGTATATCATAAGCATCGCCTTTACATAAATACCAATCATTTGGAGCATACACTTCCCCCGCCCCAGATGCTAGATATGCCCCCCACCAACTAAAAGTACTATTTGCAATTATATGGTGATCACAGTTCCACATAAGAATCATGTCCTCAAATCCATGATCTTCATCATTACCAGTTACAAACTGCACATGAGCATCGTCAAAATCCATATTTTCCTGCACCCATTCCATATCATTAGAGAATACATAAATACTCAAGTTTCCAAACTTCTTTCGTAATTCATTTAAACAACAATAATAATATGATAAAGGTAATGCTTTAAAAATCTGTTGATTAATAACTGAATTTACATAATCTCCTCGCCGTATATGTATTGAAACAGTTGGTAAACTATCATTAATTATTTTGTTCTGCCAAGCTACCGTATTTGGAGAAAGTTTTACTTTGCAAGTAAAGTCATTCAACAAAACATCCTTAATTTCTGCAAAATACTTTGGACTAGCCCAATACCCCTCTAACCAAGCATCTTTTTTTCGTATATTTTTTACATCTTCATGAAACCAGCTTCCTTTTTCATAAAAAATCGGCAACAATTTCTCATAAAGTTTTCTACCAAATGGTAAATGTTGGTAGACTTTAACCCACATTTTATTCGTAACTTTACCCACTGTTTCAAAATTATCCAGCACAAAGACTCTAGCATTTTTTTCAGAAAAATATGACATATCATATTCCAGCTGACATTTATTCTTCAAAGATAAATATCTCCCCAAAGCATACTGAAACATCTGATTTCCTTGTCCACCCATTATTCTTACACATATCATCCTAAGCACCTCAATTTTATGCCATCACCAAATACATATCCTATATCCATAATAGTTATTTTACACTATACAGTGGATAAAATCTACCACTTCTTCCCTCACTACCAAAGGTGTTTACTTAATAGCGGTACTATGAGCAACGATTACACCATCACTAATTTTGCACCCCAATTTTGTAATACAGCATTTTTATTAAAATTTTATATAGTACAAAAGACTGTGAAAAATCTTTTTGATTCTTCACAGTCTTACATAGTTCTTATATTATTATTTCTTGCCCGTACTCCCCCGCTTGGTCATGGGGATTCCCTGCTTACACAGGGGGCATTCATCCGGTTTGTATGTTTCTACGTCCATGTGCAGGAGGGCGGTGCAGGGGACGTCGCCGAAGTTTGCTTTGCCGCCGCTGCGGTCTACGAGCATGCTGACAGCTACGGGGATACCGCCGTGGGCTTTTACAACTTCAATGACTTCCTTAATAGAGCCGCCGGTAGTGACAATATCTTCCACAATCAGGCAGCGTTCTCCTTCATGCAGGGAAAAGCCGCGGCGGAAGGTCATTTTACCGTCAACGCGTTCGGTAAATATGGCTCTGGTGCCCAGGGCCTTGCCGGTTTCATGTGCAAGCAGAATGCCGCCGGTCACGGGGCCCACTACGGTTTCAATGTTGGCGTCCTTAAATTTTTCGGCCATGGCCTGGCAGAGTTTTTCCGTGTATTTCGGCTGCTGCAGGACATTGAATTTTTCCACGTAGTGCGGGCTGTGCAAGCCGGAGGTCAACAGGAAGTGACCGTTCATAATGGCATTGGTCTTGATAAGCAGTTCTTTAACTTCTTGTTCTGTCATATTTATTTTACATTCTCCATTTCTTTGATAATATTTTCAGCAGCCAGTACAGGATTGTCTGCGGCGTAAATGGGACGCCCTACCACCAAGTGGCTGGCACCGTTGCTGAGAGCCTCAGCCGGGGTTACTACCCGGCTTTGGTCGTTGGTATCACTGCCAGCCGGTCGGATTCCCGGAGTGACGATGAGGAAATCATCACCGCAGGCCTCACGAATTAGGGCAGCTTCCTGCGCGGAGGCCACTACCCCATCGAGTCCGGCTTTCTTGGCCAGTTTGGCATAGCGCACCACCGCACTCTTAATCTGTATGGCCTGCCCCAGACCTTCCCAATCCTCCTGATTGATGCTGGTCAGGACAGTTACAGCGATGAGTTTAGGACATTTTATGCCTAATTTGTCAGCATCCGCATGCATTCTGTCCGCCGCGGTTTTCATCATGGTATAGCCGCCGCTGGCATGGACGTTGAGCATGGTCGCACCCAGGCGCATTAAGGAGCAGATACCACCGGCCGCAGTATTGGGTATGTCATGGAGTTTCAAGTCCAAAAAGACATCCTTGCCCTGCTGCCGCAGCCAGGTTACTACAGGCGCTCCGACACTATAGAATAATTCCATACCTACTTTGTAATAGGAAACGCTGTCCCCTAATTCTGCTACCAGTTTTTGCACGTCCTCCATGGTATGAAAATCCAGAGCTGCAATTAACCGTTCGTCTGCCATAACCGGGCCTCCTAAGTCTGTTGTAAATATAATTGGTTAAATTTCTACGGCGCCAACAATCTCCTGTACACTTTCAATGCGCTGCCGGGCCAGGTAATCATTGAGCCCGTCGCAAATCTTCATGGTCACGGCCGGGTCGTTGAAATTCGCCGTGCCTACGGCCACCGCACTGGCACCAGCCAGCAGGAACTCCGCCGCATCTTCCCAGGTACTGATACCGCCCATGCCAATTATGGGCACCTGCACGGCCTTGGCCACCTGGTATACCATCCGCAAAGCCACAGGCTTTATGCAGGGGCCGGACAGGCCGCCGGTAATGTTGCCCAGGGTTGGCTTGCGGCTATGGATATTTATCTCCATGCCCAGCAGGGTGTTGATGAGGGATATCACATCAGCTCCAGCCGCCTCTACGGCCTTGGCCATGGTGACAATATCCGTCACGTTGGGCGAAAGTTTCAAAATAACGGGCTTTTGCGTATGCGCCTTGGCCTCTCTGACCACCGCTGCTGCAGCCTTGGGGTCCGTGCCAAAGACAATGCCGCCCTCTTTGACATTGGGGCAGGACACATTGAGTTCAATGGCCGCCACTTCCGGCACATCGAGCATTTCTGCCAATATACCGTACTCTTCCACCGTGCTGCCGGAGATGTTGACAATTACATTCATGTCATATTTCGCGATACGGGGGAGTGTTTCCTGCAAGAAAATTTCCACGCCGGGATTTTCCAGCCCAATACAGTTAAGCATGCCCTTAGGTGTTTCCGTAATACGCACGCCGTCATTGCCCCGGCGTGGTTTTAAGGTAGTGCCTTTGACCATCACACCGCCGAGGCGTGACAAGTCAACAAAGTCGGCAAATTCTTCACCAAAACCGAAGGTGCCGGAGGCGGTCAGTACCGGCGTATTCATATATATCCCGGCAATGGAGGTGTGCAGGCGCTTATCCTGCATGTCAATATCCTTACTCATGACAGGTCAAACACCTCCTCCGCCCAAAACACCGGACCGTCCTTACAGACTTTTTTCCGCTGGCCACTGGTGGTATCAATAGAACAGGACAAGCAGGCTCCCAGGCCGCAGCCCATGCGCTTTTCAAGTGACACCTGACAGGGAATGTTATGGTCACTGGCGATTTTTGCCACGGCTTTCATCATAACTTCCGGGCCGCAGACCAGGACTAAATCATAATCGTTTGCCTGCAACAGCTTGGGCAATACCGATGTGACAAAACCTTTCTCGCCGTATAAGCCATCATCTGTCGTGCAATATACACTCTGTACATGCGGTGCATAAATATCTTCCCAAAACAGCTCACGCTGCGTGCGGCCGCCCATCAGGACGTCAGCTTTTCCGGCAAAGGCCGTGGCACAGAACAGCAGGGGCGAAAGCCCCATGCCGCCGCCCACGAGCAGCGGCCGTTTGGCCTGCAGGCTAAAACCGTGTCCGAGCGGGCCAAGGATATTTATCCCCTCTCCGGGCTGCAGGCTGGAGAGTTTTTTTGTCCCCTTGCCCACTACACGGTAGATAAAGGCCACGCTGCCTGTTTGCAGGTTCACTTCCGCAATGCCCACCGGACGGCGCAGGGTAAAGGCTCCATCCGGCACTTGCAGCTGAACGAACTGCCCCGGCTCCGCCTCCCGGGCAATTTCCCGGGCCTCAACTTCCATACGCCATACGTCTTTTATTAGTTCCTGCTGGGTGATGATAACGCCTGCGGCGTCCACCTTAGGCAAGGTCGTCACCTCCGCCCACATAGTCCTGAATAGCGAGGGAATATACAAGACGGCGCTCGCGCATGAAGGACAGGACGCGCATAACCTCCCAGGCAGTATCGAGGGACGTCAGGCAGGCGATGCCGTGTTCCACGGTCGCCCGGCGAATCTTGAAACCGTCCTTCATAGAGTGCTTGCCCTGCGTCAAGGTGTTGATGACCATGTGAATCTTGCCCGTCTTAATCTTTTCGATGATATCGGAGCTGCGCTCATGCACCTTGCCCACGACCTCCACATCGATACCCATGGAGGCGATAGCCTTGGCCGTACCTTCCGTAGCAGCGATGTTGAAGTCAAGTTCGGCAAAAGCCTTGGCCAGCTGTTTCATTTCTTCTTTATCCTTATCTGCTACCGTAAAGAGGACGCAGCCCTTAGTGGGCACGTTGATACCGGAGCCGACAATGGCCTTGTACAGGGCGCGGGCATAGTGATAGTCAATGCCCATGACTTCGCCCGTGGACTTCATTTCCGGGCCGAGGGCGATATCCACGTCCGTCATTTTGGCGAAGGAGAATACCGGCGCCTTAACAGCCACATATGGTTTCGGCGGTACGAGCCCCGTGCGGTCGCTGACTTCTTTGAGCGACGCACCGAGAGCAATCCGGGTAGCCAGGTTCACCATCTTGGTGTCCGTAACCTTGGACAGGAACGGCACCGTACGGCTGGAACGGGGGTTCACTTCGATGATATAAACTTCATCATTGACCACTACGAACTGAATGTTCAGCAGGCCTTTGACATGAAGAGCCACAGCCAGGCGCTTGGTGTAATCAATAATGGTGTAAAGCACCTTGGAGGGCAGCGTCTGCGGCGGATACACGGCGATACTGTCACCGGAGTGCACGCCAGCGCGCTCTACGTGTTCCATAATGCCTGGAATCAGCACGTCCATGCCATCGGAGATAGCATCAACTTCCACTTCCGTGCCCTGCATGTAACGGTCCACCAGTACCGGATGGTCAGGCGTAACCTTTACCGCCCGGCTCATATAGTCACGCAGCTCGGCCTCATTGTAGACAATTTCCATAGCCCGGCCGCCCAGTACATAGGAAGGACGCACCATGACCGGATAGCCGATGTCTGCAGCACCGCTGATGGCGTCTTCGAGGTTGGTGACGCTGAGGCCGCGCGGCCGGGGAATCTGCGTCTGCGTCAGTACTTCGTCAAAGCGTTCCCTGTCCTCGGCCCTGTCGATATCGTCAACAGAGGTACCAAATACCTTTACGCCGGCTTTTTGCAGGGACGCAGCCAGGTTTATAGCGGTCTGGCCGCCAAACTGGACGATAACGCCTTCGGGCTTTTCCTTGTCGATGATGTTGAGTACATCTTCCGTGGTCAGCGGCTCGAAATAGAGTCTGTCAGAGATGTCAAAGTCCGTGGATACAGTTTCCGGGTTATTGTTGATGATGATGGCCTCAATGCCCATTTCCTTCAACGCCCAGACGGAATGTACCGAACAGTAGTCAAATTCCACGCCCTGCCCGATACGGATAGGACCGGAACCAAGAACAATCACCTTGCGCTTAGTGGATACCTGCACCTCATCCTGCTGAGCGCGGAAGGTCGAATAGTAGTACGGCGTAGCTGCCTCAAACTCAGCTGCGCAGGTATCTACCATCTTGTAGCAGGGCATAATGCCCATGCTCTTGCGCGTGGTACGGATTTCGTCCATGCTCTTGCCCGTGATTTCGGCAATGGACACATCGGACAAGCCCACGCGTTTAGCATTCTGCATAAGGCTCGGGGTCAGCGGTTCCTGCGCCAGCTTATTTTCAATATCCGTAATGTTTTTAAGCTTGTTGATAAACCACTTGTCAACCTTGGTAATAGCATGGATTTCGTCCACTGTCGCGACGCCGCGGCGCAGGGCCTCAGCCATGACAAAAATGCGTTCATCGTTGATACGCTGGAGATTTTTCTTAATGCGTGCGTCATCCCAGGCGTCCATCTTGTTCATGTGCAGGCGGTTAACACCGATTTCGAGCGAACGCAGGGCTTTTAAAAGCGCCCCTTCAAAGTGACGGTCAATGCTCATGACCTCACCGGTGGCCTTCATCTGCGTACCCAAAGTCTTATCGGCATAAACGAACTTATCAAAGGGCCAACGGGGGAATTTCACCACGCAGTAGTCCAGGGCCGGCTCAAAGCAAGCCTTGGTCTTTTGGGTAACGGCATTGGTGATTTCATCCAGCGTATAGCCGATGGCAATTTTGGCCGATACCTTGGCGATGGGGTAACCCGTAGCCTTGGAGGCCAATGCCGAAGAACGGCTCACACGGGGATTTACTTCGATAACATAGTATTTATTGCTCTTGGGGTCCAGTGCATACTGCGCGTTGCAGCCGCCTTCAATGCCGAGTTCGCGGATTATCCGCAAGGAGGCACTTCTGAGCATTTGATACTCATGGTCAGTCAATGTCTGGGACGGTGCCACAACGATGGAGTCACCGGTGTGCACGCCGACAGGGTCAAAGTTTTCCATGTTGCAGACGGTGATACAGTTATCATTGCCGTCGCGCATAACTTCGTATTCGATTTCCTTCCAGCCGGCCACGCTGCGCTCGATAAGCACCTGGCCAATCAAGGAGTAATTCAGCCCCTTGATGACGATATCAATGAGTTCTTCTTCATTCTCAGCGATACCGCCGCCGGTGCCGCCCATAGTGTAGGCTGGGCGCACAATTACCGGGTAGCCGATTTCATTGGCAAAATCCACGGCGCTGGGCACATCTTCCACAATGGTGCTTTCAGGGATGGGTTCACCGAGTTTTTCCATGGTTTCCTTGAAGAGTTCCCGGTCCTCGGCCTGTTCGATAGCCTTTAACGGCGTACCTAAGAGTTCTACATTATATTTTTCCAGCACACCGCGCTCAGCGAGCTGCACGGCCAGGTTAAGGCCGGCCTGACCGCCCAGAGTGGCCAGCAGGCCGTCCGGGCGCTCCTTGGCGATGATTTCTTCCAAAAATTCCGGGGTAAGCGGCTCGATATATACCCGGTCAGCAATATGCGTGTCTGTCATAATGGTAGCCGGGTTGGAGTTTACCAGTACAACTTCCAGCCCTTCTTCTTTTAAAGCACGGCAGGCCTGAGAACCGGCATAGTCAAACTCTGCCGCCTGGCCGATGATGATAGGGCCCGAACCAATGACCATTACTTTGTTAAGATTTTCCTTCTTGGGCATTATTTTTCTCCCTTCAACATCGTCCAAAATTCATCAAACAGGTACATATTATCATCCGGTCCCGGTGAGGCCTCAGGATGATACTGCACGGAGAACAGCGGCAATTCTTTATGGCGCATGCCCTCCACCGTACCGTCATTGACGTTTACATGAGTAACTTCAAGCGGCAGGCCCTGCAGGGATTCCTCATCCACCGCATAACCGTGGTTCTGCGAGGAAATCTGCACCTTGCCGGTTAAGAGATTTTTCACCGGCTGGTTGGAACCGCGGTGGCCAAATTTCAGCTTGTAGGTTTTTGCCCCCAAAGCCCGGGCAATGAGCTGATGGCCCAGGCAAATGCCGAAGATAGGCTTTTTGCCGATGAGCTTTTTGATTTCCGCCACGATTTCCGGTACATCGGCCGGGTCACCGGGGCCGTTGGAGAGGAAAATCCCGTCCGGATTCATCGCTAGAATGTCCTCGGCCTTGGTCGCTGCCGATACCACCTGCAGCCTGCAGCCCAGATTGTGCAGGGAGTTCAGGATATTCTGCTTGACGCCAAAGTCCATAGCCACGACCAGCGGCGCATTTTCGCTCTCGGATTCCATGGTATAGGTCTCCGGCGTGGTAACTTCCATAACCACATCGGTTTTGATAGGCACAGCCAGCAGTTTATCAATTTCCGCCTGGCTGGCATCCTCGGGGACAATAATGCCCTTCATGGTGCCGGCAGAGCGAATTTTCTGGGTTACAGCCCGGGTATCCACATCATAGAGGCAGGGGATATTCTGACGTGTCAAAAACTCGGCCAGACTTTCCTCATAATGCCAGTTGCTGCCCTCGGTGCACAGCTCGCCGATGACGAAACCGCCCACAAAGGCCTTACGGGACTGCATGAACACATCAGCAATGCCGTAGTTGCCCACCAAGGGATAAGTTAGCGTCAGAATCTGGCGACAGTACGAGGGGTCCGTCAGACTTTCCTGATAACCTGTCATACTGGTATTAAAGACAACTTCGCCAGTGGCACGGCTGTCATTTAACAGCTGGCCATAAAAAACACTGCCGTCCTCTAGGATCAATTTACCCTTCATGTAAACACCTCATTAGTATATTAGTCGTTGGTCAAAACTTCGCCGTCCTGCATGACGATTTGGCCCTTCACCACAGTCAGTACAGCCTTGCCTTTGAGTTTGCGCCCGGCGAAAGGACTGTGACTGCCTTTCGTATAAAATTTCTTTTCATCGACCTGCCACTCCAGTTCCGGGTCAATAACCGTCACATCAGCAGTGGCGCCTTCTGTCAGCGTACCGGCGGTCAGTCCCAGCACCTTGGCCGGTTCATAGCTCATCTTGGAGATAAGCGTGGACAGTTCCAGCTTGCCGGCATGATATAAATCCGTCAGCATAACGCCCAAAGACGTTTCCAGACCGGGGAATCCACTCGGAGCGTAAATGTACTCCCTGTCCTTTTCTTCCTGGGCATGCGGGCTGTGGTCAGTGACAATGGCATCGATAGTGCCGTCCTTCAGCCCTGCCAGAATAGCCTCACAGTCCTTCTGCGCGCGCAGGGGCGGATTGATTTTCGTTGACGTGTCAAAAAGGTTCACACACTCTTCCGTCATTGTCAGGTGCTGCGGCGTAGCCTCAGCCGTCACCTTGACACCGCGTTTCTTGGCCTGACGTACCAGGTCTACAGAACGGGCCGTACTGATATGGGCCACATGCACCCGGGCGTCGGCGTACTCAGCCAGCAGGATATCACGGGCCACCGCAATATCTTCTGCGACTGACGGGCGTCCCTTAAGCCCCAGCATGGCACTGCGGTGGCCTTCGTTCATCACACCATCTTCCACCAGTGTCGGCTCTTCCTCATGATTGATGATGACCTTGTCGAAAGTGTGCAGATAGTCATAAGCATTCAGCAGCACCTTGGCGTTGCTGTCAAAATGGCCGTCGTCAGAGAAAGCTACCGCACCAGCGTCAATCATATCGCCCATTTCAGCCAGTTCCGCGCCGGCCTGTTCCTTGGTCACAGCGCCGATAATTTCCACATTGACTACGCCCACGTCAGCAGCACGCTGTTTCAAGCTGCGTACCAAAGCTGCTGTATCCACAACCGGTTTGGTGTTCGGCATGGTGCAGATGGTCGTAAAACCGCCGGCGGCCGCTGCCTGCGTACCACTGGCAAAATCTTCTTTGGCCTCCTGCCCCGGTTCACGCAGGTGTACGTGAATATCGACCAGCCCCGGAGCCACTACTTTACCGTCCGCCTCATAAACTTCGTCAGCCTTGTCCTGGATTCCTTTAGCGATTTTTATAATTTTCCCATCTTCAATGAGCACATCAGCGCTTTCATCAAAATTTGCAGCCGGATTGATTACGCGGCCGTCTTTAATTAAAAGTTTCATGCCTGTTTTCCTCCCGTCAGCACCAAGGTAAAGAGCGCCATGCGCACGGCCACACCATTCTGTACTTCTTCCTGAATGGCTGAGTTCTTGCCATAGGCCGTAAAGGGAGAGATTTCCCAGCCTTTATTCATGGGTCCCGGGTGGAGAATCAGCACATCATCCTTGGCCAGCTGCAGCCGCTTGTCATTCAGGCCGAAAATCCGCGCATATTCTCTGGTGGTCGGGAACAGGCCGCCCTTCATGCGTTCGAGCTGAATACGCAGGACTTCGATGACATCAGCACTTGCGATGGCGTCCTCAATGCGCTCGTGCACCACAATGCCCGGTTCTTCGTACAGGAATCGCGGCAGCAAGGTCTTGGGGCCGGCGATATGCACTTCCATGCCCATCTTGCGCATGCCGTAGATATCGGAACGGGCTACGCGGCTATGGAGTACATCACCGATGATAGCGACCTTCAAGCCTTCTAAATGCCCCTTATGTTCCTGAATGGTGAACAGGTTAAGGAGTCCCTGGGACGGGTGTGCATGGGCACCGTCACCGGCATTGAGGATAACCGGGCTTACTACCCGGCTGGCGTACTCGGCTGCCCCTTCGGCCTTGTGACGCATAACGATGGCGTCCACACCCATGGCCTCAATCGTGTAGAGCGTATCACGCAGGCTTTCGCCCTTAACGATACTGCTCGAACCAGCGGTGATGTTTACCACATCGGCCCCCAGATATTTACCGGCCAGTTCAAAGGACGTACGCGTGCGCGTGCTGGGTTCGTAAAACAGGGTGACAATGGATTTACCCCGGAGGGCAGGCACCTTCTTGATATCCCGATGGATGATGTTCTTCATTTCCTTGGCCGTTTCGAGCACCAGCCGAATTTCCTCAGGGCTGAAATCCTCCAGTCCCAAAACATTCTTCCCACGCAGGGATAAAGTGTTTTTCTCCAAGTCATTCACTCCTTAACAGATTAACAGTAATAATTATACACTAATCTCGCATAAACATTCAAGGAGAAATCCATTGTCTTTTAAAAAACCTTGCATATACCAAAAAAGAGCTTTCCTATGCGTATGCATAAGAAAGCTCCAGTTTACTTAAACTTACAGCTATGCCAGATATAAAACTAACAGGCTCCTCTTATGCGTATCGCGGTACGCATTTTAAAAAGGCAATGTATTTGCTTGTCCTTGAGCAGCTCTCGTCTGCTTTGTTAGTTATTATAGCGCGTCACAGGCCAAAAGGCAAGGAAAATCTCAGAGCGCCTTTTCAATTCTGGCGCCCCCCACCAGCACATCACCGTCGTAGAACACCACGAACTGTCCCGGTGTCACAGCACGCTGCGGCTCAGCAAAGTCCACCTGCAGCATGTCCTCCGGCAGTTTGGTTAATGTTGCCTTGGCCTCACGTTTGCC